>RFNS01000252.1 GCA_009927055.1 Alphaproteobacteria bacterium | reverse complement strand
GGTACACCGTATCAAACTCCAGCCCCTTCGCGCCATGCAGGGTCATCATGCTCACCTGCTCGGCGCCGGCATCGGCCGCGCGCTCCATCACCAGCGCCACGTGTTCTAAAAAAGCGGGCAACGTATTAAATTCGCCAATGGCGTTGATCAATTCTTTCAAATTCTCAAGTCGGCCTGGCGCTTCGGGCGATTTATCGGCCTGCCACATGCCGGTGTAGCCGCTTTCGTCCAGCACAATCTGCGCCACTTCGGGGTGCGGCATGGTGTGCAGCAACTGCCGCCAGCGCGAAAAACTTTGCATCAGCTGCTGCAGCGTTTGCCGCATTTTTGGTTTCAGCTCGTCCGTTTCGCACAGGCGCAGCACCGATTCTGTTAAGGGGATGTTCTGATCGCGCGCCAGTTGTGCCAACTGCTGCATGGCGCTGGGGCCAATGCCGCGCTTGGGCGTGTTGATGATGCGTTCGAACGCCAGATCATCTTCGGGCACCATCAGCACGCGCAAATAGGCCATCGCATCACGGATTTCAAGCCGTTCATAAAACCGCGCGCCCACCAGCACCTTATAAGGAATGCCCAGGCTTAAAAAAACTTCTTCAAACGCACGGGTTTGCGACCCCGCCCGCACCATAATGGCCATCTGCGCCAGGCTGTGACCACCGCGGTGCGCCGCTTCAATTTTTCCGGCAATGCGGCGCGCTTCTTCGTCATGATCCCAATAACTGGCCACCACCACTTTATCGCCCATGCCGGCCACGGCGCGCAGTTGTTTGCCCAAACGCTGGCGGTTGTTGGCAATTAAACCATTGGCAGCTGAAAGAATGTGGCCGGTGCTGCGATAATTTTCTTCCAACCGCACCACGGTGGCGCCCGGAAAATCATCGGCAAAGCGCAAAATATTCCCAACCTCTGCCCCGCGCCAACCATAGATGGATTGATCTTCATCGCCCACCACGCACAGGTTGTTGCTGCCCTGCGCCAAAAGCCGCAGCCACATATATTGCGCCACGTTGGTATCTTGATATTCATCCACCATCATATATTTGAAACGCGCATGCAGGTTGGACAAAACATCGGGGTGCTTTTGGCACAGCGTGAGGTGATGCAGCAGCAGATCGCCAAAATCGCACGCGTTCAGCGATAACAACCGCTCTTGATACTCGGCATAAATCTGTCTCAATTTTCCATCCGCCAAATCGCCACTGTCGCTGGGGGCCTTATCGGGCGTGAGGCCTTTATCTTTCCAACTGGAAATAACGGCGTGCAGCAAACGCGCGGGGTTGCGTTTATCATCAAGGTTATGGGCCTGCACCAATTGCTTGATCAACCTGATCTGATCATCATCATCCAAAATCGTAAAATTGCTTTTCAGCCCCACACGCTCGGCATAGGGACGCAGCAGCCGCGCCGCCAGCGCATGAAACGTGCCCATGTACCAGCCATCGGTGCTACAGCCCAGCATGTGCCCCACACGCTCACGAATTTCGTTGGCGGCCTTGTTGGTAAAAGTGACGGCCATGATTTGCCCAGGCTGCGCGGCGCCCGTGTACAGCAGCCAGGCCAGGCGCGTGGTCAGCACCCGCGTTTTGCCTGTGCCCGCCCCCGCCAGCACCAGCACAGGGCCTTCCAACGCCTCGACCGCGCGGCGTTGCCCGCTGTTGAGCTTTTGCATAAAAGGGGGTTCGGTTTCGGGTGCAGGGGCCACGGCCAAAGACGACATCATGTCGCAAGTCTATCTGCTTTGCGGATGGACGCAAAAAAATGTTTTCTTGACCCAAGGACGCTACTGCGGCAGGACGGCCATGGCCACCTGGTTGCGACCATCGCCTTTGGCTTTGTACAGGGCCGTATCGGCCCGTTCAATCATGGTGCCCACTGTTTCGCCAATTCTGTACTGCGTCACACCCACCGAAAGCGTAATGGTGCCCAGCGTTTCTTGCGTGTTTTTGCGCGTAATGCGTTTGTTGCCCACGCTGATGCGCAAAAGGTTGGCCACGCGCCCGGCATCTTCCAGGCGTGTTTGCGGCAGAAGAACGGCAAATTCTTCGCCACCATAGCGGGCCACAACGTCGCGGCCTTTCACGTTTTCTTTCAGTGTGCGACCCACCAGTTTCAGAACCTGATCGCCCACCTGATGCCCGTAGTTATCATTAAATTTTTTGAAGAAATCGATATCGATCATGCAAAGGCTGAGGGGTTCGCCGTTGGTGGCGGCTTCTTTCACCAATCGTTCAACCTCGGCATCGAAAAACTTGCGGTTGCCCACTTCGGTCAGCGGATCTTGCAAACTTTCCTGCCGTGTTTTATCCAAATTAAATCGCAGTTCGCTGATCTGATCGGTGGAATCTTTCAAACGTTCCTGCAAGCGCTTGTTCTGATCGGCCATGGTTTTTGTTTCTTGCGCCACGCGCGCCACCACAATTTTCAGCATATCGATTTGCGGCTTTTCCTGATTCAAATCGCCCGCAAAGCTGGTCAGCGTCGCATCAAATTTTTTCGTGCCCGATGATGCTTCATCAATCATCGTCATCACTTTTTTCAACTCGGCTTCCAGGGCGGTGTTGGCGTCGTTCAGCGCTTTGTGCTCGTTATCAATGCCCAGATGCGCGTTATAAATGTTTTCGCACTGCTGCATGGTGATGCTGCCAAACTCACGCGCCAGCGTATCAATGGCCATTTGCAGGTTGGCATTTTTGCCTGCGTAATAGATATAAAACATCTCATAAAACTTGGGCAGGGGCGGAAGCCCCTCTTTTTCAAGGCGTTGGAGCGCCTGTCGCGCCCAGTGATGTTCTTGCTGACTCATGATCGTCCGGATCATCTGACCATGCCACACGGGCCTTAAAATTCGGTGAACCTGCGTTAACCACACGAAAGCTTTGAAAAACCCGCTTAAAAGGCTTAAAACCCG
This sequence comes from Alphaproteobacteria bacterium, assembly GCA_009927055.1. Classification (GTDB taxonomy): domain Bacteria; phylum Pseudomonadota; class Alphaproteobacteria; order UBA9219; family RFNS01; genus RFNS01. Next base: position 53,222 of record RFNS01000252.1, on the reverse strand, counting down.
TTTATGACCCAACCCATCAATCTTCTTGGCCTGACGCAGACCCAGCTGGCCGAAGCGCTGGCCACCCACGGCCTGCCCGCCTTTCGGGCCAAGCAGCTGTTCAGCTGGATGTATTGCCACGGCGCGCGTGATTTTGAGCAGATGACCAATTTGGCCAAGCCCGTGCGGCAGATTTTGGCGCAGCATTATACCTTGGCGCGACCTGACATCGCCCAGCACCAACAATCGGTCGATGGCACGCAAAAATGGCTGCTGAAGCTGGCCGACGGAAATTTGATTGAGATGGTGCATATTCCAGAGGAAGACAGGGGCACGCTGTGCATCAGTTCGCAGGTGGGGTGCACACTCACGTGCCGGTTTTGTCATACGGGCACGCAAAAACTGGTGCGCAATTTAACCGCAGCCGAGATTGTGGGGCAGGTGATGCTGGCGCGCGATGCGCTGGGCGAATGGCCCAGCACCAAAGATGAACGCATGCTGAGCAACATTGTGCTGATGGGCATGGGCGAGCCATTGTATAATTATGAGAATGTGGCCGAGGCGTTGAGATTGATTATGGATGGCCACGGCATTGCCATTTCAAAGCGGAAAATTACGCTGTCGACCAGCGGCGTGGTGCCCATGATTGCGCGCTGCGGGGCCGAGCTGGGGGTGAACCTGGCCATCAGCCTGCATGCCACGAATAATGAGTTGCGAAGCGCCATCATTCCCCTCAATAAAAAATATCCGCTGGAGGAGTTGCTGCAGGCGTGCCGCACTTATCCGGGCCTTTCCAACGCGCGGCGAATTACGTTTGAATATGTGATGCTGAAGGGTGTGAACGACAGCGATGCCGATGCGCGGGCGCTGGTCAAGCTTTTGTCGGGCATTCATGCCAAGGTGAACCTTATTCCCTTCAACGCCTGGCCGGGCGCGCCGTTTGAATGCAGCACCGATGAACGGATTGAGACATTTTCAGATATTGTGAACCGCGCCGGCTACGCCAGCCCGGTGCGCACGCCCCGCGGGCGCGATATTCTGGCCGCCTGTGGCCAGTTAAAAAGCGCCAGCCTGCGCCCTACCGCCGCCCAGCGCGCCGAGATTGAACGCGTGCTGAGGGAGAAGGAAGCAGTGGCGCAGGTGTTATAATCAAGGCTAATTTTTGTTTACTTCTATTCGCTAGTTTTTAGTATCTTTCGACTACCATCATTTTGAAACAACTTTTTTTGGAGGGGATGATGGGTGGAACATATTCATCGGGTAGTGGGGCTCAAGCGTTGGTAATGCGACACAAGTCCGGGAGAGTGGAATTAAAAGCTAACGGACATGGGTATGATGTAGTGGGTTCAGCTCATCGAAACGGAGCCGCACATGTGCGTGTTGAAGTGTCAGACCAGCAACCACCAAGATTTGAGCCTGATGGAAGTTTGAATGCAAGCCCAAAAACGGTTATAAACTTGAAGCAACAAGCCGGAAAACCTTTTGCGAATTTAGATGTTAAAGTGGATGGCAAGCAAGCCGATCCAGGCCTAGTAAAAGAGGGACTCAGTCAGATACCCCAGTTAGGTCTCGGAAATTAATATCTCTGGCCCACAATTTGCATTAACCTGCTGCTAACCGCGCGGCCTTAGCCTGAAAAGGCTATGGCACTCTCGCAGCAACTTTCGCTCTCGCAATCGCAACAGCTGGTCATGACCCCCCAGCTGCAGCAGGCCATTAAGCTGCTGCAAATGTCCTCGCAAGAGTTGGCGGCCTTTGTGGCCACCGAAATGGAAACCAACCCCCTGCTGGAAAAAGCCGATGATGATCGCACCACCAGCGACACCACCGCCGAAGCCGCGCCTGAGGGGCTGAACGGCGATGTCTCGTTTGAAGGCACCGAAAATTTTGGCGATGATAGTCCTTGGGATAGTCCTTGGAGCGATGACAGCGCGCATCTTTCCAAAAGCAGTGCCGCCCCGTTTGATGATGACTGTGAGGGGCTTTCACACATCAGCGAGCGGCCCAGCCTGCGCGATCATCTGCATCAGCAAATGGAAATTGATGTGGCCGATGCGGCCGAAAAAATGGTGGTGGCGGCGTTGATTGAATTGCTGGATGACGCAGGATATTTGCCGCCCGATTTGCATGTGGCGCGCGCGCAGCTGGGCGCCGATGAACAAACATTTATCCGCGCCATTGAAAAAATTCAGGCCATGGATCCTTGCGGTATTGGCGCACGCAATCTGGCCGAATGTTTGACCCTGCAATTGAAAGAGCAAAACAGGTTCGACCCCGCGATTGAGATTTTTTTACAGCATCTTGATTTGGTGGCGCGGCGCGATATGGCGGCGCTTTCTCGCCTTTGTGGTGTTGATACGGCCGATGTGGCCGACATGCTGGCCGATATCCGCCGCCTTAACCCTAAGCCCGCCGCCGCCTTCACGCATGATGTGGCCGCCACCCTGATCCCCGATGTGCTGCTGCGCCCCATTCCGGGTGGCAGCTGGCATGTCGAGTTGAACAGCGCCGCGCTGCCCCGCGTGTTGGCCAATGAAAAATATTATGTGCACATGACCAAGGGCAACATTACCAAGCAAGATAAAGGATATTTATCGGAACGCTGGCAGCAGGCCAACTGGCTGGTGAAATCTCTGGCGCAGCGGGCCGAGACGATTTTGAAAGTTTCGATTGAGATTGTGGCGCGGCAGGATGCGTTTTTTGTGAATGGCGTCTCGCACCTGAAACCCATGGTGCTGCGCGATGTGGCCGAAGCCACAGGCTTGCACGAAAGCACCATCAGCCGCGTGACCACGCAAAAATATATGGCCACGCCACGGGGCGTGTTTGAGCTGAAATATTTTTTCACCAACGGTCTTGGCACCGGTGATGGCGCGCAATCGGCCGAAGCGGTGAAGCACCGCCTGAAGCAGCTGATTGATGCCGAAAACCCGCGCAAAGTTTTATCAGATGATGAGCTGGCCCATGCCCTGTCGGCCGAGGGTGTGCCCATCGCGCGGCGCACGGTGGCCAAATATCGCGAGGCGCTGCACATCCCCACCAGCACCGAGCGAAAGCGCCTGAAGCGGGTGTAATGTGTGTTGTTCAGTAATAAGAGTTATTGAGCAGCAGGATTGATTTTTTGCCGGTCTTGCGCCGCGTGTGCGGGCTTACTCGTAACGCGTCATCTGGTTTTCAAGATCGGTAAAGCGGGTGAAGCGGCCATCGAAGTGCAGTTGCACGGGGCCTACGCTGCCGTGGCGGTTTTTCGCAATAATCACTTCGGCCAGGTTGCGAATTTGCTCGCCGCGTGAGAGCCAGTTGGCGTGGCGATCGTTAAATTTTTCGGGCGTTTCATCTTCTTTTTGTTTGGGTTCGCGCTGATCGTGGTAATAGGCTTCGCGATACACAAACAGCACCACGTCGGCATCCTGCTCGATACTGCCACTCTCGCGCAAATCGGCCAGCTGCGGGCGTTTATCATCGCGGCTTTCAACACCGCGCGAAAGCTGTGACAGCGCGACAATGGGAATGTGCAGTTCTTTCGCCAGCGCCTTCAGGCCGCGGGTAATTTCGCTGATCTCTAGCACGCGATTATCATCGCGCCTGTTGCCACTGCCCTGCAGCAGCTGTAAATAATCGACCACAATCAACCCCAGATCGGGCACTGTGCGCTTCATGCGGCGCGCGCGCGTGCGCAGGCCGCTGATGGAAAGGGCAGGGGTGTCATCGATATAAAACGGAATGCTGGCCATGAAGTTTGAAACTTCCAGAAAACGTCCAAAATCATCGCCGCGAATATCGCCGCGACGAATTTTATCAGAAGGCACTTCAGAATATTCGCCCAGCAAACGCGTGGCGATTTGTTCAGATGACATTTCGAGTGTGAAAAAGCCAATGGCCGCGCCCTCGGTTTGCCCGCTGTTGGCAAACGCCTTGGCCGCATTAAACGCAATGTTGGTGGCCAGCGCTGTTTTGCCCATGCCAGGCCGGCCCGCCAGAATAATAAGATCAGACCGTTGCAGGCCGCCAAGGCGCCTGTCTAAATCGCGCAAGCCGGTGGTGACGCCTGTGACGTGGCTTTGGCGCTTAAAGGCTGTTTCGGCCGCGCGAATGGCGCTGTTCAGCGACTGATTAAGTTTAATAAAACCGCGCCCCACCTGGCCGGCATTGGCCAGTTCGAACAATTTTTGCTCGGTGCCCTCAATCAGCTGCGTGGCTTCAGTTTCTAAATTCTGGGTGAACGATTCATTCACAAGGTCTTGGCCAATATCAATCAGCTGACGGCGTTGAAAGGCATCAAAAATCTGCCGGCCAAAATCTTCAACGTTAATAATGCTGATGGCGTTTGCGGCCAAATCGGCCAGATAAGCGCCACCGCCCTGTTTTTCCAGCGCGGCATCCTGATCGAAGATGTTTTTCAGCGTGCGTGGTTCGGCAATCTGCCCGCGCGCGATCATGGTTTCGATGGCCGCAAAAATGCGCTGATGCGCCGGATCATAAAAATGGATGGCCTTCAAAAAATCGCCAATTTTTTCAAACGCGGCGTTGTTGGTGAGGATGGCGCCCAGCAAGGCCTGTTCAATTTGAACATGATGCGGCGGTTGGCGATAGGCGGCATCGGCCACGGCAGGGGGGCGGGCAACAACGGGCAGGGCAACGGCTTCGGGCATAAATACACCATAACCATTCTGGCCCGCTTGGCCAGTTGTGGATAACGGGGATCGTGGGGGATAGTAGGAGTGGGATGGTGAGATGCTGGAACGCGTGGGGCAACTCTGGCTCCCCGGGACGGGCTCGAACCGCCGACACTGTGGTTAACAGCCACATGCTCTACCGACTGAGCTACCGGGGAACAGTCTGAAGTGGAGCATTGTTAACGTGACTTTTTGCGCTTGGCAACTGGTTTGTTTCCTTGGTAGTGGGTCAGTTTGAATTATTGCTTTCATAGTCCTCTAGCATTTTCACCACATCCACCATTTCCCAAAGTTTGTTGGTTACGCCAGCGGCCATGGCTGGGGTGACACGCAGGGACTGATGAATGCGGCAAAAATTGTAATACATGAAATGCAGCGCGACCGAATAGCCGTGGTTTTCAATCTTCTTGCTGAAAGCGTTGGTCAGGCGGGTAAAGCGGCGCATGTGCATCCGCATCGTTAGGTTTTGACGTTCGGCAAAGCTTGTTGAGATGCAGCATGGGTCAGGATTGCCGCTAATTTTGGTTTTCTGAATGCCTACGCAATCAGCAGGGCTATAGCGTTTCCGGCCTTCCACCACGTCACCATACATTTTCACAAGCTGGGCATAATCCACGTCCGCACCAAACGCACCTTCCACGGCAGACAAATAGGCGCGGTGGCCGTCACTGGTCAGTTGAACGCGGTTTGATAAACGGGCGGCAAGGTCACGCATGAATGACACGGCATATTCAGCATCACGCCCACCAATAAGCCAGCTAGGAACGAGTTTGGTATCAGCGCAAATGGCCGTCCACGTCCAAATATCTCCAGCCTCGCCCTGCTTGTTTTCAGGCACATTCTTGGCCTTTGAATAAACGAATGACCAGATTTCATCCACTTGGATTTTCTTGCACGGCAATTCACGAAACACGCGGTCTTGGTATTCAGCACACGCCTTACCAGCGTCTACTAACAACTTTGTGACGGTATTTTTGCTTACCCCAGTAAGGCGCGTTACTGCGCGTATGCTATTCCCCTCGCACAACAAGTGCAGGATTTGAGCGCGTTGTTCTGTGGTCAGTCGGTTCATACTGACTTTTATACTTGAGACGTGTTGTATGCGTCAATAGTCAATTACAACATTTTGTAAATTTCAGTGTAAATTTTTCTTGCGAATCAAATTAAGAAGGGGTAAATAATAAAACACCCCCAAAAGCTGGCGGCTTGAGGGGGTGTATTTTAATCCTAACCAACGTCGAAGAAGGGCAGGTGGTACATGATAATAGAGTAACAGCCCAAAAGGCTAGGTTCTATCCATGAACCATACAGGGGGAGCGGAAGCGTTAGCCCGCCCCTTCTGTTTTTTTTATAACGATTTATAGGGATTCCGTCAATGGAAAACGACCAAAATCAGGGCATTGATTACAACGCTGTTTTAGCCGACCTTTTAGCCAAGCGCGATACTATCGACAAAATGATTGATGGTGTTCGCTCTTTTATTGGGCAAACATCGGTAAAACCAGTTGAAAAGGCCACGATTAACGATGTTATCAAAAATGACACTTTCTTCGGCCTTTCCGTGCCAGATGCCATTCGTAAATTGATGGGGATGAAACGAAAGCCACTAACCCCTGCCGAAATCGCCCAGTTCCTAGAAGAAGGTGGCATTACTCATTCATCGGTAAGTTTTGTTAACACTGTTGGCTCAGTATTGCATCGTTTAGCAAAAACAGATGGGGGGGTTGTATTGGTAAAAAGGGGGCAATACGGTCTTATCGAATGGTATCCTGGCTATAAGCGAAAAAATGGGAAAAAGGGTAGTGATGACGCCAAAGAAAATCAGGAAGAAGAAGTTTAATCTTTAGCCCATCTAGTTTTTATGGCTTTTTTGGCAATCTTTTTTCTCTGTGCTGCCGTCAATTTGGTGGCTCTAGCCTTGCCACCTATAAGTCCCCCTTTTTTGCCACGAGCCACAGCCGCAGGGTTCTTGCCTTCGTCCGGCGAATTGTCCTTAACCTCACCCGTAGCTATCCACGCTATCAAGGCGGCAAGCTGGTTCGGGTCACGCGGTCTTTTGGGGTTCTTGGCCATGCCCCATCATGCCATGCTTGACCGCTTTGGCAAAGTCATTTTGCAATTATTGATTTTCAAACTGACCCACTACCGTTTCCTTTATTTGCCACGCCAAAATTTTCGTTTATCAAGGAACAGCGCGGGCATGGCGGAGCAGGGTGACGCGAGAGGACTTAAAACAAAGCGCTTGCTTGCCGAGCGCAGCGAGGGTAGCAAAGCTTTGTCCCTGCGAAAGCAGGGATCTGTCATTGGCACCAGGCGGGCATGGCGGAACAGGTAGACGCACAGGACTTAAAATCCTGCGCTAGCAATAGCATGCCGGTTCGATTCCGGCTGCCCGCACCATTAAATGATGCACTGTTCAAAAGGTGGGAAGGTGATGTGGGGGTTGGCGGCGCACACGAATGCATAAATTTCAGGACTGATGCGTTGCGTGGGTTTTGCCCCTGCGGCCCTCAAATATTCAATGCCGCATTGTTCAACTAATGTGTTCGGTTCACGCATGCCCACGACAAAATTTGAAATACCTGCCCTCAGCGCGCGTTCAGCACATGAGGTTGATTGTGTGCGTCGGCGACAACACTCAATGCCTGTGAATATTATACAGCCTTCAGGAAGAACAGTGCGTTTTCTAGGCTCAACGACCATGGGGCTACCTCTCATATCTCCCAATCGTGGTGCATTGTCACCAAGTTTGTTCAACGCTTTGGCAATCGCAATGCCCTCGGCATGGGGGCGCGGGTCATCGGGAAGTGAATCCCACTCGCGTGAATATCCCGTTGCGATGATTTGATATTGTGCATCGGTGATAATCGCGCCAACTGATAGGGCGCCGTCACAGTGGTTGTTGCGAAAAGCTGTCATACCCAATTTGGCGGCCTCCAGCATCAATTTTAATTCAATTGAGGCAATGTCTCTGGCCGCGCCGGAAATGATGCGACGTTCAAGTTGGAGTTTTTGAATGGCTGGGGTTTTCATAAGAATGGTTATGAAGAAACATTCAGGCAAAAGTGTGGAGAAAATAAATTTTCTCTTAAAAAGGCGCGAAAATATTGATCGTTGAGGCATTAACCATGATCATTTGATACGATCAAAGTATGGAACTGATCTGCACCATCTTGGCTCTCACAGTAGCAACGCTGATATGGCCCAAAAAGCGCAAACCGCTGGTGCTGATTGTTGCCGAAGTTAAGCAGCGATAAGCCTTGCGGTTGCGGCGCCGCCAACGGGCGCCTTTCTTTTCACACATTTTTGGGGCAGATTAACCAGCATGACAGGTTCGCATTCATGGTCGCCCACTAGCTGGCGATCGAAACCCATATCGCAACTGCCACTTTACCCTGATGCGGCCAAACTTCAGGCGGCCGAGGCAAGGTTATCGCGATTGCCGCCCCTGGTGTTTGCGGGCGAGGCGCGGCAGCTGCGCAAGGCGCTGGCCAAGGTGACAGAGGGCAACGCCTTTTTGTTCATGGGAGGCGATTGCGCCGAGAGTTTTAGCGAATTTTCGGCCAACACCATCCGCGATACGTTTCGTGTGATTTTGCAAATGGCGGTGGTGCTGACATTCGGCGGCGCCACGCGTGTGGTGAAGGTGGGGCGCATGGGGGGGCAGTTTGCCAAGCCCCGCAGCAGCGATGTGGAAACGCGCGGTGATGTGACGCTGCCCAGTTACAGGGGCGATATTATTAATGGGTTGGAATTTACGCCCCAATCGCGCGTGCCCGATCCGCAACGTATGATCGAGGTGTATCATCAATCGGCCGCCACGCTTAATTTGCTGCGCGCCTTTGCCCAGGGCGGTTATGCTGATTTGCATGAGGTGCATCGCTGGAATTTGAACTTTCTTTCAGGCCATCCGCAGGCCAAGCGATATGAAGATTTGGCCGGACGCATTGATGAAACGTTGGCCTTTATGGCGGCGTGCAACATTACGGGCGATACGGTGGCCGAAATACGCGAAACAAATTTTTTCACGGCACACGAGGCATTGTTGCTGAATTATGAAGAAGCCTTGACGCGCGTCGATAGCACCTCGGGCGATTGGTATGATGTCTCGGCGCATATGTTGTGGATTGGCGATCGCACACGCCAGCTGGATGGCGCGCATGTCGAATTTATGCGCGGGGTGCACAACCCCATTGGCCTGAAATGCGGGCCAACCATGGGCACAGATGAATTGCTGCGGCTGATTGATGTGCTGAACCCCCAGAACAAGCCCGGCCGCCTGACACTGATTGCGCGCATGGGCGATGATAAAGTGGCCGAGAAACTGCCCCCACTGCTGCGCGCTGTGAAGGCTGCGGGCAAGGCCGTGGTATGGTGCAGTGACCCCATGCACGGCAATACATCGACCACGCAAAACGGGTTGAAGACGCGCAGCTTCGATCGCATTCTGTCAGAGGTAAAAGCGTTTTTTCATGCCTGTCACGCTGAAGGTGTTTATCCGGGCGGCCTTCACCTTGAAATGACAGGGCAAGATGTGACCGAATGTGTGGGCGGTGGGTATCAGATTTCTGAATCAGATCTGGCGGCGCGTTATCAAACCCACTGCGATCCGCGCCTGAACGCGACACAGGCGCTTGAGCTGGCCTTTCTGGTGGCCGAGGCGCTGAAGGGCTTGCGGCGGGAGAATGCTCACCGTTGACAAGAGACGTGCGTTGGTGCGCTGCGGGTGCATGGGCTATCGCCCGACCTGCACAACCAACATGACCCATGCTGGCGGAGAGGGAGGGATTCGAACCCTCGAGAGGCTTGCACCTCTAACGGTTTTCGAGACCGCCGCATTCAACCGCTCTGCCACCTCTCCACAGGGGGGTATATAGACGGTGCGCGGTTGATTGTAAATTTACGCGCTGACGTTGGGAAATTTAACCCGGCAGCGACAGCGAGATAGAGACATAAATGGCCATGGCCAGGCCCACGAGCGTGATGATGCCTGTTAAAATCCAGCGTTCGCGCACATCTTCGATGCGGCGGAAGCGATCTTCGGCAAAGCTGCGTCGACGCATATAGCTGCTAGGGGGTGGCGGGGTTTCGTCCGCGTCGGTTGTGCTGAGTTTGGGCGCGTCATTCATGAGAACGATCTGGCCGATATCATGCCACCAGGACGAAAGCGGCGCAACCATGTGGGCGCCAACACCTCTAGTGCCTGGGGCTGAAGGCCCAGATCGGCCAGGGTGTTGGCCTGCGCCGAGACCACATTATCGGTTTTCAGCAACTCAACCTGATCGGGGGTGAGCAGCGGTGTGGGCAAAAGCGACAGAAAAAACGCCTGAATTTTAGCCAGCGCAAAGGGAAGCGGCACCAGCGCGCGGGGCGTGCCTGTTTGCTGCAGCGTATAGTGCAGCAACTCTTTGAAGCTGTAGGTGGCGGGGCCGCCAAGTTCATAAATACGGCCGCATGTTTTGTCGGCGTTCAGGCAGGCTTCTGCGGCCGCCGCCACATCACCCACATAAATGGGCTGAAAACGGGTTTTGCCGCCACCAATCAGCGGTAGGGCAGGCAAAAATTTGGCCAGACCCGCAAACATATTCAAGAAATTGTCATCGGCCCCGAAAATAACACTGGGGCGCAGAAGGGTGGCGCGCGGAAAAGCGCTGCGCACGGCGGCCTCGCCCTCGGCCTTGCTGCGGGCATAACGGCTTTTGCTGGTAATGCTGGCCCCCAGCGCCGAGAGGTGGATAAACCGCCGCACATTTTCATGCTGCGCCACGGCGGCCATGCGCTGTGGTAAGCGGTGATGAATATGATCAAACTTTTGCCGCCCGCGCTCATATAAAATGCCAATGCAATTGATCACCGCATCAGAGCCGGCGATGAGCCGCTGCAGACTGGCGTCATCGGTGTGCGATAAGAGCATGGGCACCACTTGTCCCACTGCCCCCGCTGTTTTCAGGCGCAGAGCATCATCGAGCGTGCGGGTGGGCACACGCACCGTGTATCCTGCCTGGGCCAGCCGTTTAACAATCGATCGGCCCACAAACCCCGTGCCGCCAAAGATGGTGATGATTTTCGTCATGCGCGTATCATACGTTATTTTTGGTCAGAGAAAAGCCCCAGGCCCTGTCGGCCATCATGGCATGAGGGGGCCGCTTGTACAGGCGGCTTTTTGGCGCCATATAAAAGGCCATGAGCCTGACCAACATCATTGTGCGCGGCGCGCGCACCCATAACCTGAAAAATATTGATGTGACGATCCCCAAAAATAAGTTGGTGGTCATTACGGGGCTTTCGGGTTCGGGCAAATCATCGCTGGCGTTTGATACGATCTATGCCGAAGGGCAGCGCCGTTATGTTGAAAGTCTTTCGGCCTATGCGCGCCAATTTTTGGAAATGCAGCAAAAGCCCGATGTGGACAGCATCGATGGTTTAAGCCCCGCCATTTCGATTGAGCAAAAAACCACCAGCAAAAATCCACGATCGACCGTGGGCACGGTGACCGAAATTTATGATTATTTACGCCTGCTTTTTGCGCGCATTGGCGTGCCCTATTCACCCGCCACCGGCAAACCCATTGAAAGCCAGACCGTGACACAGATGGTGGACAGGTTAAAGACGCTGAAGGATGGCGCCAAAATTCTGCTGCTGGCCCCCATTGCGCGCGGACGCAAAGGCGAATATCGGCAAGAGTTGATGGAGATGCGCCGCCAGGGTTATCAGCGCGCCAAAATTGATGGCAAGGTGGTGGAGCTGGATGATATTCCCACCCTGAATAAAAAATTGAAACATGATATTTCGGTGGTGATTGACAGGCTGGTCATGGGCCCTGATTTGGGCAACCGCCTGGCCGATAGTGTGGAGACGGCGCTGCGCCTGGGCGATGGTTTGTGCGAAGTGGAAGATGTCGAGACAGGAAAAATCACCCTGTTTTCATCGCGGTTTGCGTGCCCTGTTTCGGGCTTCACCATTCCTGAGATCGAGCCGCGGCTTTTTTCGTTCAACAATCCGCATGGCGCCTGCCCCACCTGCAGTGGCCTTGGCGAGCAGTTGGAATTTACGGAAGATCTGGTGATCCCCGATATCACTCTCTCGCTGGCTGATGGTGCCATTGCGCCGTGGAAAGACCCCAGCGCATACTTTTACACACAAACGCTGCAAAGTATTTGCCGCCTTTACAAAAGCAGCATGAACACCCCGTGGAAAGATTTGCCCGAGCAGCTGCGTCAGGTGATTTTGCACGGCAGCAAGGGCGCCAATGTTAAAATCGATTTTTCAGATGAAGCGCGGCGATACCACACCAACCGCCCGTTTGAAGGGGTCATCCCCAACCTGGCTCGCCGTTTTACCGAAACAGGCAGCGATTGGATGCGCGAGGAGCTGGGAAAATTTCAAGAGGCCAAACGCTGCCCCGCGTGCGATGCCCAGCGCCTGAAGCCTGAAGCCCTGGCCGTGAAAGTGGCGGGGTTGAATATTCATAACGTCTCACAATTTTCTATTCGCGCGGCGCAGGAATGGTTTACAGGCCTGCCCAAAAAACTCTCGGCCAAGCACAATGAAATTGCCACGCGCATTCTGAAAGAAATCAACATGCGTCTGGGGTTTCTTGTGAACGTGGGGCTGGATTATCTCACGCTCTCGCGCCAGGCGGGCACGCTTTCGGGCGGTGAAAGCCAGCGCATTCGTTTGGCATCACAAATCGGGGCGGGGCTGACGGGCGTGCTGTATGTGCTGGATGAACCATCCATCGGCCTGCATCAGCGCGATAATGATCGCCTGCTGGAAACGCTGAAGCACCTGCGCGATATTGGCAACACGGTGATTGTGGTGGAACACGATGAAGATGCCATTCGCGCCGCTGATCATGTCATCGATATTGGGCCGGGTGCTGGCGTGCACGGCGGCAAGGTGATTGCGACAGGAACCTCCGCCGATATTGCCAAAGCCAGCCACAGTTTAACCGGACAATATCTCAGCGGTCGTCGCACTATTGCCGTGCCGGCCGAACGCCGCATGGGCAACGGCAAATGGCTGGAGGTTGTGGGCGCCAAAGCCAACAACCTTAAAAATGTTTCCACCAAAATTCCTATGGGCACATTCTGCTGTGTCACGGGTGTGTCGGGTAGCGGCAAAAGCACCTTGATTATCGAAACGCTTTATAAGGCGCTGAACAAAACGCTGAACGGCAGCCGCGAGAGTGGAGCCGAACACCAGGCCATTCGCGGCGTTCACCACCTCGATAAAATTATTGATATTGATCAATCACCCATTGGCCGCACGCCGCGCAGCAACCCCGCCACCTACACGGGCGCCTTTACGCCCATTCGTGATTGGTTTGCCGGCCTGCCTGAGGCGAAGACGCGCGGCTATGGCCCTGGGCGTTTCTCCTTTAACGTGAAAGGTGGCCGGTGCGAGGCGTGTCAGGGCGATGGCGTGATCAAAATCGCCATGCACTTTCTGCCCGATGTTTATGTGACGTGCGATGAATGCAACGGCCAGCGCTATAATCGCGAAACGCTGGAGGTGAAATATAACACCAAAAGCATCGCCGATGTTTTGGATATGACGGTGGAAGAAGGCGTGGGCTTTTTCGCCAACATTCCGCTGATACGCGGCAAGCTTGAAACGCTGCATCAGGTGGGGTTGGGCTATATCAAAATTGGGCAGCCGGCCACCACGCTTTCGGGCGGCGAGGCGCAGCGCGTGAAGCTGGCCAAGGAACTCTCGCGCCGTGCAACAGGCAAAACACTTTATATTCTCGATGAACCCACCACCGGTTTGCATTTCGATGACGTGCGCCAGCTGCTGGATGTGCTGCATTCGCTGGTCGAGACGGGCAACACCGTGCTGGTGATTGAACACAACCTGGAAGTGATCAAAACGGCCGATTGGGTGATTGATTTGGGCCCCGAAGGCGGCGATGGCGGCGGCGAGATTTTGGCCACCGGCACCCCCGAAGATGTCGCCCGCGAAAAACGCAGCTATACCGGCCAATATCTGAAAGGGCTTTTGAAAGTATCTCATGTTGAGGTGAAGGCGAAGCCACGGAAAAAAGCTGGATAATCACTCAAAGTGAGTCACGACCGAAATTAATGAAAAATTGGCGTTTGAAGGATTATAGTTTACGCTTGCTTAACTAACGGCCTGCCCGCGGGCAGATAGCTAAAGAGGACATCGCAGATATGGCAACGCCCGTCCATAAAATGCAAGTGCGCCAGGCGTGGCTCCTTAAGGATCCGCGCCCCGTTTATGTCAAGCTGGCCGATTACTTCGGCAAGTTCGAGGTTGTGGGCGCGCTGTTGATGTTTGTGGGGTTGGGTGTGGCCTTTCTTCCCATCGTCCCGCCGTTCGCCGAATCTTTTACGTGGGTGCTCAACTCGACCGATTTTATTTTTCTATGCGCCCTTATGTACTATGGCTGGGCCGATAAGCGCACGTTCAAGCTGCCGTGGAAAATTCCGGCCACCGCCGGCGATAAGCTGAAAGACCCCAACAACCCTCCCCCCGGCAAAGGCGGCGCCGGCAAAGCCGAGGGCATTTTATACATGGGCACCTGTGAGGAAACAGGGCAGGAGATTTGGGTGAGCAATAACGATGCGCGAACCCACTTCTTATATCTGGGGACAACCGGCGCCGGTAAAACCGAGGGGTTAAAGTCACTTGTGTCGAACGCGCTCACGTGGGGTTCGGGGTTTGTGTATGTCGATGGTAAGGCCGATACCGATTTGTGGGCATCGCTTTATGCGCTCGCCCGCCGCTTTGGCCGCGATGATGACCTGCTGATTTTGAACTATATGACCGGCAACAGCGATGATGCGGCGCTTTCCAACACCATGAATCCGTTTGCCAACGGCTCGTCATCGTTTCTTGCCAACATGATTATCAGCTTGATGCCCGATGCCGGCGGCGATAACGCCATGTGGAAAGAGCGTGCGACCGCCCTGATGTTCGCCCTGATGCCTGCTCTCACCTATATGCGCGATCACGAAGGCCTGCTGATGGATATTGGCACGGTGCGCGATAACCTGGAACTGGGCCCCATTATTAAACTCAGCCGCAATGCCAAGCTGCCAGAGCGGATTATTCGCGGTCTTCAGGGGTATCTGCAAACCCTGCCTGGATATATTGATGCCGCGTTCGATGATGACGGGAACGAAAAACCACCCAGCCCCGATCAGCCCATGTACGATTTGCAGGTGGCGCGCCAGCAGCATGGTTATTTGTCGATGCAGTTTACACGCTCGCTGCAATCGCTGGCCGATGAATATCACTATATCTTCAAAGCGCAGCTGGCCGATATCGATGTGATCGACGTGGTGTTGAACCGCCGCATTCTTATTGTGCTGATCCCCGCGCTTGAAAAGGCGTTGGATGAAGCGGCCAACCTGGGTAAAATTGTGGTGGCGGGGCTGAAGGGCATGATGGGGTCAACCCTTGGCGCCTCGGTGGAAGGCAGCTGGGAAGAAGCGATTGGCACCAAGCAAACACGTTCGGCCAACAGCTATATGACCGTGTTCGACGAGGTGGGTTATTATACAGCCCCCGGCATGAACGTGATGGCGGCGCAGGCGCGCTCACTCGGTTTCAGCCTTGTGTTCGCCGCGCAGGATTTGGCGGCGATGGAACGCCGCGTGAAGCAGGAAGCGCGATCGATTGTGGGTAACTGTAACATTAAAATTTTTGGGAAGATCGAAGACCCGCTGGACACCAAAGACTTTCTGGATAAACACGCGGGTCACGAGTGGGTGATGGAAACAAAGGGCTATACCGCCCCGCAAAGCAATGTGGCCAGCATTTTCAGCAATGAAAACTATATGGATGATCGCAGTATTTCGTTGAACGTGCGCCAGCGCATTTCTTATGATCACCTTCGCAAACAGCGCGAGGGGCAAGCCTATATCTTTGTGCAAGAGCAGCTGATCCGCGCGCGGCTTCTGCACTGCGTGCCCGAAAAAACGGCCGCCATGCGCGTGCATCGCTTTTTGCCTGTGCCTGGTTTTACGCAGGCAACCTCGGCCCGCGAAAAAATTGTTGATGATTTAACCCTGCAACTGAAAGACCCCGACTGGACCGCCGAGACTGCTTCACCCGCACTGACCGAAGCACCACCTGAATTTGCGGCCCTCAACCACGCATTTGAAACGGCGCTGGCGCAAAATAAATCGGCCACCGAAGCGGGGGCCATTGCCGTGGGTGGGTTAATGGAACTGGCCACGCAGCAGCGCCAAGCCGCCGCGCACGCCGAACAGGAACGCATCATGCTTGGCCGGTCGAAGGTGAAAATCGCTACCTCGCACCCCTTGCGTGAGGGTGACGAAGGCAAGGTGCAAGATATTATTGCAGGCGGTCACTTTGGCATTCCTGGCATGGCGGGTGGCGGGGCGGGCGGTCATGCTCATGTCAGCCAGCATGCCAAACAAACTGTTTCTGGTCAGCCCATCGATCAGGTGCGGCCCATGGTCATCAACCCTATCACCGGCATGCCTGAACCTGTTCAGGCGGGCGATGGCCTGGCAGGCAATGGCGGCGACGGCATCAGCGCAGGCGCCGTGACACCTTATTATGGGCAACATCACGCCGCGATTGGCCGCATGGCGGGCGATTGGTCGGTGATCAAGCGCAAAGAAATTGTGATTGAGGCGGCCGATCTTCAGCTGCCCCCTCATTTAGAAGACGCCGCGCGCGAACGCGGCCTGGGCCTGCGCCGCCGCCTGTTTGGCGATACATCACGCTAGTCTGTCCCTTGTCATCAGCGATGGTTTGATAGTGGCTGCCCCATTTGTTGTGCGGTGCCATAAATATGTTTGGCATGATGATCATCACCATCACACATCGATAGTCACACATCGATAGTGCGACAAAAAAATTGCGTGAGCAGAATCAAAAAACAGAATCATCGCGCGAAAATTTTTGCATCATCATCGCGTTGTGATGCGCGCGTGATGCAAAATCTGTTGCGTGTATGCAACGATATGACATGAAGAAACACAAAAATTGATTCAAATCGCACTCAAACACAGAATTGTTATTGACTTGGTAACGATTATACGATGATGATGATCGTACTTTCTCTACGAGGAGGAGAAAAACATGGCTGTAAAAAAGAAAGCTGCTAAAAAACCCGCCAAAAAGACGGTGAAAAAAGTAGCGAAAAAAACAGCGAAGAAGAAGTAATTCTTCTGAGCGCAACTGACCCCTGTTTGGGTTGCCACGCTTTGGCTGGTATCTCAAACAGGGGTTTTTTGTTGCCTATTGTTTCTCTTGCGCCTTTCCCCCTCCCATCCTCCCACGCATGAACGTGTCGTCTTTTTCTCTGCCTTTTCTTGAGGGTGCGCGCTCATGGCCTTGGTTATTGTGGCGTTCGGCCCGCAAAATGCCTTTCTGCTTCAGCAAGGTTTGAAGTGCTGGTGTGTGTAAACGTTCTGAATGAATGGGCCCTGATCTTATCGCCCTGCCGCTCTTATTGCTTATCAGGGGGTGATTGTATGACAGGCATGACGTTGGGCGGCGTTAATGCCAGTGCCGTTGAATGTTTGTGCCATTGATGGGCTCGCTTTCGAGCAGTCAACCAAAACGGGCCGCGCTGCGATTACGATCGGCTTTGAACGTTATATTCGGTCACTTCCAGCGCATTGCGATATTCGTTAGTGTCCTTGCAGCCGTTGCAAATGCGGTTATGACGACCGACGCTGGGGAATTTGGTTAGGCACATTAAACACACGCGCTCCACAATCTGGGCCACGGGTTCGGCCAAGTTGGTGAACGATGCGGTGCTGCGCATGCGCGCTTCGCGCTTTACCGTGGGGCGGGCCACGTTGGGGCTTTGGGCCTTGCGACCGGGGGCAAAACGGCGGGGCAGGCCAATGCGTGCCGCGCGTGTCATCACGGCGGCTTCGGTGCGACCCAAGGCTTCGGCAATTTTGGCGGGGGTCAGACCCTGATCCCACAATTGTTTTAATCGTTCGTCTTGTTCGGCCCAGTTGGTGGTGGGGCTAATGCCAACAGTCTGCCATGCCGCTTTCTCTGGCGCGGTTTGGCCGCCAGCAGGGCTGGCAAAGGGGGGGGCGTTAAAGCCTTTATCGCTATATTGCGTCAAATGTTATCCTTACGCGTGGGCGAAATGCCGCTTTACTTACAGGAAGCAGTAATTAAAGGCAAGAATTATTTTCATAATGGTTAATGTGCGCCGGGGGTAGTGGAAAAATAAGGGAGAGGATACCCTGGCTGCTAATAAAAAAACCATTAATAATCAACATATTATGGGCATTTCAACGGCATGTCTGGCCTGTGGGGATGCATTTTTTTTTGACTGAACACTCGATGGCCTCCCTAGGCCCCCGCCTCATCCTTAAATTCGGCAGGATACTTACCCTCTTTACCCTTCCAGGCGTCGGCATCTGGGAGAGCTTCTTTTTTGCGATTAATGTTGGGCCATGCGGCCGATTTTTCGCGGTTCAGCTCCAGCCACTGGGCGGCGCGGTTGTCGTTATCGCTGACAATCGCTTCGGCCGGGCACTCAGGCTCACACACGCCGCAAT
Organism: Alphaproteobacteria bacterium; assembly: GCA_009927055.1. GTDB lineage: Bacteria > Pseudomonadota > Alphaproteobacteria > UBA9219 > RFNS01 > RFNS01. Next base: position 35,038 of record RFNS01000252.1, on the reverse strand, counting down.
CGATGCACTCATCAGGGTTGATGACCAGCATGTTGGCCCCTTCATAAAAACAATCGACAGGGCACACCTCGACACAGTCGGTGTATTTGCAGCGAATGCAGGCATCGGTCACAACGTAGGGCATGGTTTTCAGGTGGGGCAAGGCGCAAAATTTGTCAAGATGCAGTCATGTGTTATGCTTTCACCATGCTCTCCCGCATTGAAAAGTTGTGTGCCGAAAAAGGCCTGAAAATGACCGAGCAGCGGCGAACCATCAGCCGCGTGCTTTCTGAGGCGACCGACCACCCGGACGTGGAGGAGGTTTATCAACGCGCCAATAAAATTGATCATCGCATCAGCATTGCCACCGTTTATCGCACCATGCGTTTGCTGGAGGATGCGAGCGTGATCGACCGGCACGATTTTGGCGATGGCCGCGCACGGTATGAAGAATCGCGCGAGGATCACCACCACCTGATCGATTTGAACAGCGGCGAGGTATTGGAATTTATCAGCCACGAGGCGCAGAAGCTGATGGAGAAAATCGCGGCACAGCACGGCTATGAGCTGGTCAGCCAGCGGTTTGAAATTTATGGCGTGAAAAAAGGCAGCAAAACGCCCCCCAGCCGGCGGAGATAGCCATGGTGCGTCCTGAACAGACGGTGGATGAAATTCTGGCCGAATCTGAAAACGTGGCCGAAGACGTGTGCGAGGGCGATTGCTGCGCCAGCGCCGTGAAACGGGCCTATGCCGAAATGCTGAAAGACCAGCCCGAGATTTTTGCCTATGCGGCAGCGCTGCGCGTTTTTGAGTGGTATCACCCCGATGTGGGGCGCCAAAAGGCCGATATTATCGTCTCGCATTGGGTGCGCCCCACGCAGACGCATTAGGTTAAAGACCTGAGTGAAAGACACCAAAAATAACACTGTTGTGTCTGCCAGGGGCTGCAGTTTTTTGTCTTCCGGCTTCGTCCTGCCTTTTAAGTTTGACACGTTCGGGGCGCCCACGATAAATGACCACACGTGCCGCTGTGGCTCAGGGGTAGAGCAGGGCTTTCGTAAAGCCAAGGTCGGGGGTTCAAATCCCTCCAGCGGCACCATTCCCAGCGGACCATTCATTGCGCGGGCGCAATCAGCCACACGCTTTGCCATAGATTTGCCATGCGCTAAAGTGATGATGAAATGCCATTCTGAATCGCGCGAGGAGATCATGACAAAACTTTTTCAACGTCTGTTTATATTGGCATTGCTGGCGGTGGGTGCTAGCGTGCACGCCCAGCAACCCGAGGTAAAAGCCATGGACCCTGAAAACACGCTTATCATGACCCTGCCCAAAGGCCAGGTCACCATTCAACTGCGCCCCGACGTGGCGCCCAAGCATGTTGAACGCATCAAACAGCTGGTGCGCGACAAGTTTTATGATGGGTTGGTGTTCCACCGCGTCATCCCCGGCTTTATGGCCCAGACGGGTGATCCTCAAGGCAACGGCACAGGCGGCAGTGGCCAGAAATTGAACGCCGAATTTTCATCAACGCCATTTATTCGCGGCACGCTGGGCATGGCGCGCACCAGCGATCCCAACTCGGCCGATAGCCAGTTTTTTATCTGCTTCGATGAAGCGCCGCACCTGAACGGCCAATATACCGTGTGGGGACAGGTGACCAGCGGTATGGAATTTGTCGATGCGCTGAAGGCCGGCACAGCCGCGAACAATGGCGCGGTGTCTGACCCCGATAAAATAATTTCGGTGCGCATCGCGGCCGATGTGAAAAATTAGGGGCTAACAACTCCACTCGGTGTCTGGGTCAACTTTGGTCATTCCCTGGCGTCTCGCGCGTGTTTGCGAGAGGATATCTTCCATGCCGTCCAGCTCGACCAGGGCTTGGTTCGCTTCTTCCCAGTTTTGCTGGCGCAGGCTGGTCAGCAATTTCATCACACCGTTTTGAAGCAGGGCATTGGTGCGCTGGGCCAGCATATCTAGCTGAGCGGTGTCATCGGCCACATTATCAAATTCGGCGCGCATTTTTTGCACCACAGGATGATCGTTTTTGGCGGCCACAAAATCTTGCTGATGAAGCTTCAGCCAGTAACGCCCGCGCTGAACAGGATCGCGCAGTGTTTCATAGGCTTCCACCAGGGCGATCAGTTGGCGTGCGGCAAAGTTGCGCTCGGTCGTGCTGCGGATCATGAAAAAATTCGGATCAAGCGGCTTGCGCAATTTATTGAAACGATCATCCAGATCGGTCACGTTCACATCCAGCCGCCGTTCAAGGCCAAGGCGCGCGAAATGATCGGCCGCGCGCACATTCTGCACGCTGCCGCAGTGATTGCAGAACATGGCCGTTTCATCGGTGCGGCCGTGGCAATGCCAGCACACAAAACTTTCAATCTGTTTCTGATAGTCCATAAAACCAACAACCTGAGTCATTCTGTTTCCTTTCAAGCCGCCAGCGGCGTTGTTGAGGGGGTTGAATGTTTGCGCTGATACAATGACAACCACACCTGCCATGCCTGCACATAATCGGCTTCTGTGGTGGTGCGGCCGCTTGAGATGCGAATGGCCGACGCGGCATCAGCCGCATCAAACCCCATGGCCTGAAGCACGTGGGATGGTTTAACGCGGCCGCTGCTGCAGGCGGCGCCGGCACTGATGGCGATGCCTTCCAGGTCCATCGTCACCACCTGTGTTTCGCTGGGGGTGTTTTTCATGATGACACAGGTGGTGTTGGGAAGGCGCGGCGCGCGGCGTCCTGCAATGGTGGCGTGGGGCGCGTGCGCCACAATTTTTTCTTCAAACGCATTTTTCCATGCCGAGAGATTTTGTTGGAAGGCTAAATCAGCCTCCAGCGTTTCGGCGGCGGCGGCAAAACCCATGATGCCCAAAAAATTCTCGGTGCCGGCGCGACGGTTCATTTCTTGTCCGCCACCGCGCAGGATGGGCCGAATATCTAGCCCCTCGCGCACCAGCAAGGCGCCCATGCCCGCCGGCCCACCCATTTTGTGGGCCGAAATGGCCGCCATATCGACCCCCAGCGACCCAAAATGAAAGGGGATTTTTCCCACAGCCTGCACCGCATCGACCACAACCATGGCGCCATATTTTTTGGCCAGCGCTGCTACATCGGCCACGGGTTGCAGCACGCCGGTTTCGTTATTGGCCAGCATGCAGGCGACAAGTTTAATGGATCCCTGCTGCAAAATTTTTTCAAGCGCAATCAGATGAACGACACCATCGGGCGTGGCCGGAATCACCGTGGCCTGGGTGCCTGCGGCGGCGCGCACGGCATCATGCTCAATCGCTGTATAGGCCACCTGCGTGGGCGCACACTGGGCAAGGGCCAGGTGCAAAGCCTCGGTCGCGCCGCTGCAAAAAACAATGCCGGCGGGCGTGGCGCCCACAGCCCCGGAAAGGGTATGCCGCGCGGCCATCATGTGCTGCCGCACCTCGCGCCCATAACGATGCACCGAGGACGCATTCCCCCACAAACCGGCCATGTGGGCCATTCTGGCCGCGGCCTGAGGCTTGAGCGGTGTGGTTGCGTTATGGTCAAGATAGGTCATGCGCCCAGTGATCTGCCCGAAGGCGTTTTATGTAAGTTATTGATTTTTCAGCACTATACATTATTTTCAGGCAAAAATCAAATGCTTGCATGAAGTTTTCTGGCGAAAGCATAGAAGTTCTTGCTTTTTCAAGTGCCAATCGCCTAAGTTTTGAGGAGTAACAGTTTGTTTACCAATAGAAAACGGTGAATCATGCCCGAAGTCCTGTTTGCTGGTCCTGCTGGCCGTCTCGAAGGCCGATATAAACAAGGCAAATCGCCTACAGCCCCCATTGCCATTATTTTACACCCCCACCCGCAGCACGGCGGCACCATGAACAACAAGGTGTGCTATGCCATGTATAACATTTTCGCCGAGCGTGATTTTTCGGTGATGCGCTTCAACTTTCGGGGCGTGGGGCGCAGTCAGGGCCGCTATGACAGGGGCGAGGGCGAGTTGAGCGATGCCGCCGCCGCCATGGATTGGCTGTTGCAGCATAACAAAAATCCGCGGTCTATTTTTGTTGCCGGTTTTTCGTTCGGCGCGTGGATTGGCATGCAGCTGCTGATGCGCCGACCAGAGATTGACAGCTTTATCAGCATCGCGCCGCCCGCCAATATGCTCGATTTTACGTTTCTGGCCCCATGCCCCACCAGCGGTCTGATTGTGCACGGCGACCAAGATGAAATCGTGCCCGAGATGCACGTGGGCAAACTCATCAACAAACTGACCCACCAGCGCGACATCAACATCGATTATCGCATCATCAAAGGTGGCGATCACTTCTTCAACAATCACCTGAACCAGCTGAACGATGAAGTGGCCGACTATGTGGATGCCGTTTTGTATCAACTGCCCCTGCAGCAGCAGATGATGGTGGGGTAGTGTTGTGTGGATAGACTTTCAAATGTCGAAAGCAATCTATTCGCAGCGTCTAAAAAATTTTATGAATCCGAATGATTTTAATAAGGCAGTTAGTCAGGAAATGTGTTTTTATTTTTTGTGTTTGATCATGAATTTTTCTAACTTTACCTTGCTGCGCGAACCGCCGCTTAAACAGTATTTTTCTGGGTTCTCAAACCATTTTGGCAATCTCCTTGATGTGCAAACTTATGTTGGGTTTGCTCTCACGATTGCGTTCTTGTTGAGGCAATCGACAGGTATGCGAGAAAGTCTTGGCGAGTACCTGTCAAAATCGCATACGGGTAAAGTATTAGGAGTCCTTGGGTTAGGAATTCTTCACGAGGTGAATACCGTTTGGACTAGGCACCCATCTCTCGATCCATATTCACTGAAAACATACATGATGCGGCTCGATTTTACCGATATCGCTATGTATATAACGGGCACAGCGATGACGCTTGTGGCAAGACAGCGTACAGTGAATGCTGCACGTCGCGCAACCAGCTCGGGGCCGCATTAACAGCAGATGATGGTGGGATGATTTTTCTGTAGATACAAAATAATTGACAGGGCCTGTGGTTTCTGGTGCAAGAATCTGTGGAACATGGGTGGGACAGTGCCAAGCGCCCGCAAAATATCGCCAAGCACGGCGTTGACTTTGAGGATATCGCGTTTTTTGAGTGGGAGGATGCCATTGTCGAACTCGACGTTCGTGAAGACTATGGCGAGGATCGCTATGTGGCGAGTGGTCATATTGTTGGGCAGCGATTGTATATTTGCGTCTTTACCTTGAGAGAGGATGCGTTGCGCATCATCAGTTTACGTAAAGCCAATCAACGAGAGGAAAAAGAACATGAAAAGCAAGATGCGCTTCAACCTGCGTGTCTCGCCCGAGGTGTTGGCCTTTTTCAAGGCCAAAGGCCCTGGGTGGCAAACACGCATCGATGATGCGCTGAAGGCGTTTGTGGCATTGGTTAAAGATTAAACGTGTGCACCAGCCCGCCACACATGGGTTTTTGCACCCCTGTGGTTGAGGGAAAACTGATAGGCAAGTTAAGCAAGCGGCGCACGGCCAGATAGGCGAAGGCCTGGGCCTCCAGCGCGTCGCCGTTCCAACCCACATGATCGACCGACATCACAGGCATGTGTAGAAGGCTGGCAAGCCAGCGCATCAGTGTTGTGTTGTGCCGCCCGCCGCCGCTCACCAAAAGTTTTTGTGGTTTGCGCCCAAAATGTTGCAGCGTGCGGGCAATGGCCGCTGCGGTCATGGCTGTCAGGGTTGCCGCACCATCGGCCAGATCAAGGTGATGCGGCATATAGGTTTTGAAATGGTCGCGATCGAGCGATTTGGGGGCAGGGCGCGCAAAAAAATCATCGGCCAAAAACCTGTGCACGTGCGCCCAATCAATGCTGCCGCGCGCGGCGAATGTGCCTTTGTCATCAAACGCGCCGGCGTTGTGGCTGTGCAACCAATCATTGATCAAGGCGTTGCCAGGGCCGCAATCGCACGCGGCCAAGGTGTTTTCGTGGGCAAGCCAGGTGATGTTACTGACGCCCCCCACATTCACAACAGCCAGCGGTTTGGGCAAAGGGTGCGCCAGGGCCGCATGAAAAACAGGCACCAGCGGCGCGCCGTGTCCGCCGGCTTTCACATCATCCCCCCGAAACTGATTGACCACCCGGCACTGCGTTTCGCGCGCCAGCAGGGCACCATCGCCAATTTGCAGGGTGATGAAATGCTGTGGCGCATGAAAGATGGTCTGCCCATGAAAACCTATCACATCAATATTCTGCAGTAATATATTGTTTTTGAGGCAAAATTTTTTAACAGCTTTGGCGTGCAGCCATGTCATCTGGCGCTCAATTTTTTTCATGGCGGGCGTGTGCGGGTTTTTCTGGCCAAGGGTTTTGCGCAGTGTGTTGATAAACCCTGGGGCATAGGCAAACGTTTCGGCGGGCCCTGTGATGACGCGATGATGCCCATCGGTTTGTAGCCACGCCACATCGATGCCATCCAGCGATGTGCCGCTCATCAGGCCAAGAGCCGTATAGATTTTTTGCGTTGGGGCCATGGTTTGGCTAGAAAAGCACAATGACCACAAAATACAAATCAGACTTTATGACGGTGATGCACGAACGCGGCTATGTGCATCAAATCACCGATATCGAGCGTTTGGATGAACGCGCGGCCAAGGGCCCCATCACCGCCTATGTGGGCTATGATCCGACGGCCGATAGTTTGCATGTGGGCAACCTTGTTTCCATCATGATGCTGCGGCGCCTGCAGCAGACAGGCCATAAACCCATTGTGATTGTGGGCGGCGGCACGGCCAAGGTGGGCGATCCTTCGGGCAAAGATGAAACGCGGCAGATGCTGACCGACGAAAAACTGGAGCACAACAAACAAAGCATCAAAGGCATTTTCAAAAATTATTTATCATTGGGTGATGGGCACAATGATGCCGTGATGGTCGATAACGCCGACTGGCTGGATAAGCTGGGATACATTTCTTTTCTGCGGCAGGTGGGCACGCATTTTACCATCAACCGCATGCTGACGTTTGAGAGCGTGAAGCTGCGGCTGGAGCGCGAACAACCGCTGACGTTTCTTGAATTCAACTATATGATCATGCAGGCCTATGATTTTGTCGAGTTATACAAGCGTTACAACTGCATTCTACAAATGGGCGGCAGCGATCAGTGGGGGAATATTGTGAACGGGGTCGAGCTGGGCCGTCGCATGACCGATGCCGAATTGTTTGGTTTAACCACGCCCCTGCTGACCACCGCCAGCGGGCAAAAAATGGGCAAAACTGTTTCGGGCGCTGTGTGGCTGAAGGCCGAAAAATTATCGCCGTATGATTATTGGCAGTTCTGGCGCAACACCGAAGATGCCGATGTGGGGCGTTTTCTGAAACTGTTTACCGATGTGCCGATGGATGAAATTTCTCGCCTTGAAAAACTGGAAGGCGCCGAGGTGAACGAGGCCAAAAAAATTCTGGCCACGGCGGCCACCACATTGTGTCATGGGGCTGAGGCCGCTCAGTTAGCCGCAGCCACCGCCGCCGATGCCTTTGCAGGCGGCAGCGCCGAAGGGTTGCCCACGTTTCATTTATCATCGGCCCAGGCGGTGCCGCTGGTCGATATTGTGTTGCAGCTGGGTTTTGCCGCCAGCAAGGGCGAGGCCAAACGCCTGCTGGAGCAGGGGGGCATTAGGCTGAATGATGTTGCGGTGGCCGATGTGCAGGCGACTGTGGGCCCGCCCGATTTAGGCCCCGATAAAAAAGCCCGCCTGAGCGTGGGTAAGAAGCGCCATGCGGTGATCCAGGCGCGTTAACCAAGCCACTGTTTTGCCTTAATTGCCTGGCTTGCCAGCCAAGGTGAATCTGCTTACTTTTACAGCAGTTCAACCAACGGGGGACCCTATGAACGAACCAAAGAAAACCAACACATCTTTCATTGCCATTGCGGCGATCGTCGTGGCCATTCTGGTCGGCGGCTATGTTCTGATGAAAGGTGGCTCACCTGACGAAGCGCAGCAAGCGGCCACCCAGGCCAGCGACGCCGTTCAAACCGGTTCGCTGCAAGATGCCGTGCGCGATGTGATGAACACCGCCCGCGAACAATCGGGCGATGCCACGCAGGCCGCTGGCCAAGCCGCTGAGCAAGCCACACAAGCCGCCGGTCAAGCGACCGACGCCACTCAGCAAGCTGCTGGTCAAGCAACTGATGCCGCCCAGCAAGCAGCAGGTCAAGCTGCCGGTGCTGCACAAGATGCGGCCCAGCAAGCCACACAAGCGGTGAAAGATGCCGCCGAAGCCGCTGAGCAAGCTGCCAGCAGCGAAGGTGCTCCGGCCCGTCCGCAAATGCCACAAAACCCCGCCGCCGCACAATAAGCGCGCAGGTGAAGGCAAGCAAGGCGGCCATGTCTGGCCGCCTTTTTTTATGCGTGCCTTTGGGGTATGATAGGGCATGTCGTTTATCTTCTCGCTCGAAGTTTGGGAAATGCTGTCGTACATTGTGACAGTGGTGGGCTTGCCGTTTGCGCTTTATGTTTTTTTGCAGGAAGAAAAAAAAGAACGGCTGAACGAACAGGAAGAAATTTATCAGAAACTGGCCGATGAGTATGCCGAATTTTCAAAAATTCTGATTGATAATGCCGATCTTCAATTGCTGTCGGGCCACAGCACGGCCGATGGCATGCTGACGCCCGAGCAACGCGAAAAACGGCTGATTATTTTTGATCTTCTTACGTCGTTGTGCGAGCGCGCCTATATTCTGATTTATGAAGAAACCATGGACAAGCAAACCGCGCGCTTGTGGCAAACGTGGGAAGATTATATCAACGTCTGGATAGAGCGGCCCGATTATCGGCAGGCGCTGCCAGGCCTGCTGCAGGGCGAAGACCCCGATTTTGGCGAATTTATGAAGAAAAAGCTGGCGGCGTTTGGCGGGGTGTCGGCGGGCCATCCACAATCTACGCCATAGGGTTTAGCGCGGGTGATGGGGGCCTGCCTTCGCAGGCACATTAGTGTTATTTTTCTGCATGGGATGATGTCTGGGCCAAGGTTATCACAATCAAATTTTATAGGCGGCCCAAATGCCCCGCGCGAGCAATGGCGCGGGCATTGACGCCCAACACTTTCAAAAACCCTTCGCTGTCGGCGTGGTTAAAGCTTCCCTCTGCTTCCATCGAGCCATCGAGCGTGTAGAGCGAGTGCGGCACACCCTCGGCCCGCACATAGGAAATATTACCCCGGAGGAGACGCACCGTGATGCTGCCCGATATCAGGGCCGAAACCTTGGCCAGCGCGGCGCGCACCATTTGGCTGCACACATCAAAATAATATCCCTGATAAATCTGCCGTGCGTACATCAACCCCAGTTGATCGAGGAATTCGCGCGCGCGCCTATCCAGCACCAGCTGCACCAGCAGCGCATAGGCGGTGCCCAGCAGCTCCATGCCCGGCGCTTCATACACCCCGCGCGATTTAACACCCACAAACCTGTTCTCAACCAAATGCGTGCCAATGCCAATGCCGTGGCGCCCGCCAATATTATTGGCCAAAAACATGGCCTGCAGCACATCGCACGCAGAGCCGTTGATGGACACAGGCCGCCCGCGCTCAAAAACAATTGTCACATCCTCGGCGGCGTTCGGCGCATCCTTGGGCCACACGCCCATGCCGGGGGTTACAATATCGGGCGCTGTCAGCAAACTTTCCAGCTGGCCGCCTTCGTGCGTCAGACCCAGCAGATTCGCATCGGTCGAATAGGGTTTGTCGCGCGTGGCTTTTATGGGCAGGCCGTGCTGCTCGCAGTAAGCAATCATGTGCTGGCGGCCGCCAAAACGCTGTAAAAATGCGTCATCGCGCCAGGGGGCATAAACCTGAACATGCGGGGCCAGCATATTGGTCATCAGCTGAAACCGAACCTGATCATTGCCGCGACCCGTGGCGCCGTGGCTGAAAATTGTCAGTTGGCGTTTCAACACTTCGGCCATCAGGCCCTGTGTGGTGATGACGCGGCCCACGCCGGTGGTGTTCCAATATCGGCCCTCATAGGTTGATTGGGCCTGAATAACCTCCAGCCCGCCTTCGGCCATTTCTTTTTGAAGCGAGATGGCGGCAAAATCGGCCGCACCGCAGGCGCGCATGCGCTGTTCAATGGCGCCAAAGTCGGTTTCATCGGGCTGGCCCAGGTCAGCCGTGATGGCCACCACGCGCACGCCCTGCTGCGCCAGCCAGTGGGTGATGGTGCAGCTGTCGAGCCCGCCCGAGGCCGCAAAAGCAATGGTCTGCCCCGAAAGAGGGTGTTTTGACGCGTTAGCCATAAATTTTTTTCTCCTTTAACCAGAAATATTGGTTAAATCACGCCAATTGTAAATGGGAATTAAGGAATAAAGATTGGATTTTAGATATAGTGACGTAGAGGCACAAATGAGGAAGATACACCTTTCAAGAACAGATATTAGAAATTTTGCTGCCATTATTCGAGATGAGGCAGGCGGATATGGCAATACATATGAAATGGTAAGAGTTGGTCATGCAGTGCTCAATGCTTATAGTAATCCAAGACTTTCAAAAGGGCACCCCACACTCACAAGCTTTCTGAATAAAAAATACAAATCTGGTAACGCACATTTTTCAGGGGTAAATCTTAAGGGTAGAGGGAATGTTAGAAACTTACCCGCCGGAAATGACTATGAGCAGATAGCTAGACGAGTGCTTGCTGAAAAAGCTATGGGCATTGACCCTACAAATGGTTCTACGCTTTTTCACATGCCGGGAATTAAAAACAGCTTTTTAACTTCTGGAGGGCAACCCTTAATTAGAGGAGGTCATCAAAGGCATCATTTTGGAGATCATTACAGGGGTGAAAGATATACACCGAGAGAAGTTTCATATATTTATGATGGTAGTGATCCTAGCCTTCAAACAGGTACGCGAGTGGCAGAGACTCCTAAAGGAGAGAGGATGCCAGCAGCAGGTGCAAACCTAACTGCCAAACAAGGCAGGGCATTTGCGGCATTGCATGGGCTGAAAAACCCGGACTTGTTTGCACAAAGAAAATTAAAACCAAGAAACCCCCAGACAATAGCACAAAGTGTAGAAGTTGTCGCTAAGACTTTAGGCATAGACTCAAAGAAAATTTACGACCCAAAGAATGGTGCACTTACAGCCAGTGGAAAAACATTAGTTGCAAACCTTAGCAAATTGGCAACAAGTGCAGGGGAGGCAGATGGAATTTTTGGGCCGGCAGCTGCCCGGAAAACCAAGTTGCAGGCCGTTAAAGATAGTGTTCCAACGGATGTTGCAACCACCCCAACCCCATCGCCTGCACCTGGGTCAAGCGGCTAACTCCAATCTTTTCCCCAGCGCTGCGCCTGGATGAGGGCGGTGGCGAGGGCCGATTTCATGATGCTCCCCACAATAAAAGGCGCGCACCCTGCGGCAAAAGCAGTGGCGAGGCTCATGGGGGTGTCGTGGTTGGTGGTGGCCTGTGCTGCTGCAAGGGGCGATGCCTCAAGCGGAGCAAACGCCAGCCAGAGTGTTCCGCCCGCCAGAACCACCGCGTGCAGCACAAGAAAAGCTACACACTGGCTGAACAGGCCCATGCCGTGGGTCGATGTGCGGTGACACAGCAAGCTGGCCACATACACCGCGGGAATAAACGCCATTAAATAGCCTGCTGTGGGGCCAAACAAATAGGCGGGGCCAGCCACCGCGCCCGCAAAAACAGGCGCACCCAAAAAGCCAGCGGCCATATAAGCCAGCACGCCCCCCACCGCCATGCGGGGGCCGAGATAACACGCCATAAGGCACAAGGCAAGTGTTTGCAGGGTTGTGGGCACGGGCCACAGCGGCACCTGAATTTTTGCCCCCAGCGTTAAAACCCCCACCGACAACACCAGAAGCCACGCAACTTTGACGGCGGTGGGCGGTGCTGCTACGGAAGCGCCTATCATGCTGATACGTTCTGTTTTGCTGGCGGTCATGGTGCTGCTCCTGTTCCCTGATTGTGCCATCGCGGCCAAGGTCAATCAAGATGACATCCTGCAAAAAACCAATGTCTTAAAGCTGACAATTCGCAAGCGGGTTGAGGTGGCGGCCACAATTCCGGCAGCCATTTCCAGTTTTTCGGCAGATGAGGTTGCACAGCGCGGCCTGAACAGCCCCACCAACGTGGCGCAGGCGACGCCAGGATTCTCATACACCGATCCGTTTGGGCGTTTTAATCCGGCCCCCACATTGCGCGGCATGCTGCAGCCAGGCCTGGGCGAGGAGCCGCCCGTGGCCACGTTTGTTGATGGCGCTTATCTGTCGGGCCGCAGCAGCGTGAATACGCTGGTGTTTGATGCCGAGAGGGTTGATATCATCAAAGGGCCGCAAAGCGCGCTGTATGGGCGCAACAGTTTTGCGGGCACCATGGCCATCACATCGGCCGCACCAAAGTTTGAGGATACTTACAGTTTTGATAGCCGCTTCAGCAGCCCCGAAAGAAACGAGCTGACAGCCGTTGTGAACCAGAAGTTGAGCGATGAATGGGCCATGCGTGCGGCCTATTACAGGCGCGACTGGGGCGGATTTTTTGAGAATAGCGTGAGCGGCCCAGAAATCGGCGAAGAAAAAACACACGCGGGGCGCTTGTCTGTGAAATATCAGCCGAACAACAACCGCGAATTTGTGTGGCGCTTCACGGGTGTGGGCGATGCCGATGGTCAACCCAAAGGTTTTTTGGTGCGCGCCAACTGCGGCCGCCGCACCACCAATGGTGCCTTGCGCTATTTTTGTGGCGAGGTGCCAGAGGAAGCGGCCACCTATGCCGCCAACAGCGCGCACAATGGTTTTCAGCGCCAGCATTTTCAAAGTCAGCTGGCGTGGACTGAAGGTTGGTCGGCCGATTGGTCATCGCACCTGTTGATCTCGGGCAGCGATGAGCGGTCGGAATTTAATCGCGATGATGATTATCAGGCCGCCTTGGCCGCACGCGCCGGACAAGCCACGCGACGATATGATATGCAGCTGGATGGCCGCGTGAACTATGACCCCGAACAATCGCCCTGGCATGGGTTGATGGGTGTTTCACTTTATCGCTTCCGCAACGATACGCAGCGTTATGATCAGTTTTATATTCTGGGCGCCACAACGCCCAGCGGCGCGCAGAACGAAACATTGCATGAAAGTTTGGGTATTTATGGAAGCGTAGGCGTGGCATTTGCCAAGGGATGGGATGCGACGTTTGACGGGCGTTGGCAGACCGAGACAAAAAATTTGAAAAGCACGATTGTGAACAATGCGGGCCGGCGGCTGGATTTGGAGGATGACTGGCAATCATTCTCGCCCAAACTCACTCTCAGTTACACTGATGCGCGCGATGTGGTATATTACATCAGCGGTGCCAAGGGCGATAAAAGTGGCGGGTTTAATGATCGCGCCAATATTCGTGACAGCGAACGCGCCTATGGGCCTGAATATAATCTAACCTTTGAAGCGGGCATGAAAAATTATCCGCTGCCATATGATATCAAAGTGGGCGCAAATGTCTTTTGGATCGAATGGCTGGATCAACAGGTCACCGCCTATTCAACGCTGGCCGCCACGCAGAATTTTTATCTCAACAACGCCGGGCGCAGCCGCAGTTTGGGGGGCGAGTTGTCGATAGATTGGGTGCCCGATGATCGTTACGGTGCCAGCCTGGCTTACAGCTATACGCGCGCGCGGTTTGTCAGTTACAACGATCCTGATCTGGCCAACATTGCGGGTTATACGCCGCTGGGCAAGGTTGATGGCAATGATCTGCCGCGTTATTCGCCACACCAGTTTGCCGTGGCGGGTTTTTATGGTCAGCCCTTGCCCGGCACGCCGTGGCACTGGCAGATGGCGGCGCAGGGGTATTATCAAGACGCGCAGCACACCGATAACTCTAATCAGGCGCACGTGGGCGATCGCTTTCAGGTGAACAGCCAGCTGAATTTTTCCGATGGTCGTTACACACTGGGGGCGTGGGTTGAAAACATGCTGGATGATCGCACAGCGCAGGTGGGCATTCCATGGGTTGATGCCACAGCAGGTTTTGGCCGCGCCTGGCTGGTGGTGCCGGCCGATGGTCGTGCCGGCGGCCTGCGCTTTGCGGTGCGGTATTAGGGTCAGGGTTCATTAATAGAGAACGGCCAATACCCCACACACTATCGTCATCCCCATCCCCGCCTGCGCGAGGACATGCTATGGTTGGGATTCATTCATCGGCCTACAGCTTTGGCTCATCAATAGATTCCCGCATGCGCGGGAATGACGTGCTTTTGTAATTGATGTTGGGTTCACCCTCAGGTTAACACTTTTTAATTGATTTGGCTTTCATATTTCCCTTATGTCCACTTTTCCTGTGCCGGTTGTTCTGGCCGGTTACTGCCGTTCGCCCTTCACGCTCGCCAGCAAAGGTGAACTGGCCCACGTTCGCGCCGATGACCTGATTACCGCCGTGCTGCGTGGTTTGGTTGCTCACACAAAAGTTGATCCTGCGATGCTGGAAGATGTGTTGCTGGGTTGCGCTTTTCCGGAAGGTGAGCAGGGGTTTAATCTGGCGCGTCTTGCTGGCCTCATGGCGGGTTTTCCCATCAGCGTCGCGGGTGCCACCATCAACCGTTTTTGTGGCTCATCGATGCAAAGTGTGCATATGGCGGCAGGCGCCATACAGCTGCATGCGGGCGGCGCGTTTGTGTGCGCGGGTGTTGAAAGCATGTCGCGCATTCCCATGGGTGGGTTCAACCCCATGCCGCATCCTGACTTTATGAAACAATCGGCCGCTTATATGAGCATGGGCGAAACAGCCGAAAATGTAGCATCGCGTTTCAAAATTTCTCGTCGCGCGCAGGAAGAATTCGCGCTGGCCAGTCACCAAAAGGCCGCGCATGCCGTGGCGCACGGAAAATTATCGGCTGAAATTATTCCCATTCCCCTCAAGGGAAAAGATGTAACGCGCGATACATGCATTCGCGCCGAAACAACCATGGAAAGAATGGCTGAACTAAAACCCGCGTTTTTGGCCGGCGGCAGCGTCACGGCCGCCACATCATCCCCGCTGACCGATGGGGCGTCGGCCGTGCTGGTGACCAGCGAAGCCTTTGCCGATGCGCATGGATTGAAAAAAACGGCGCGTATTCGTGCCGTGGCCGTGGCGGGGTGTGATCCGGCCCATATGGGCATGGGGCCCGTGGTGGCCACGCGCAAGGCGCTGCAACGCGCGGGATTGGAAATTTCCCAGATTGATGTTGTGGAGTTGAATGAGGCTTTCGCTTCTCAGGCGCTGGCCTGCATGCATGAACTGAAGATTGATCCTTCGCGCGTGAATATCGATGGCGGGGCCATTGCGCTGGGGCATCCGTTGGGGGCCACGGGGGCCCGCATTACGGGCAAGGCGGCCGCCATCATGCAGCGCGAGGGCAAACAGTTTGCGCTGGCCACGCAGTGCATTGGCGGCGGGCAGGGCATCGCCACCATTTTGGAGGCTGTGTGATGAAGGGTGCTGATTTCATTCAAAAGGTTGCGGTGATTGGCTCGGGCGTCATGGGCGCGCAAATTGCGGCGCATGTGGCGAATGCGGGGTATCCTGTTTATTTGTTCGATATTGTGCCCGACGGTGCCGCCGACCGAAACCAGCTGGCCAATGCCGCGCTGGAACGTTTGCAAAAAATGGATCCCGCCCCGTTGATGAGCAAAAAAGCGGCGCGTCTGATGATGCCGGCCAACCTGACCGATGATGTGATGAAGCTGGGCGAGTGTGATTGGATTATTGAAGCGATTGTTGAGAATGTGGCCATTAAACGTGATCTGTATAAGAAGGTCGATGCGTATCGCAAGCCAGGCTCGGTGGTGTCGTCCAACACATCGACCATTCCTTTGCAGCAGTTGCTGGAAGGGCAGAGCGAAAGGTTCGCGGCCGATTTTTTGATCACCCATTTTTTTAACCCGCCACGTTATTTGCGTTTGCTTGAATTGGTTGTGGGCCCACGCACGCGCAAGGATGCCGCCGAAAACATTGCATATTTTTGCGATATCAAGTTGGGCAAAGGTGTTGTGCCGTGTCACGATACGCCCGGTTTTATTGCCAACCGCATTGGCACTTATTTTATGCAGGCGGCCATCAACGCCACGTTTGAACACGGCTTGACGGTGGAAGAAGCCGATGCCGTGGCGGGCGCGCCCATGGGAATTCCTAAAACGGGTGTGTTTGGCCTGCTCGATCTGATCGGGCTCGATCTCATGCCACTGATCAGCAAAAGTTTTTTGGCGACATTGCCGGCAGACGATTATTATAGGCGTATTTACAGGCAGCCCGCGCTGTTTGATAAAATGATCGCCGATGGTTATACGGGCCGCAAGGGCAAGGGCGGTTTTTATAAGCTGGAGAAAACAGAAACAGGCAAACAAAAACGTGTGCTGAATTTGATAACAGGTGATTACGGGGATGAGAGTAAGGGAAAAATCCCCACCCTTGACAATGCGGGCAAAGACCTTAAAAAACTGTGCGAAAGCAGCGATAAGTTTGGAAAATTCGCCACCGATATTCTGGCGCAGACGCTGTGTTATACCGCCAGCCTGGTGCCGCAGATTGCTGATGATATTGTGGCCATCGATACGGCCATGCGCCTTGGCTATAACTGGAAATTTGGCCCGTTTGAGTTGATCGATAAGCTGGGCGTTGGCTGGCTTTGCGATCAAATCAAAGCCTCAGGCCGCGCGGTGCCTCCGCTTCTTGAGGCGTGCCAGGGCAGTTTTTACACGATCAATGATGGGCAGCCGCAATATATGAAAACCGATGGCCGTTACGCCACGGTGCCTGTGCCCCAGGGGGTGCTGTTGCTGGCCGATGTTAAACGCCGGCAGAAACCGATGTTGAAAAACGGCTCGGCGCAATTGTGGAACTTGGGCGGTGGCGTGGCGTGTTTTGAAATGACCACAAAAATGAACACATTCGACCCCGATGTATTCAAGCTGCTGAACGAGACGATTGATAAAATAGAAACCGAGTGGCGCGATTGGAAAGGGTTGGTGATTTATTCCGATGGCGAGCATTTTTCGGCAGGTGCCAACCTTGGCCTCGCCATGTTCGCCATTAATCTTGCGCATTGGCCGCTCTTAGAAAATTTTATTGCGGAAGGGCAAAAAACTTTTCGTCGTCTGCGTTTTGCGCCGTTCCCCACCGTTGCCGCCACATCGGGTCTGGCGCTGGGGGGCGGGTGCGAAATCACCCTGCATTGCAGCGCGGTGCAGGCCCATGCCGAAACCTATATGGGGCTGGTTGAAGTGGGTGTGGGAATTATCCCCGGTTGGGGCGGTTGCGTGCAAATGCTGCGGCGGGCTGTGGCGGGTAAAAAATTTGGCGGCCCCATACCGCCGATTGCCGAAGCGTTTGAAACCATCAGCCTGGCCAAAACAGGAAAATCGGCGTTCGAGGCGCGGGAGTATGGTTATCTGCAAAATCATGATGCGATTACGATGAATCGCGACAGGCTGCTGTTCGATGCGAAGCAAAAAGTTGTGTCATTGTCTGAGGGCTATCACCCACCGAAGGAAATATCCTTCCGCCTGCCGGGGAAAGCGGGCAAAGCCGCGCTTCAGCTGGCGTTGCAGGTGTTCAGGCTGCAGGGCAAGGCTTCGGCCCATGATGTGAAAATCGGTGAAGCGCTGGCCACGGTCATGACGGGCGATGACACCACGCCGTTTGTTGAGTTGACAGAAGGCCAGTTGATTGAGTTGGAGCGGCGCGAGTTTATGGCGCTGGTCAAAGACCCTCTGACATGGGATCGCATCAATCACATGCTGAATACCGGAAAGCCGCTGAGGAACTGATGATTGAAAGCAAATCGCTCATTCTGGTTTTGTTGATGGTGATGCCGATTATTCTGGGCATTAATTTTGTGGGGCAGGAAATTATTATGAAAAATTATTCGATGTCGTTCTATTTTTTGTGTTACGGCATCGCCTTGATTATTGTCGCCTGCGCATGCCATGTGCTGACAAGCGAAAAAATTTTTATGCCAGATTTTGCGCATGACAAAAAATCATGGATTATTTTTATGTGCATCACCTTCAGCATCACAGCGTGGATTTTTTGGCTGCTGGGCGCACGGCATTTTTCATCGGTCATGTCGGCGATGATTGAAATTGGCGCGGTGTTCTTTGCCATTTTTTTCTCGTGGCTTCTTGGCCGCAAAGGGATGGATGTGCCGACGGTGATTGGCGGTGTGATGATTATTGCAGGTGTCTGCATCGTGACATTCAGTAAAATGTTGATCCCCAAAACGGTTTAGAGAGGTTGCATGCCCATCTATCAAACGCCACGTGATGAGATAAAATTTCTTCTGCACGATCTTCTGCCCGCGCGCGATGTGGCCGCACTGCCCGGTTATGCCGAGGCGACGCCCGAAGCCATGTTAGATATTATCGAGGCGGCGGGTCAGTTGTGCGAAGAGGTTCTTTTCCCCATCAATCAGTCGGGTGATAAAGAAGGCTGCACCTTTCACAATGGCCATGTGAAAACGCCCACAGGTTTCAAAGAAGCTTATGACGTTTTTTGTCAGGGCGGGTGGACAGCGCTGGCGTGCGATCCGGCCTATGGCGGGCAGGGTTTGCCGTTGCTGGTCAATTTTGTGATTGATGAGCTGGTCAGCAGCGCGAATCTTTCTTTTGGTATTTATCCGGGCCTTTCGCATGGCGCCTATAACGCGCTGCACACGCACGCCAGTGATGAGTTGAAAAAAATTTATCTGCCGCATTTGGTGACAGGCCAATGGAGCGGCACCATGTGCCTGACCGAGCCGCATTGCGGAACTGATCTGGGACTTATTCGCACCAAGGCCGAGCCGCAACATGATGGCAGTTATAAAATATCGGGTACGAAAATTTTTATCTCGTCGGGCGAGCATGATTTGACAGAGAACATCATCCACCTCGTGCTGGCCAAATTGCCCGATGCGCCGACAGGGACAAAAGGCATTAGCCTGTTTGTGGTGCCAAAATTTGTGCCGAATACCGACGGCACGTTGGGTGAAAAAAACGGCGTGACCTGCGGCAGCATTGAGCATAAAATGGGCATTAAGGCCAGCGCCACATGTGTGATGAATTTTGATGGTGCGCAAGGTTGGCTGGTGGGCAGGCCGCATGGCGGCATGAAAGCGATGTTCACGATGATGAACGAAGCCAGGCTGGCCGTGGCGTTGCAGGGGTTGGGGTTGGCCGAGGTGAGTTATCAAAACGCGCGGGCTTATGCGCGAGACAGATTGCAGGGGCGCAGTTTAACGGGCGCAAAATATCCAGAAAAAGCTGCCGATCCGCTGATAGTGCACCCCGATGTGCGCAAAAATTTGCTGACGATGAAAAGTATGATTGAAGGCGCACGCGCCATGGCTTATTGGATTGGGATGGAGCAGGATATTTCCTTGAAGCATGCTGATGAAAGCAGAAAAAAACAGGCCGAGGATTTGGTGGCGTTGATGACGCCCGTGCTGAAAAGTTATTTGACCGATCTGGGATCGGAGGTGAGTAACATCGGCATGCAAATTTATGGCGGGCATGGGTATATTCATGAATGGGGCATGGAACAATACGTGCGCGATGCGCGCATCTGCCAGATTTATGAAGGGGCCAACGGCATTCAGGCGCTTGATTTGGTGGGACGCAAAATGGCTGAAGATTTTGGCCGCTTGGCACGGCAATTTTTCCACCCTGTCAGCCAATATATCATCGACAATCAGCACAACAAAAATGTGCAGGAATTTTTGCCCGCCTTGATGAGCGCCTTTGCCAAATTGCAGAACGCCGCGCTGACCATTGGCACACGGGGCTTTGCCAACCCCGATGAGGCAGGCGCAGCGGCGGCCGATTTTTTGAAGATGATGGCGCTGGTGGCGATGGGGTGGTGGTGGCTGAGGATGATGGATGTGGCGCAGAAAAAATTGTTGCAGAACGATGGAAACAAAATATTTTATGAAGGCAAAGTGCACACAGGCCGATTTTATATGACCAAAATCATGCCGCAGGTGAATGCATTGAATCTGGCTATCATGTCTGGGGCGAAACCTGTTATGGCCATGCCCGAAGAAGCGTTTTAGGTGCCCGTGTCACTTCAAATTGATTTGGTGGCGGCCGCACGGCGCGCGCATGCCCAGGGAAATGTTGAAGAAGCAAAAAATTTATACATGCAAATTTTGCAGCGTATTCCCCATCAGCTGGATGCGCTGAACGGGCTGGCTGCTTTGAACGCCCAACACGGCAACGGGGCAGAGGCCGTGCAGCTTTGGCAGCGCGCCATTGCCGCAGCGCCGCACATACCAGAGTTCAAAAGCAATCTTGCAAAATTTCTTCAGGCACAAAACAAAGAAGAAGAAGCGTTTGTTGTGTGGCGCGATTATGTGCAGCAAAAACCCGATGATGCGGCGGCGTGGAATGATTTGGGGCGCATGGCAAAAGCCATTGGCCGTTATGGCGATGCCGCGCGCGCGTTTGAGAAAGTGACGCAGCTGAAACCCTCTGACCAGCAGGGGTGGATTGATTTGCTGTACGCGCGGTTGGATGAAGAAAATTTGCCAGCCACCAACGATATTTTAAGGCGCGTGAAAATTATGGCGCCCGATCATCCGGTGGTGTTAAATGCCGAAGGCATGCTGGCGCGCGCCGAAGGAAACCTGAAAAAAGCGCGAAAATGTCTTGAGCAGGTTGTGGCGCGCAAGGTCGATTTTGCGGCGGCGTGGAATAATCTTGGTGTGATATGCCAAGATGATGGCGATTATGATGCCGCGGTCAGTGCTTATGAAAAAGCAATCGCGCTGGCGCCAAAGCACAAAATTTATGCGTACAATCGCACCAACTGTCATCTTGTTTATGGTCATTTGAGCAAAGGATGGGAAACGCTGGCCGATTGGATTGCCTTCAGGCGCGATCATAGATTGCCCCAAAAATTTTGGGATGGGTCAGATGTGCGCGGCAAAAAAATATTGCTGTGGAATTATCAGGGTGTTGGTGAGGATATTTTGCAACTAAGCATGGTGGATGAGTTGTTGCAGCTTGGCGCGCAGCTGATTATTGAGGCGACGCCGCGCATGGCAGAGTTGGTGGCCATGCGCTGGCCCAACATTGAGGTTGTGATGCGGCCCGATGACGTGACAAAAGAAAACCCACGCATTTATGGCACCGATATTGATTATCAGGCCCCTGGGTTTTGGGCGTGCAAATTTTTGCGCCCTACGTTTGAGAGTTTTCCGCAACATCGTGGCGCCTATCTGCAGGTGGATGAAAAACTTTCAGCGCAGCTGCGGCAAAAATATTTATCAGAAAAAGTTGGAGCCACCCGCGTGATGGGCATCAGCTGGCGTGCGGCGGGTTTGTTCCGGCGTCGTCGCAGTTTAGAGTTGGCCGATTGGCTGCCGCTTTTTGATTTACCCAAGACAGTGGTGGTGGATGTGCAATATGGCGATACGAGTGATGAGAGAAAAAATTTTGCATCACGTTTCCCCCAACACCTTGTGCACGATGAAACGATTGATGCGATGACAAGTTTGGCGCATCAAGCCGCGCAGTTGAAGGCGTGCGATGCCGTTGTGTCGGTGCGCAATTCAACCGTGCATCTGGCGGGTGCGTTGAATATTCCGTGTCAGGTGCTGATGCCGCCGCCCCAGGCCAGCACGTGGTTCTGGTTCCGCGATCGGGCCACAAGCCCGTGGTATCCATCGCTCACGCTTCATCCGTTGCATGATGATTTTGCTTGGCAGCCTGTGATGAACGCGCTTCAAAAAACTTTTCAGGCCGCCTGAACAATGTGTGGCGCGTCGCGCAACTGCTCGGCCTGACGCAAA
Organism: Alphaproteobacteria bacterium; assembly: GCA_009927055.1. Lineage (GTDB taxonomy): Bacteria > Pseudomonadota > Alphaproteobacteria > UBA9219 > RFNS01 > RFNS01. Next base: position 13,264 of record RFNS01000252.1, on the reverse strand, counting down.
TCGACCGACACAAGTTGCGAGACGCCTTTTTCGGCCATGGTCACGCCATAAAGCCTGTCAACGCGCGCCATGGTCAGGCGCTGGTGGGTGATGACCAGAAAGCGCGTGCCCGTTTCTTCGGCAATATCGCGCACCAGCTGGCAAAAACGATCGACGTTGCTTTCATCTAGCGCGGCTTCCGCTTCGTCAAGCACGCAGATGGGCGAAGGGTTGGTTTGGAAAACCGCAAACAGCAACGAGAGTGCCGTAAGTGTTCTCTCGCCGCCCGAAAGAAGCGAAAGGGCCTGAATTTTTTTGCCAGGCGGTGCGGCATAAATTTCAAGACCGGCCTGCAACGGATCATCGGCGTTTTGCAGTTCAAGGTGCGCGCGCCCCCCGTTGAACAGGCGCACAAACAGTGTTGAGAAACGCGCGTTGACGGCAGAAAAGGCGGCGTTCAGTTTGGTGCGCGCTTCGCCATTCAATTCGGCAATGCCGTTGCGAAGTTTGGCAATGGCGCTTGATAAATCATCGCGCTCTGTCTCCAGCTTGCTCAGTTTTTCCTGCAGCTCGTCCATTTCAATCTCGGCCCGCAGATTAATGGGGCCCATCGCCTCACGCTCGCCTACCATTTTTTGCAATTTTTGCTGCAACGATGCGCGATCGGGCAGCGGTTCAACCAAAAGGTCTGCAGCCATGTGCTGTGGCAGGGCGTGGGGTTCAACCTGAAATTGCTGCTGACAGGCGGCCACGATATCGGCCTGCTCGGCTGCCGCCATCTCTTGCTGACCTTCCAGGCGCACGCGCGCTTCGCGCTGCGTGGCCAGTGTTTTTTCCAGTTTTTTCAAATCTTGCCCCAGTGTTTCGGCAAGGTTTTCGGCCGCGACCAGAACATCGGCTGCGTGCTGGCGTTTTTCTTCGGCCTCTCTGCGCTGAAGAAGTGTTTGCTGCTGCACTTCGGCCAGTTTTTCAGGAAGCTGCGCCAGCGTTTGCTGTTCATCGGCCAACACCATCAGGCGCGTGCCCGTCACATCCATCTGAAGCATGGCCTTGTCGCGCCGTTGTGCCCAACCCAAAATTTCATCGGCAATCTGTGTTAAACGAATGTTGATCTGCTCGCCTTCGCGTTCGGCCTCGCGCCATGTTTGGTGCGCGTGAGCCAGTTTCTGGCGCAGCTCAACCAAATCAAGCTTGCTTTGGGTGGCTTGCTGCTGCTGCGCCGATGTATCGGGCAACGCTTGCAGCTGCTCGGCCACCTGCTGCTGTTCGTGCTGCTGCATGGCCAAATCGGTTTCGGTGCGCGCAAGATGGTCGATGACCGATTGCAGTTTGGCCGATAACTCGCTGGTCTGGGCCGTTTGACGCGCGTGAAGCTGGTGCGCATCAGCCAGCGCGCGGGTGGCCAGCTGCAACTGCGTGCGCATGTCGGTGGCGGCCTGCCGTGTTAGTAAAAATTTTTCACGCGCCATGGTTTCATGGGTTTGAAGATTTTGAAGCAGCTGCGCCGATTGTTTTGTCAGCTGCGCCAGTTCTTGCAGCCGCGCGCGCTGGCGAAGTTGCGTGGCATAAGTGGTGGTGGCCTTGGGTGTAATGGTATAGCCATCCCACCGCCAGGCCCAGCCATCACGCGTGACAAGAATTTGTCCGGGCAAAAGTTGCGCGGCCAGCGCGCGACCTTCATCATCGCTGTTCACCAAACCTGTCATGGAAAGGAGCGATTGAAGTTCGGCTGGCGCCTGCACCAGCTGGCTGAGAGGTTCGGCGCCCACGGGCAGAGGGGGCAAGGGGGCGGCCAGCGTGCGTTGTTGCCAGTAACTGGGGGCCTCGTCATTCAGCGCGGCCGTCAGGGCTTCGCCAAAGGCCACGGCCAGCGCCGTTTCAAAGCCGCCAGTGCCTTCCAGCAAATCAAGCACGCGCTGCTCCAGCCCGCGCTGCGATTCCAGCAAGTCACGCAGGGCTGTTTCCTCGGCGCGCAGTTTGGTCAGCTCATGCTGCGCGGCATCGACCTTTTGTTGCGCTTCTTTCGCGGTGGCATCGGCATCGTGCTCGGCCTGTTCGGCGGCTTGCAGCTGCTCCTGCTTTTTTTGCACATCGGCTTCGCACGCATCGACCATCGATTTGGCCAAGGTTAAATCGGGCAATTCTCTTTTTTGCTGTTCCCAGTGCGCGCGCGTGCTCTCCAGATCGGCTTGGCGCTGCTGCATGGTGTGCACTTGCGCCTGCGCGCGCTGAAGCTGGTTTTGATACGACGTGCGCTGGCTTTCTGTTTCGGCGATGGTGGCCAGCAGGGTGTGCAGATTTTGCTCGGCCGCATGAACCTGCTCGGCCACAAGGTGATGATCATGCGCGCGCGCGGGCAGAAGACTGCGCAAAGCCTCCAGCTGCTGCTGGCGCTGGCTTTGCTCGGTATAGAGTTTTTGCAGCGTCGCCAGCGCATCATCCAGTTGATGATCGGCGTGGGTGTGATCGTTATGGGCGGCGGCCATTTGCTGCTGTAAATTCAACTGCTCTTTTGTCACGCGCGCTTGCTCAGCCTGAATTTTTTCCAGCTCAAGCGTCAGGCGCTGCAACAGCGCCGCGGCCGCGGCTTCGGCCTGGCGCATGGGGGGCAGTTCGTTGGTTTTTTCAATGCGCGCAGTTTCAGTGAGGGTGATTTGCTGCGTCAGCGATTCAATCTCGTGTTCAAGGATGGCCATCTGCTGGTTTGTTTCGGCAATCTGCTGTGTCACCAGTTGCTGGCGCACATGCAGCAGCAACATGTCATGGGCCTGAATGCCATCGTTCAATTCGCGATATCGCTGCGCGGCGCGCAGTTGAGATTTCAGGCTGCGCTGCTGGCTTTCATAGGTTTTCAAAACATCTTCGGCGCGTTGCAGATTTTGCTCGGCCGCTTTCAGTTTCAATTCGGCTTCGTGGCGGCGTGCTTCAAGGCCCGTAATGCCGGCGGCTTCTTCCAAAATTTTGCGCCTGTCCTGCGGTTTGGCGCGTATCAGCGCATCAATTTGCCCTTGGCCCACAATGTTATTGGCCTGGGCGCCTGTGGCCTGATCGGCAAACACCATCTGCACATCGCGCTGGCGCACGGGGCGGCCGTTGATGTGATAAAGTGATCCCTCGCCGCGCTCGATCACACGGGTTACTTGCAGTTCGTGTTGGTCATTAAATTCGGCGGGTGCCGTGCGGCCCGAGTTATCGAGCCACAAGGAAATCTCGGCCAGGTTGCGCGACGGGCGCGTGGCGGTGCCGCTGAAAATGACATTATCCATGTCGGGCGCGCGCATGCGGCGGGCCGAATTTTCGCCCATCACGCAGCGCAGCGCCTCGATTAAATTCGATTTGCCGCAGCCGTTGGGGCCCACAATGCCTGTCAGGCCCGGCTCGATCAGGAGTGTGGTGGGCTCAACAAACGATTTGAACCCGTGCAATTGAAGTTTTGTAAAATCCAACATCCACTCCTGTTTTACTGGGGTAATAACGCATCAATGGCTTTTTTGAATTCCTCATAAGGGCGGTTGCCCTCAATCTTGGCGGCGCCATTGTTGATGATGAAGCTGGGCGTGGCGTTCACATCATATTCTTTGCTGGCATCCATGCGGATTTGACTGATGGCGGTCAGCAGCGGTTCATCTTCCCTGCATGCCTTGGCCTGATCTTCGCTCATGCCGGCCAGGCGGGCATATTGGGCCACGGTCTGGAGCGGGTCTTGGCTTTTCAGCCAGCTGCTTTGCTGCTTGAAAAGCGTGCTGATAAAGGGTTGCGTGCGTTCAGTCGGCAGGCAGCGCGCAAGGGCGGCGGCCTGAAGCCCCACGGCATCGAACGCGATTTCACGGAAAATGATTTTTAATTTACCCGCCTCGACATACTCGGTCATCAGTTTGGGCAGTGTTTCAGTATGAAACGCCGCGCAGTGAGAACAGGTGAGCGAGGCATATTCAATCATCGTCACCGGCGCATCATCCTTGCCCATCACAATATCGGCCATGCGCGGATCGGCCTTTTGTTCCTGGGCCCAGGAGGGGGTGGGGGTAAAACCACAAACCATCAGCAAAACAAGAAGCAGCGTGCGCATGTTAACCTTTCTGTTGAAACAGACCACGATTCGAAGCTTACATCTTAAGTGTGGCAAAGCTTTGAAAACAAGCCCGATTTGCCAACCGTTTTATGCCTTATTTCTGGCGATGGCCAGTGCCAGTTTATATAAAGATTCGCGCAGCTCTGTGTCAGATATTTTTTCAAGAGCGCGCATATGTTCGGCGGGCGGTTCAATTTCATTATTTTTATCAGTGTGTTGGGGTTGTTTCTTCATGTTAGAGGTTTGGGTTGACGCTTCAAAATGCAGTTTATCGATGCCCAGGTGCCCCATAAAACCATTCAGGCGCGACAAAATATGCACCTGTGCATAGCTGAGTTCGGGGATAAGCCCGCGCGGCGCCCGCAGGGTGAGGGTGCCCACTTTTTTATTCGGCCCGCTGGGCATCAGGCTGATTTTGATGGGCGCGCACTGGCTGGCGTACTTTGGCCCCACAATATCGGCCCAATATTCCAGCACCTGGGCCAGCGCGGCATATTCTTTCCCCGCCACTTGACGGGCGATGCGCTGGGTGGCGTGGTGCAGGGGCTTCATGCCGCTATCTAAGCCTAAAATCTCTGCGCTGACTACTCGGCTGCTCATATGGTATGATCAGCACGGGCGCGATCTGCCCTGGCGTATTAAAGGCGGACAAAAGCCCGATCCTTATCATGTGCTGGTCAGCGAGATGATGTTGCAACAAACCACCGTGGCCACGGTCAAAAACTATTATTCAAAATTTCTGCAGCAGTTCCCCACCGTGCGGGCGCTGGCGCGGGCCGAGGTTGAGACGGTTCTGCAAACATGGGCGGGGCTTGGCTATTATCGGCGCGCCAAACTGCTGCATGCTTGCGCCCAAACGCTTGTGACAGAACACGCCGCCCTGTGGCCACAAACGGTTGAGGGATTAAAAAAACTGCCAGGTCTTGGGGCCTATACGGCGGGGGCCATGGCGGCCATTGCGTTTCATCAGCCTGTGGCTGCGGTCGATGGCAATGTTGAGCGTGTGATATCGCGCCTGCATGGCCTGACACAGCCGCCCAAAGACAATATCAAAAAAATTGCGGCGCTGACCCAAGCGCTGGTGCCCCAAAAACGCGCGGGCGATTTTGCCCAAGCTCTGATGGATTTGGGGGCGACTGTGTGCACGCCGCGCCATCCTGCCTGTGGGCGATGTCCTTGGGCCGCGGCGTGCGTGGCGCACCAAAAAGGGTTGCAGGAAAAAATTCCGGCCAAAGTGGCCAAAAAAAAACCCAGGTCGTGCTATGCGCGGGCCTATGTGCTGCGTGATCAGCACGGCAAAATTTATATTGAACAACGCCCCCATACAGGGCTTTTGGCCAACATGTGGGCCTTGCCCATGGGGCCGTGGGAGGAGGAGGGGTATCAGCACACCCCCCCCATCAAGGCACAATGGCGGCGGGTTGAGGGGCAGGTTAGCCATATTTTTACCCACCTTCGGTTGTATGTTGAGGTGATGGAGGCCCGCATCAGCACCCCCCCTCAACTGAATGGTCAATGGCTTTCTGCCCCCGCGCTGGAAAAACTGGGGTGGCCCAAATTGATGCAAAAAATTTTCCACCATTGGCGGCAGGCAGCATGAAAAAGATTCTTTTGGCCACAGTGTTGTTTTTTTCAGGCGCCGCGTGGGCCGATGATTATGTTCAGCCAACCCTGCCCAATATTGTGAAAGCGCTGGTGCGTTATGGCGCCATTGATCCTGCCGAAGACCCGCTGCTGGATGATTATGCCCGCGCGGCCGAATGCGAAATTGTGCAATATTTTTACAGGAACGATTTTAAGTTTGAAGAAGTGCGCGATGCCATACGCAAAAATATGGATGATGCCATCGCCACCTTTCCGCAGGCCTTTTATATCTCTGGCCCTGTGTATCTGGACAGGTATGATTTTCGGGCGGGCATTTTCAGGTTGAGTGACCGTGCACCCATTCGCAACACCAATACATTTTTCTTTGCCAAGGCCGACGTTAATTTGTGCCCCAACCTGACCAACAATCGCACCGACCAGCCCGAAGGGTTTGCCGCACTGCCCAAGGCTTATCGGGCTGTCACAGACCGGCCCATCACCATCGAAGGGCTTTACATGTCGCCTGAACAATCGAAACTGTTGTTCGAGTTGATGACGCTGCAAGGAAACACTGACAAGAAAATTTATGTGAAATTTCTTATGACGCTGATGCATGCCGATAAAATCAGCCTTTATGCGCGCAGCCCCATCCCTTCCGATTATTTGATGGAAGTGAAGCTGGACGCCGTAGAGTTTTATCAGGATGCGAAGCTGACCCGGCTGATTTCTAAGATTGTGCCTTAGTTCTTGCGCACCGAATTGATGAACAATGTCTGGCAATAACCTTATGTCATCCCGACGCAAGTCGGGATCCACGGAACAATCTTTACGCAAACAAAGTTGTCGTTTGGCGGACAACATTATCCATGAATTCCGGCGTACGCCGGAATGACAGTGTGTTGTTTCAGATGATATCGTTCAACCTAATGCGAAACCACCGCCCCGCACACAATTTGCCGCAGGTCATCGAAGAAATAACACTGCTGTGCCTGCGAAGGCAGGCACCCATCACCTGAATGAAACACAAGAAGCCATGGATGTTTGGTGGGCTCCTGCCTTCGCAGGAGCTGCCGTTTTTTGTTCTTGTTTCACTGGGCTGGAATCTAAACCGCCCCGCGCACAATTTGCCGCAGGTCATCAATGGGGTGCAGGGCGTTTTTCTTTTCAAAGTGCCAGAAAGTCCAGCCATTACACGCGGGCAGACCTTGCACCGCCGCCCCTACGCGGTGGATAGAACCTGTCAACTGCCCCGCCACCAGTTGCGCATCGGCGCGTATCACCGCCTTGTGCGCGCCTTTGCCGCTGAACAGCGACTGACCCACCTTCAGCAGGCCATGCTCCAGCACGGTGCCGAAGGGAATGCGCGGCTCAGGCCGTTTTTCAACACCCGCCAGCAACGAGATATCTTCCACCGGCTGCACCTGCTTGATGCGGGCTTCGGCCGCGCGGGCATAGGTGGTGTCGCGTTCAATGCCAATAAAACGCCGGCCAAGGTGGCGGGCCACCGCGCCCGTGGTGCCCGTGCCAAAAAACGGATCAAGGATCACATCGCCCAATTTTGTGGTGGCCAGAATGACGCGATACAGCAGCGCTTCGGGCTTTTGGGTGGGGTGAACTTTTTTGCCGCTGTCATTCTTCAGACGCTCGTTGCCGGTGCACAGGGGGATGACCCAGTCGCTGCGCATCTGCACATCGTCATTAAAACTTTTCAGCGCGTTGTAATTGAAGGTGACTTTTGATTTTTGGCTTTTCGCCGCCCATATCAGCTGTTCGTGCGCGTTGGTAAAACGCTTGCCCCTGAAATTGGGCATGGGGTTGCTTTTCAGCCAGATCACATCGTTCTGAATCCAAAACCCCAAATCTTGCAGCTGGGTGCCCATGCGAAAAATGTTGTGATAACTGCCAATCACCCAAATGGCGCCGTTGGGTTTCAGCACGCGCCGCGCCGCCACCAGCCAGGCGTGTGTAAACTGGTCATAGGCGGCAAAACTGCTGAATTTATCCCACGCCTGTGTCACGCCATCGACCTGGCTGTGATCGGGCCTGAATAACTCGCCCTGCAATTGAAGGTTATAGGGCGGATCGGCAAAGACCAAATCTACGCTCGCTTCGGGCAGCTGGTTCATGATCTCGATACTGTCGCCCACAAAAATCTGATCGAGGGCCAGCTGGGTTTTTGGCGTCGGTTTGACTTTTTTCATAGCGCAGAGTTTTCCACAGGTGCTAACTATGTGTCAAGATTCACAATTGAATCAATAGTTTACAAAGTGTAAATAAAGTTATGCCGCAGCGCGTGGCCGTGAGATGTTCCTTAAAAAACTGCGGCGATGCCATGGCGTTGGGCCAAATTTTTCCAGCGCGGCCATGTGGGCGGCTGTGCCATAGCCGGCGTTGTGATCCCAGCCGTAGTGCGGAAACTCGGCCCCTAAATTTTTCATCATTGCATCGCGCGCCACCTTGGCGATGATGGAGGCGGCGGCGATGCTGAGTGACAACGCATCACCTTTCACAACGGCGGTGGCCGAACAGGGCAGGGGCGGAATTTTGTTGCCGTCAACCAACGTATGATCGGGCATGGTGGGCAGCGCCTGCACCGCACGGCGCATGGCCAAAAAGGTGGCCTGGAGAATGTTGATGGCATCAATTTCGGCCACACTGGCTTCGCCCAGCGCATAGGTGCAATGATCGTGAAGAAATGGGGCCAAATGTTCACGCGCGCGCGCAGAAAGTTTTTTGCTGTCGGTCACTTGTTGCCACTGTGGGGCCGAGATATGGGCAGGCACAATGACGACACAGGCCACCACAGGGCCGGCCAGCGGCCCGCGTCCCACTTCATCAAGGCCGCCAATGATTTTGCCAGCATCACGCCCGTGGGAAATTTCCCATGAAAGATCAGGCATGGTCACCTTCAGGCAACACCAGCCGCGGCAGGGTGGCGCTGTGATGGGGCGACCAGGCATCATCAATCATCTGGGGTGTCACATCGGCGTGCCGTGCCGGATTCCACACCGGCTTGCGATCTTTGTGCACAAGGGCGGCGCGCACGCCTTCATAAAAATTGGGGCCCGCCAGCATGGCGCAGCATAATTGATATTCCATCTGCAAACAGTCGCCGAAACCAAGGTGTTTTGCCTTATCCATTTGCCGCACAATCAGGGCCTGGCTGAGCGGGCACATGCTGGGCCAGTTATGGCGCATGGCGGGTGGCAAGAGGGTGGAAGGCAGGGCGGCCAGATTTTTTTCAACCGCCTCTAAATTCTCAAACGGCAGGGTGGCCGAGAGGGTGATCAACCCCGCCAACCCCTCGGCCTGCGGGGGTTGAATAAGATAGGGCGACAGCAGGTGGTGCATATCATCGTGCGCGATATCGGCCAGCGGGTGTGATGATAGATGATCAATCAGCGCGGCGGTGCTGCCATCGGGCATCATGGCATGCGCCAGGCCAAGGGCCACGCTTTCGGCCGCATTAAACCGATACGCCGTCAGCGCGGCCAGTGTTCCCAGTTTTTCGGGCAGGCGGCTGAACACATAACTGCTGCCCACATCGGGGATAAAGCCAATAGCCGCTTCGGGCATGGCCAGGGCTGTGTTGGGCGTGGCCAGGCGGTGGCTGGCATGCACCGAAAGCCCCACGCCGCCGCCCATGGTCAACCCATCCATGATGACAATAACGGGTTTGGGATAATATTTAATGGTATCATTCAGCTGATATTCGCGCCTGAAATAGGCCGTGATATAGCGCAGGTTATGGGGCCAAAAGGCATCGCCGCGCTGTTTCAAATCCCATATTGTGCGCACATCGCCGCCCGCGCAAAAGGCACGGCATCCTTCCTGATAAATCAGCACCGCGCCAATGCCCCTGTGATCCCGCCATTCTTCCAGCGCGGTATCCAAAAGCTCGATACTGGTCATATCCAGCGCGTTCAGCTGCTGCGGCCGGTTAAGGCGCAACAGGCCCAATTGGCCCCGGACAGACTGAAGAACAGGAAGATTTTGAAGCATGAAAGCGTACCAGATGTGTCTATTTGTCACATCCTATGAAGCTGCTAGGTTAAGGCAAAACTAAGATGCAGGGAAGACCATGACAGCCGCTCTTAAAAATCTTTTTCGCCCCGCCGCCGCACCCGCCACAACAAAATTTTCAGCACAAGTCGGTGGTTTTCCGCGCACGCGCATGCGCCGCAACAGGGCCGATGAATGGACACGCCGCCTGGTGGCTGAACATAGGGTGAGTGTGGATGATTTAATCTGGGCCGTCATTCTGGTGGAAGGGCAGGGTGTGCGCGAGCCTATTCCATCCATGCCGCACATTTGCCGCCTCAGCCCCGATGTGCTGCTGGAGGAGGCGAAACAAGCGCATGGGTTGGGGGTTCCGGCCCTGGCTATTTTCCCCGCCTTTGGGCCAGAAGGAAAAGATGCCACGGGCAGCATGTGCCTTAACCCGCATCTGGGCATTTACAGGGCCATCCGCAGTTTGCGACGCGAATTGCCCACCATGGGCGTGATTGCCGATGTGGCGCTCGACCCCTTTACCGATCATGCGCATGATGGCGTGCTGCGCGATGGTGTGATTGTGAATGACGACACCATCGATATTATGTGCAAGCAGGCCCACCTTTTGGCCGATGCGGGCTGCGATATGATTGCCCCCTCTGACATGATGGATGGCCGCATTGGCGCCCTGCGCGATTATTTGGATGACCAAGGGTATGAGAATGTGCGCCTGCTTTCGTACGCGGCCAAATATGCCAGTGGTTTTTATGGCCCTTATCGTGATGCGCTGAAAAACAAAGGGCTGCTGAAAGGCGATAAAAAAACCTATCAAATGGACCCCGCCAACACCGACGAAGCGATGCGCGAAGTGGCGCTGGATGTGCAGGAAGGGGCCGATTTGGTGATGGTGAAACCAGGCATGCCCTATCTCGATATCATTCACCGCATCAAAACAAGCTTTGGGGTGCCTGTGGTGGCGTTTCAGGTGTCGGGCGAATATGCCATGCTGCGCGCGGCCACCGAAGCCGGCTGGCTGGATTATCCGCGCTGCCTTATGGAATCACTCACCTGCTTTAAGCGTGCGGGGGCCGATGCGATTGTCACCTATGCCGCCATCGATGCGGCGAGAATTTTGGTGAAGGCCTCAGGTATTTAAGGGAAGGGGTATAAGTATTTTCTCTGAAATTAACCACTGAACTTATTGTTTTATAAATTAAAATAATTTGTCAAGAATAGGGCAAAAAGCATTATTAACCATCAATTCTTGTATTTTTTGGTAAATTGGTTTACTAATTTTTAAGCCCAGACGTGGGCAGGGTTTTGCAACCTGGCCATCAAGGTTGTTTTTCAGTGTGAGGAGTTTTTATCCATGGCAAGCGATAGCATTAACTTACAAATTGATCCCGATGGCACGATGGCTAATGGTGGAGGAGGTAGTTTCCTTCCCATAGGCTTGAGTCAAGCAATTGATCTTTGTAAAAACTATGTTGCGACTGTGTTGCTGCTTGGCACTGGTCTCGCTGGTGCATTTACGGCGGCGACGGCTGTTAAAAACGGCATCCCATTGGGGCAGGTCGTCAGTCAAACAATTGAAAATGCTCACTACGGCTGGGGTTTAGCTGCAGGTGCGGTCAGTGGTACAGTTATTGGTGTTGGTGTTGGTCAGCTTTTCAAGGTTGCAGGCATTATATTTAAGCCTGTAACATGGTCGTTGAAAAAAGTAGGCGGTGGTGTTGCAGCTGTGATCAATGCTGCAACTGGGATAGATTTGCGAGGAAGGCAATCTGGACGTCGTGTTGTTGCGACAGCTACTGATCCTAACTTCTGGCCATTTACCATTGGCGTTTTGGGATTATTAGTTGGTGCTCATATGGGATTGGATGGTCGTGAGACATTTCAGCAAGCCTTTGCAAAATACGGTAGTTCTCTTGCATCGTATGCTGATGTTGCTGCTGATTATGCTCGCTATGGCATTTCAACTGTGAAAAACTATCTTCCAGCACTTTCACGCTAATTGAGTTGATAATTGACACTCAGCCCTCAGAGAAATCTGGGGGCTTTTTTTATTCATTTAACTACAAAGTAAATCCCCCCTTGCCCAAAGGGCGGTAGTTTGCTTAGGTGGTGCATCCGCTGGGTGGTTTGGCCTTTTTGCCTCCCACTGCGCCAAAGTGCGAAGCAGCGATGAAACAACCAGAGAATCTGGACGAACAGGAAGGCAGTATGATGCGACAAGGTGGTGGTGGACGACGCGGCGGTGGTCATCAGGGCGGCGGGCGCAGGCAATTTACGCCCCGCGGCAACGGCGGCGGCAGTTTTGGGCCTTCTAACACGGGCAACGGCGCGCAGCCACGCTCGGCGGCGGCTTTGCGGCATCAGACATTTGACAGCAACGGGCCCGATGTGCGCGTGCGCGGCAATGCCTGGCAGGTGCACGAGAAATATATGTCGCTGGGGCGCGATGCGCAGTCGGGCGGCGATAAAATTCTGGCCGAAAATTATTTTCAGCACGCCGAGCATTATGGGCGTATTGTCGCGGCCATTAACGAAGCCATGGCGGCCGAGCAACAGGCGCGTGGCTTTGCCCCGCAACCCAATGGCTATGCTCCGCAACCGGGCGTGGAGCAGCACCCCCCCGCCAGCATGCAGGTGATGAATGGTCCGCAGCCCCCCATGGGCGGCGTGCCACCTTTGCCCATGGGCGCCCCTGCCGCGGAAGAAACAGAAGGCGCGCAGGTGGAAAGCACCCGCAAGCCAAGCTTTTTCACACCGCCCGATGATGCGGATGATCAAGAAGCCGGCCCCCAGCCGCTGGTGGCAACCCGATAATTGCCAGGCAGGGTGTCATGCGCGCGCGAGCACCCGATGTCATTACGTTTGGTTGCAGGCTGAACGCCTATGAAAGCGAAGTGATGAAGGCGCACGCCGAGGCGGCGGGCCTTGATGATTCGGTCATCATCAACACTTGCGCCGTGACGGCAGAGGCGGAACGGCAGGCGCGCCAGACTATTCGCAAAATCAGGCGCGAAAGGCCCCATGCCAAAATTATTGTGACCGGCTGTGCCGCACAAATTGCGCCCGAAAAATATGCCGCCCTCAGCGAAGTTGATCACTTAATCGGCAACGATATGAAATTGAAGGCCGAGGCGTTTCAAAATCTTTCAGAGCGCGTGATGGTGCAAGATATTCAGCAGGTGCGCGATGTGGCCAACCATCTGGTGCCTGGGTTTGATGGCCGCGCGCGCGCCTTTGTGCAGGTTCAAAACGGGTGCGATCATCGCTGCACCTTCTGCATTATTCCGTTTGGCCGCGGGCCATCGCGCAGTGTGCCGGTGGGCAGCATTGTGCAGCAGGTGGCGCAGCTGGTGGCCGATGGTTACAATGAAATTGTGCTGACGGGGGTCGATTTAACCAGCTATGGGCACGATTTGCCTGGCCAGCCGCGCCTTGGCCAAATGGTGCGTCGCCTGCTGGCCTTGGTGCCGCAATTGCCGCGCTTGCGCTTATCATCGCTCGATCCCGCTGAAATAGATGATGATTTGTGGCATGCGTTTGAACATGACAGGCGCTTGATGCCGCACCTGCATCTCAGTTTGCAAGCGGGCGATGATATGGTGTTGAAGCGCATGAAGCGTC
>RFNS01000245.1 GCA_009927055.1 Alphaproteobacteria bacterium | reverse complement strand
GCCGACTATGCCGAGTTTCAAGCATTTAAGGAATATATGAAATTTAAACATTTATCATTAAATGAAAATAAAGATGTTAGACGAAGAGATGAAGAAAGAAAAGAACAGAGTGAATAATAGAGATTGGTATAGGATAAGACAAGCCATCAAATTATCTTTAGAAAAAAGAGAACTTGAAGAGAAACAAAAAGAGATAGATAAACATCACGAAATGATGATGAAGTGCAGACAAGCAGTTATTAAGGAGCTGTTTGCAGAGAAAACGGAGCTTCAATCTAAGCTTTAAAAGGACCCTGGGTCTCTTTTAAAAACCAAATCGTCTTGGTTTAAACGCAGTTATACGAGCGTTAGGAAGACGAGACAATTTCTCTCTCAATTGAGCGAGTTTTATACTATCCATAACAGCAGGATATATATTCTTCTGAGTTGTAAAAGTATTAAATGGAATTATCAGAGGCATCTTTATCATTAGAAGAGGATAATCTTTGATTTTTTCTATCTCTTCTCCATTCTTTTTTTGTTCTTCCGGCAACGCATCTATTAATACAATTCTCTCTATCTTTCAGTATCCATTCACCCTCTTTTCTTAATATATCATATTTTTCCCCTTCAACCTTCTGGAGTTCCTCAATTCTACAATTTTCAAATCCATAGTCATCAAAGAGCTTGAAAACAGAATATTTGCCTCGTTTATAATCATTTTCCAAACCTTATACCTATATTTATGTTCTGCTAATCTAACGGATAATTTGTCTTTAGTTGAACCGACATAATATATTGTAGGATTATCAACGGGATAAATCTTATAAATACAACTCATTATTTTTAACTTATAACCAAGAAAATAAGTTAAAATTATTTTTTTATTAAATGGTCCTTATCAATTTTCGCTGTAGCCCCTCCCATCACGCCAGAATACACCCGCGCATACCCCCATTGCTCTGGACTTTTAACTTGTGGCCTCACGGATGCAGGGTTGGTTTTATAGGCCCCAATCCCCTTATT
>RFNS01000177.1 GCA_009927055.1 Alphaproteobacteria bacterium | reverse complement strand
ATCCGCAACAAGAAGGCAAAAAAAAGTTGGTGATGACGCCCCGCGCCACGCGCATTTTTTATGTCGGCATGGCGTTGCTGCTGATGATCGTTGCCGCGTGGGGAGATGAGAAAATTTTGCTCTGTCTGCTGCTGGTGCACATCATCCCGCTGGCGCTGATGGCGGCCAATGATGTGTTATGGCCGTTCGAGGAATGGGTGCGGCAAAAATATGTGGCAGAAGCCAAAAATATTTTGGCATCTGTTCGGCCTGCCATTATTGGCATTACGGGCAGTTTTGGCAAAACATCGGTTAAGCATGTGCTGGGGCATGTTTTGTCGGCGCATGCCCCGGTGGCGTGGGCGGCAGGCAGCATTAATACCGCCATGGGCCTGACCCGTTTTGTGCGTGAACACGTGCGCCCAGGCCATAAGTTTTTGATTGCCGAAATGGGGGCTTATCAGCGCGGCTCGGTGGCCAGGTTGTGCAAAATTTTTCCGCCCCGCACGGGTATCATCACCACCCTGGGCAAAGAACATTTCGAGCGTTTCAAATCGCTGGATAATATTGCCTTAACGCACCTTGAGATGGTCGAGGCCGCGGACGGAACAATCATCGGGCACGAACAGTTGTGGGATTTTTCCCCCATCAGGCAAGCGTTGCATGAAAGGAGGCAGAAATTTTTTCTGGTCGGCACATCGTTTGATAATGATCTGGTTTATGCCATCGACCCACCCGCCCCCGAAGGGCAGGGGCTGACCTTGACATATGGCGGAGAAACGCAACAGGTGCTGATGCCGCTGCATGGCAAGCACCAGGCCTTGAACGCGGCGCTGGCGGTGGCGCAGGCTGTTGTGCTGGGCATGAATTTTGCGGCGGCTGTGCGCCAGCTGGCCAGCATGCCGGCGATAAAACATCGGCTGGAGGTTAAAAAACTTCCCCGTGGTGTGACCCTGATTGATGATGCCTATAATTCGAACCCCGATGGATTTTGCGCCGCGCTGGATGTGCTGGATAGCCTTGGCAAAGCGCAGGGCGGTCGGCGCATCATCATCACGCCCGGCATGGTGGAATTGGGAACCGCGCACGACACAGAGCACGAAAAAATCGGGCGCTATGCGGCAACGCGCGTTGATCATTTGTTGCTGGTGGTGCCACAGCGCATTCAGGCGTTGGCGCGCGGCTTTGTGGCAGGGGGCGGCGCAGAACAGCAAATGATGCGGTTTGAGACGTTTGCCGAGGCCCGACAATGGCTGGATGACAACCAGCGTCCGAATGATGTGGTGCTGTTGGAAAATGACCTGCCTGATTTGTATGAGGAAAAAATCAGCCTCTAGAATTTATCTAAAATTGTCTCCATTCTTCATCTTCATTTTATTGCAGCGCGATACCATGGGTGCATTGCAGGAGAGAATAGATGCCATTCGAAGGACAGTTGACGCATAGCCAAGAAGCAAACCCGCACGCGTGGTGGGCCTATTGGGCCAAGTTGGATGAGACCATTTCAGCCGCCAAGACAGATGCCGCCGAAGGCAGGGCGGGCCGCGTGGTGCCTATGCGCCGCGCTGTTTCAGGCGCCAGCCACTGGGGCATGGCGGCGCTGGGCGAAGCCGATGAGGATTGCGCCTAAATATTCACGCGCGTTGTGGCGGGCCATTGTTGCCTGAACCAAGTATATTGCCGCTTGGCATAGTGACGTGTGGCCTGCTGCGCCAGGGCGGTGGCTTCGTTCAGCGTGATATTTCCTGCCAGATAATTTTCAATCTCGCGCACGCCAATAATCTTTCTCACACCCGCGCGGGTGGGGATGTTGGCCGATAAAAGCGTTGTCACTTCGTGCACGGCGCCTTGGGCCAACATCTGTAAAAACCGGTCATCGCAGCGCTGATAAAGTGTGCCACGATCAGGCCACAGCAGAATTTTTTCAAACTGCCAGTGTGGCGGTGGCTGGTGCTGCTTGTTTTTCTGCCACATGCTGAGAGGGGTTTGGGTGGCCTCAAAAACCTCACGCGCGCGGCAGAGACGTTGTTGATCATTCGGCAAAATACGCGCCGCACTTTCGCCATCAACGCGCGCCAGTTCGTGCCTGAATTTTTCTGGCCCAAGGGCGTGATACATCGCGGCCACTTTCTCACGAACCGCCAGCGGCACCTGTGGTATATCGGCCATGCCTTCCATCAAGGCCTTAAAATAAAGCCCCGTGCCACCCACGATGATGGGCGTTTGTTTGGCCTCTATCGCGCTTTCAATGGCCGCGCGCGCATCGAGCAGCCAACGCCCAACCGAGAATAATTGATCGACCCCAACATACCCATACAGAACATGAGGCGCCTCGGCCATGCTGCGGGCATCGGGCTGGGCCGAGAGAATGGGCACGCCCGCATAAATTTGCGCGGCATCGGCGTTGATCAGGCAGCCGTGGCGCGCCTTGGCCAGATGCAGGGCGTGGGCCGATTTGCCGCTGGCCGTGGGGCCCGCCACCAGCACGATGGTTGTGTTGACGGTTTTGTTGGCGATCATCACCTTTCCCTTAGCCCGAAAAATTGTTACAACCAAACCGAGAGGTGGCCATGGGCTTAAGTATTTGGCATGTACTGGTGTTGCTGGCGGTGGTGCTGGTTATTTTTGGCGCGGGGAAATTGCCCAAGGTGATGGGCGATTTGGGTAAGGGCATTCGCCATTTCAAGGATGGCATGTCGGGCAAGGATGAGCCACCCAAAGAATTACCGCCCCAAAAAAATGATGAACCATAATGTTTGATATTGGCTGGTCGGAATTATTGGTGGTGGGCGTGGTGGGCTTGGTGGTGCTGGGCCCCAAAGATTTGCCCGTGGCCATGACAAAACTGGGCCAATGGGTGGCCATGGCGCGCTTTCAAACCCAAAAGTGGTGGGAGAAAATGGAGGACGAAGGCCATCGTCAGCGTTTTTCGACCACAGATGATGATAAGCCCGATGACGACAGGCGCGCCTGACAAAAACACGCAAACCCTGCTGCAGCATTTAACCGATTTGCGCAGCACGCTGCTGGCCTGTGTGATGATGTATGCTGTGTGCGTTGTTGTGTGCTATGCGCTGGCGCCGCATATTTATCAAATTCTGTTGTGGCCGCTTGAACAATTGGGCGATGCAGCGCCGCAACGCCTTATCTACACGGGTTTGGCTGAAGCGTTTGTGACCTATCTGAATCTTTCGCTGTGGGCCGGTTTGATATTGGCCATGCCGCTGATGGCTACGCAGGCGTGGCGTTTTATCGCCCCCGGCCTTTATGCGCACGAAAAAAAAGTGGCCGTTGTTTTTATGCTTCTTACGCCCCTGCTGTTTGGGGCGGGGGTTGCCTTTGCCTATTTCTTCGCCATGCCGGTGGCGTGGTCATTTTTTCTGTCGTTCCAAAACATGGCGGGCAGCATGCCCATTCAGGCCGAGCCGAGGGTGGCCGAATATCTCTCCCTCTCCATGACCTTTATTTTTGCCTTTGGGTTGGCGTTTTTGCTGCCGCTTTTGTTGTTGCTGCTGGTGCAGGCAGGGGTGCTGAGCATTGCGCAACTGCAGCAGTATCGTCGCTATGCCATTGTGGCCAATTTTGCGGTGGCGGCCATCATCACCCCGCCCGATGCCCTGAGCCAGATCATGCTGGCGGTGCCGCTGTGCCTGTTGTATGAAGCGGCGATTGTGGGGGGGAAATTGATCAAACCCCGCGCTAGACCACACGGCGTTTCTGCGGTATCACAAGGGGATGATTGACCCCAAAATTATCCGCGAAACGCCCGATATCCTTGATCGCGCCATGGCACGGCGCCACCAGCCCCCCTTGGCGGCAACACTGACCAAATTGGATGAAGCGTATCGGTTTACGCAAACATCGCTGCAGAATTTACAAAAAGAGCGCAACGACCTTTCGGCAAAAATTGGCGAATTGAAAAAAAGCGGTGGCAATGCCGATGCATTGATGGCGCGCATGTCGCAATTAAAAATTGAGACGGCGACGATGGATGATGTCGCTAACAAGGACAAAGAAAAATATCACAACGCGCTGGCGCTGGTGCCCAATATTCCGGCCGATGATGTGCCAGACGGCAAGGACGAAAAAGACAACAAAGAAATTGCGCGCTGGGGGGATGAATATCAGCGCGCCCCCGCCAACCCCAAGCAGCATTTTGAGTTGGGTGAAGCGACAGGCGAGATGGATTTTAATCTGGGTGCCAAACTTTCGGGGGCACGTTTTACGGTTTTGAAAAAAAATCTGGCCCGGTTGGAGCGCGCGCTGGCCAATTTTATGCTGGATGTGCACACGCAGCAGAATGGATATACCGAAATCTCGCCCCCGCTGATGGTGAACGAACACATTATGTTTGGCACGGGCCAGTTGCCCAAGTTTGCGGATGACCAGTTTGTGACGCGACAAAACATGTGGCTTATCCCCACCGCCGAAGTGCCGCTGACCAATTTTGTGAATGATGAAATAGTGGATGAAGCGCAGCTGCCCCTGCGCCTGACGGCAAAAACCCCGTGCTTCAGGGCTGAGGCGGGCGCCGCCGGGCGTGATACGCGCGGCATGCTGCGTCAGCATCAATTTTATAAAGTTGAGCTGGTCAGCATCACCACGCCCGACCAATCGGCCGCCGAGCACGAGCGCATGACCACCTGCGCCGAAGGCATTTTGCAGCAGCTGCAGCTGCCCTATCGCAAGGTTTTGTTGTGCGCGGGCGATATGGGTTTTGCCAGCCGCAAAACCTATGACCTTGAAGTGTGGCTGCCGGGGCAAAACACCTATCGTGAAATTTCCAGCTGCAGCAACTGTGGTGATTTTCAGGCGCGGCGCATGAAGGCGCGTTATCGGCCCGCCGGCAAAAAAGAAACCGAATTTTTGCATACGCTCAACGGCTCGGGCGTGGCGGTGGGGCGCTGCCTGATTGCGGTGATGGAAAATTATCAGCGGGCCGATGGCACAATTGCCATTCCCCAGGTGTTGCAACCCTATATGGGCGGCATGACGGAAATGTAATGGCCGATGTGTTTGTCATTGCCACGGGCGTGGCCAATTTAGCCAGCGTGATGGCGGCGTGGCGGCGTCTGGGCCTGGTGGCTGAGACCACAACCGATGCCGCGACGGTGCACAACGCCCCGCGCGTGATGCTGCCGGGCGTTGGCAGTTTTGGAGCCGCCATGCAGGCGCTGGAAAAACACGGCATGGCCGAGGCGCTGCGCTACCGCTGGCAGCATAAAAAGCCGCTGATGGCCATTTGCGTGGGCCTGCAGGTGCTGGCCGAGAAAAGCGAAGAAAGTGACGGCGCAAGGGGTGTGGGAATTATTCCCCATAACATTGTGGCCATCCCCGCCGCGCCGCGTCTGCCCCAGTTTGGGTGGAATGATGTTGAGGGTGAGGGAAATTTCCCCTACGCTTCTGGCTTTGCCTATTTCGCCAATTCTTATTGTCTGCCTAAAATTCCTGCAGGGTGGCAGGGTGCCTGGGTTGATTATGGATCACGCTTTGTGGCGGCCATGTCGTGCCATAATTGGCTGGCGTGTCAATTTCACCCCGAGCTTTCGGGCCCCTATGGCGCCCGCATCATGACACAATGGGTGCAATCATGCTGACGCGGCGCATTATTCCGTGCCTCGATGTGGATGCTGGCCGCGTGGTGAAGGGCGTGCGTTTTGAAAATATTCGCGATGCGGGCGACCCTGTGGCGCTGGCGCAGCACTATGCCATCACGGGCGCCGATGAATTGGTGATGCTGGATATTACCGCGACGATTGAAAAGCGCGAGACGATGCGAGAGACCGTGCGGCATTTGCGTGAGGTGCTGGATATTCCGCTGACAGTGGGTGGCGGCGTGCGCGAGATGGGCGATGCCGAAAATTTGCTGATGGCCGGGGCAGATAAAGTGAGTGTGAATTCAGCCGCCGTGACCAACCCCGCTATGATCACCGCCATGGCGCAACACTTTGGCCGTCAATGCACCGTGCTGGCCATTGATGCCAAAAAAAATTCACCCACCACATGGGAAGTGATGGTGCAGGGTGGCCGCAAAGGAACGGGCATGGATGTTGTTACCTGGGCGCGCGATGCCGTGGCCCGCGGTGCGGGCGAAATTCTGCTGACCAGCCTCGATCGCGATGGCACGCAGCAGGGATATGATTTAGAATTGCTGCGGGCTGTCAGTGCGGCTGTGCATGTGCCTGTCATTGCCTCTGGCGGCGCCGCGCATGTGATGCATATGGTCGATGCGTTTGGCGCGGGGGCCGATGCCGTGCTGGCCGCCAGCATTTTTCATGATGGCCACACCACGCCGCAGCGCGTGAAGGCAGAATTATCAGAACAAGGTATTAGGGTGCGGTTATGATTATTCCCTCAATCGATATTATGGGTGGCGACACAGTGCAGCTGGTGGGTGGCAAGGATCACGCCCTGTCGGCCGGGCACCCCCAACCCATTGCCGAAAAATTTGGCATGGTGGGCGATGTCGCGGTGATCGATTTAGATGCCGCGCTGGGTCAGGGCAGTAATGCAGCGCTGATCGCGCCTCTGCTGCGCACAACACGCTGTCGGGTGGGGGGTGGCATTCGTGATATTGGCAAGGCCACTGAATGGCTGAATAAGGGCGCGCATAAAATTATTTTGGGCACGGCGGCCCGGCTCGATCTTTTATCGCAATTGCCGAAACACCGCACCATTGCCGCACTCGATGCCCTGAACGGCGAGATTGTGGTGAAAGGTTGGCGCGAGGGCACAGGGCAGAAAGTGCCCGAACGCATGAAAGAATTGCGCGAGATGGTGGGCGGTTTTCTGGTCACGTTTGTGGAGCGTGAAGGGCGGATGCAGGGCATCGATTTAGCGGCGGTGAAAGAATTGGTAGAAGCCGCGGGGCCTGCGCGCGTCACCATTGCGGGCGGCGTGACCACGGCCAAAGATGTTGCCGATCTTGATGCGTTGGGGGCTGATGCACAGGTGGGCATGGCGCTGTACACCGGCAAGCTGGGGCTGGCCGAGGCGTTTTGCGCGCCATTCAAAAGCGACAGGGCCGATGGTTTGTGGCCCACCGTGGTGGTAGATGATCTGGGCCAGGCGTTGGGCCTGGTTTATTCAAATCTTGAAAGCATCAGGGCTGCCCTGGCCGAAAAACGCGGCATTTATTTTTCGCGCCAGCACGGCCTGTGGCGCAAAGGCGAAAGCAGCGGCGCCGTGCAGGAGTTGGTGGGCATCGATGTCGATTGCGATCGCGATGCGTTGCGTTTTGTGGTCAGGCAGCTTGGCGCCGGGTTTTGCCATGTGGGCACCCGCAGCTGCTGGGGCGATGATTTTTCGTTGCAGGCGCTGCTGCGCACGCTTTCTGAAAAAATTCTGGCGGGGGGGGCGGCTTCCTACACCTCTAAGCTGGCGGCGGATGAGGCGATGCTGGCCAGCAAGTTGACAGAAGAAGCAGCCGAGCTGGCGCAGGCCGCAGCAGACAATGATGTGGTGCATGAAATGTCAGATTTGATTTACTTTGCGTGTGTAAAACTGGCCAAACACAACATCGATCTCTCGCGTGTGATGAAAGAGTTGGAGATGCGCCATCGCCAAGTTGTGCACCGTCATGGCCAGGTGAAAGAATAGCCATGCTGCCCGTTGTGACCATTCATGATGTTGCGACAAAACGTCGCCCCGCTTTTGCCGCCGCAGAGCTGAGTGCCGCCGAGACGATTGTGAACGATGTGCGCCATAACGGCGAAAAAGCCCTGCGCGTGTGGTGCACAAAATTTGGCGAGATCGATGACGCATCGCCCTTACTGATCGATCAGCCACAGCTGCTGCAAGCTTATCATGCGGTTGATGCCGACACGCGCCAGTTGCTTGATCGCGTGGCCGAACGCATTCGCCATTTTGCTGAGGCGCAGAAACACACGCTTAATCACGCGAATGTGGTGGTGCAGGGCGGCCGCGCGGGGCACGATTGGTTGCCGGTGAATGTGGCCGGGTGTTATGCGCCGGGCGGGCGGTACCCCTACCCCAGCACGGTGTTGATGACAGCCATTACGGCGCGCGTGGCCGGCGTGCGCGATGTGGTGGTGGCCACGCCCAAACCAAGCGCTGTGATGCTGGCGGCCGCGCATGTGGCGGGGGCCGATGCCGTGTTGGCGGCGGGGGGGGCGCAGGCCGTGGCGGCCATGGCGTTTGGCGTGGTGGCCCCGCGCGCCGATGTGATTTGCGGCCCTGGCAACGCTTATATGACAGCGGCCAAATATCTTGTCTCGGCCCACTGCGGCATCGATATGCTGGCAGGCCCCACCGATTTGCTGGTGGTGGCGGATGAGACGGCTGATCCGGCGCTGATCGCGGCCGATATGCTGGCGCAGGCCGAGCATGATACAGCTGCGCAACCGATGTTGATCGCGTTCAGCGAAAAGTTGGTGATGCAGGTGCGGGAAGCCTTGACACAACAACTCAATCATCTTGCCACACATGCCGTGGCGGCCGAGGGGATGAAAAACGCCTTTGCCATGCTGGCCCGCGATGATGATGAAGCCGCCGCGTGGTGCGATGTGATTGCACCCGAACATGTGCAGATCTGCCTGCAGCATTCTTGGGCATTTCGCGCCAAAATAAAAAATTATGGGGCGTTATTTTGCGGTGAACACTCGGCCGAGGTGTTGGGCGATTATGGCATGGGGCCCAACCACACCTTGCCCACGGGTGGCGTGGCCCGTTATGCGGCGGGGTTATCGGTGTTCAATTTCATCAAGCCGCGCACGTGGCTGCTGGCCGATGATCAGAACCCCGGTTATGCCCATCTGCTGCGCGATTCTGCCCATCTGGCCCGGCTGGAGGGGCTGGCAGGGCACGAGGCGGCAGCAGCCCAGCGTTTGAAAAAACTTTAAGTTTTTCATCGCAAATTTTTGATATTTCTGGCATGAAGGTGGGGTATGTTTTCGTGGCTTAAAGATAACACCTCGCAACCCGCGGCAGCCGTGAAGGCAAGCGTGGGCGATGCCGCCGTTTACGCGGTGGGCGATGTTCATGGCCGGCACGATTTGCTGAATGTGCTGTTGAAAAAAATTGCCGATCATGCCGGCGCAGGCCCTCAGCGCCCTTGGCAGCTGGTTTTTTTGGGCGATTATATCGACAGAGGTTTTGAATCGCGTCAGGTGATTGATGCGTGCCTGAAAAACATGCCTCCTTTGTTCCAGGTTGTTTTTCTGCGCGGCAACCACGAAGAAAGCATGATGAAATTTCTGGAAGGCGATGATGATGTGGGCGCCAACTGGCTGCACTTTGGCGGACGCGAGACGCTGTATAGTTACGGGGTTGAATTGCGCCTGCAACCGCAAACCCCGCACGAATGGCACGAACTGCGCCTGCAATTTGCCGAAAAAGTTCCGGCCGATCATATAAAATTTTTGCAGCAAACCCAGTTGATGCACTGTGTGGCCGATTATGCTTTTGTGCACGCGGGTATTAAGCCGGGGGTGCCGTTATCGGCCCAGCAGCCGCGCGATTTGATGTGGATCAGGGGTGAGTTTTTGCGCGCCACGCAGCCGCATGAAAAAATCATTGTGCATGGCCACACCATTGCGCGTGAGCCAGAAATTTTGCCGAACCGCATTGGCATTGATACGGGCGCCTTTGCCACAGGCCGCCTGACATGCCTTTACCTGCACCAGGATGTTTTAGAGATTATATCGACATAAGGCGCGATAAAGATTTAAGAATAAGGAACCACTGTGATGTGTGTGATTGTTTTTTGCGTATCAATCTTTGCGCGTAGTACGCAGACTTGACCAAAATATTTTGCGATTAATTGTTGAGGCATTTTAAGATTATGCTGCGGCTGCTTGTGCCACATGGTGACATAGTAAATATTTTTCTGCCGAAGTTCTGGTGCAAGAAACGGAAAAAAAGTGACCGTGTTCATAAAAAATGGCTTGGCATCCACGCCGGGCATGTGCATCAGACAATTTTTCGCGTTGCTGGCCAAAATTTGTGATATTAATTCTTGCTGCCGTTTGTTGGCTTCGGCGGCTATCCACTCACTGTCAACCAGTGCGATATAACTTGCGATGACAAACATCAATCCCGCCAGTGCGGCTGCGGGTATGGTGATGGTGGCACGGAAAGATGACAGTGAAAGAAGTAATGATACCAGCGCCACGGGTGTTGAAAAAAGCAAAAACCGATATGGCCACATAGATATGTGGTAAGGTTCGTCAGGACATATCATATAATAAACAAAGCAGGCCAGCGTGAGGGCAAACACTGATCGATGATGTGGTGAAAGCTGGCGGCCGTTGCACACAAGCGCCCACAGCGCGGCAAAACTGCCCAGCACAACAACGCCGGCAATCAACCATGATAGGGCAAAAAAATTCTCCCCCACCGCGCCTAGCATTAGCGTGGCGACATTTTGATGAAAATCAACCAGACCCACAAAGCGCTGATAAAGAAGTTCTGGCCCAAAATTTTTAGCCATCAAGAGAGAGAAGGGGGTTAGTGTCTCGCGCAACGGCATGGGTTGATCCACCACCACAAGCCATGAATAAAGCGCGGCTGAAAGCCATGCCGCCAACGCAAGAGTGATTTTGTTTTTATCCCGCGTCACCACAATGGCGGCCGTGATAAACGAGACAATAATCATCAAAAAAGGGTGTGTGGCCGCCATGAATAATCCCGCCAGAGAAAATAAAATTATTTTTTCATAAGATGGGTGTTGAATAGAAAG
Source organism: Alphaproteobacteria bacterium (assembly GCA_009927055.1). GTDB lineage: Bacteria > Pseudomonadota > Alphaproteobacteria > UBA9219 > RFNS01 > RFNS01. Next base: position 94,695 of record RFNS01000177.1, on the reverse strand, counting down.
AAGGCATGCATAAAGCGCAAGGCATGCCACAACCCCAAAGCTAAAATAAAACGGCCCACCCCAAAGGTTCAGGCCCTGGCCCAGCCAACTGGCGAAGGCCAGTCCGCCGGCGGCCACATACATCATTCTTGATTGACCATTGTGGTGCGCGCCAAGCATTTTCCAAACCGCCAGCAGCAAAATAACAATCTGCACCGCATACATGATGTGCACGCGCGTTTGCGGATCGGGCACAAGGTGAGACAGTGCGCGCAAAAACGCATGGCCGGTAATATAAGAATATTGAAATTGGTAGTAATTAAACTCGCCAAAGGCCTGGTGGCTGTTCAACCCATCCACCAGTGAGAAAGCCAGCATATCGGTAAAGGGCAGTGATAGACGCAGATCAAGCAAAAAAATGTGTAGCAAAAAAAGGATCAATAAAAAAATGCCGCACACGCCACATGGCGTTTGCCAAAGTTTTTTGATACGATCGGCCAGCACGTTTCTCAATCACGCTGCATAGCGCTGCGGCGGGGCTGGTTTTGCCTCGGCCGCCAGCAGTTTTTCTTTCCACACAGGGCCCCAGCCAAAGCCGCCCAGTTTGCCGTTGCTGGCCAGCACGCGATGGCAGGGGATGAGGATACCCACGCGATTAGCCCCCACGGCCGAACCCACCGCGCGCGCAGCCAAGGGTTTGTTCAATCGCGCTGCCAACTGGCCATAGGTGACGGTTTCTGAGACAGGAATGTGCGGAAGTTCTTGCCACACCTGCCGCTGAAAAGGTGTGCCGTTCACAGCCACTTTCACGTCGGGCCAGGGGGCGGGTGAAAAAAGTTTTTCAATCACCTCGGCCCCCGCATGGTTTTGATGCACGATGCGCAAAAACGGGCTGATGTGCTGCCAGCGTGCCAGATGTTCTTCCAAAGGCCATGTGATGCAGCTGAGATAGGCCACAAAATCATCCACCATGCCCAGCATTAAGGGGCCGATGGGGGTGTCGTGCTTCTCCCACACCACGGTGGAATGGGCGGGCAGAGAATAAAACGCAACGTGTCGCGGAAAGTGCAGCATGCGGCCTCCTTGCGCTGGCGGCAAAACTGTGGATCATCCTGTCATGCCTGTCAAAAAATCTGTTTCGCAACGCATTAATCGTATTTTTGAGATTTTATCGGCCGCGAACCCGGCACCCCGTACCGAGCTTGTCTATACCAACAATTTTACCCTGCTGGTGGCGGTGGTTTTATCGGCACAAATGACCGATAAGGGCGTGAATAAAGCGACGCAAGATTTGTTCAAGGTGGCCGATACGCCCGAAAAAATGCTGGCTCTTGGCGAAGAAAAACTGAAGACCTATTTGAGGAGCATCAATTTTGTCAACACGAAAACAAAAAACGTGCTGGCGCTGTGTCGTGGGTTGATGGAAAAATTTAATGGCGCAGTGCCCGCCACGCATGATGAACTGAGGCAACTGCCAGGCGTGGGGCGCAAAACTGCCAACGTGGTGCTGAATTGTGCGTTTGGCCACCTGACCATGCCGGTGGATACGCATGTGTTTCGGGTGGCGCATCGTTTGGGTTTCAGCAACGCCAAAAAGCCCGATGATGTAGAGAGGGATATGCTGAAAATTATTCCCCAAAAATGGCTGACGCATGGCCACCATTGGCTGATTTTACATGGGCGGTATGTGTGCACGGCGCGCGCGCCACGTTGCGCCACGTGTACGATTGCCGCATACTGCAACGCGAAGGAGAAAAAACATGCGTGATGTTCTGGCTGTGGGGAATGCGCTGGTCGATGTGGTGGCCGATGTGGATGATGCATGGCTGGCCGCAAACGATGTGATGAAAGGCGTCATGACTTTGGTTGATGAAGCGCGCGCCGAAGCGCTTTATGCGCGCGTGGGGCCGGCGGTGGAGGTTTCGGGCGGATCGGCCGCCAACACGGCGGCGGGCCTGGCCAGTTTGGGTGGCAAGGCCGGCTTTGTTGGCAAAGTGCGCGATGACCAGCTGGGCAAAATTTTCAGGCACGATTTAACAGCGCAGGGCGTGCAGTTTAACACCTCAGCCGCCAAAACGGGCCCCGCCACGGGCCGCTGCCTTTCGGTGGTCACGCCCGATGCGCAGCGCAGCATGAATACTTTTTTGGGCGCGTGCGAAAATTTGACCGACGAAGATATCAAGGACGGGGAAATTTCCCAGTATCGCATGGTGTATCTGGAAGGTTATCCGTTTGATTTGCCCAAGCCGCGCGAGGCGCTGGCCAAAACGATGACCCTGGCCAAAAGCCATGGTGTGCAGGTCGCCCTGACACTGTCAGATAGCTGGCTGATTGCGCGCCACACGCCATTGTTTCGTGATTATTTGATGATGGGCATTGATGTGTTGTTTGCGAATGAGCAAGAGTTGATGACGCTTTTTCCAGCCGCCGATGTGCAGAAGGCCGTGGCCTCGGCCCGCCGTCATGCCCGCCTTGTGGTGTGCACGCAAAGTGAAAAAGGCGCCATTGTCAGCGCGGCCGAAGAAACGCTGCACAGCCCGGCCGAGCGTGTGTCACATGTGGTTGATACCACAGGGGCGGGCGATATGTTTGCCGCTGGCTTTTTGTTTGGCCTGTGCCAGAACATGCCGTTGCCCAAGGCTGCGCGCGTGGGGCATCTCTGTGCCGGGCATATTATTCAGCACCACGGCGCCCGCCCCAAAATGGCTTTATCCGCTTTGCTGGCGGTCTGAGATGGTGATGTTGTGATGAACGTGGCAAGCGCTCCATGGATTCCGGCGTGCGCCGGAATGACATTTTTTGTTGTGATGGTTTGTTATGATGATGCATTGTTCTGCTTGAAAAAATGATCCTCAACCAAGATGGTCAGAACAAAAATAATATGGTCAGAACAAAACCAATCGTTATCATTGTGTCATTCCGGCGCACGCCGGAATCCATGGACTGAAATGGCCATCAAGACAGTTCTTTCCAGTCGGGGTTGATGCTCTCGATCAATTCAATCTTCCATTGTCGCCGCCACTCTTTAATTGTTTTTTCGCGTTGAATGGCCTCTGTCACCACGGCATATTCTTCGGCATACACAAGCCGAAAAACTTTATATCGTTTTGTAAAACTGCTTATACGGCCATGGCGATGCTGTTCAAGCCGTTGTGACAGATTATTGGTCACACCCACGTAGAGTGTTCCGCGTTTCTGACTGGCAAGAATGTACACAACATAAGCCATAGATGCGGCCAATTGAAAATTTTTTCTCAGCGTCGTGCTGGCACCATGCGCGAGAGCATGCCATCGCGTCGGATGACAGTGTGATACACCACAGCCCCCACATGCAGCGCCAGCAGAAGCGCCAAAAGAGTGCTGAGAAATTCATGCGATTGGTTCATCAGGCGGCCTGCACCGGCGGCATCGGCCACAAAATTTTCAACCGGAAGGCGCGGCCAATCAAACAAACCATATTGGCTGATGGGCGGGCGCGTGGGGTTGGCCGAACTCATGATCCAGCCTGTCAGCGGCAGACCCAGCATCAGCCCATACATCAGGGCGTGCACGGCCGCTGCCGCCATGGCGATGTGTTTGGGCAATGCGGCGGGCAGGGCGGGTGGTTTGTGCGTCATGCGCCAGGCCATGCGCACCACTGTCAGGCACAGCAGCAGCATGCCCGTGGCCTTGTGCAGCGCATAAAGGCTGCCTTTATCTTCGGCCACCACGCCCAACAAGGCGCCCCAGTCATCATCGGCCATGGCCTTGCCCAGCAGCCACATGCCAATAATCAGCACCGCCATCAACCAGTGAAGAATAATAGAAACCGTGTGATAGCGCGCCTGGCTGGCCATGGGGTACCTCTCTGGGTCAAGAGGCGTTAACCATAACGCCCCCGCCGCTGATTTGGCAATGTGGGGGCGCTCCGGCCCTTACCAACATCGCTGCACGCGTGAAACTAAAACAAACACTTACATCTTGGCCTCCCCCCCAAAGTGTGGGAGGATGGGGGATGTTTTTGATGATGGCCGCCGCGGCTGGATCGCGGCAAACAACCGATCTCACCGATCCCCATGTTGCGGCCGGTCATTGGGCCGCGGCCAATAGAAATAATATTGATCATAAAAAATCTGGTCCTGCCAATGCGATATTGGCGGAGGGTACGGGTGAGCTTTCGATAGGCGATTTGACGGCGATCACGGGCGGTGATTCAAAAGTTGTCGCAGCAGCGAATGAGGCGTTGAGAGCCCAAAGAATTGCAGCAGCTGTAGAAAATTTTCCTCTCTCAACAGGGCCTGTGAGGCATTTGGTCAACGAAGGCGACCCTGGGATTGCCTTGCGTCACAATGTAGCTGCAAAACCAGTTGTTGAACCTACCGCAGGGGTAGGCAGCGTGAGAGTTGCTGGTCGGTTTTTGCCATCAACTCCGCTAGAAACTCACATACGTCCGGGTGATGTTGTGCAAAGAAAAAAACCACGTGATGAAATTGTGGCTGGTCTATCTTCCCCTACTCCCTCTAGGCCAGTACGGAGTCCTAGTGAAGGGGATGAGTATAGATTGGGGTTACACTAACCTCCTCAAAACTCCATCCCCTCTCATCATCCCTGCGCTTGTTAAACAGAGTTGATCATCGTTAATCGTGGCAAACCCGGCGGTGAGGAGGGGGGCGAGGGCGGCCTCGTTCAGGCATGCCAGCACATCCTGCCCAAATCTCTCGCGCCACGCGGCACGATTAATACCGCGTGAGAGACGCAGGCCCATCAGCAAGGCTTCGGTGCGTTGCGTGGGGTCATCAACAACCTCGCAACTTCTTTGGCCAAGGCCGCTGGCCTGCACCTTGGTCAGCCATGCTTCGGGCTGTGGTTCATCCACGGTGGCCCACACCGTGCCCGCCTCATCACGAAAGCGGCCATGGGCGCCGGGGCCAATGCCCACATAATCATCATACTGCCAATAGGCTGTGTTGTGCCGGCTTTCATGTCCGGCCGCCGCGTGGTTTGAAATTTCATAGGCGGGCATGCCGGCGGCATTCATCATATCCTGCGTCATCTCATACATATCGGCCGCCATATCGTCGCTGGCCGTTAAAATCTCGCCGCCTTGCGCGCGCGCATAAAAGGCCGTGTGCGGTTCCAGCGTCAGTTGATACAGCGACATATGCCCGCCCGCCATGCCAAGGGCCTGCTGCAATTCCTTTTGCCAATCAGATAGCGTGTGGTTGGCGCGCGCATAAATCAGATCAAAACTATATCGCGGAAAAATGTGGGCGGCCCATGTCAGCGCCTGCCTGGCTTGCTGCGCGCTGTGTGTGCGGCCCAGCCAGTGCAGCGTGGCATCATCCAACGCCTGAATGCCCAGCGATAACCGGTTCACCCCGGCAGCCCTGAAGGCCTTGAACTTTTCCGCCTCGGCGCTGGTGGGGTTGGCTTCCAGCGTCACTTCAACATCGTGCGCCATGGGCCAGTGCTGCGCGATGGTGTTGAGGATCGCCTCGACCAGCGTGGGCGGCATCAGGCTGGGTGTGCCGCCGCCAAAAAAAACACTGCCAAGGGTGCGGCGGGGCAGGTGTTGGGCATAGTGGGAAATTTCCCTGATATAGGCCTGCTGCCATGCGGCCACGTCAATACCTTCGCGCACGTGGCTGTTAAAATCGCAATAGGGGCATTTTTTAAGGCAAAATGGCCAGTGGATATAGAGGGCGAGGGGGGTCATGAGAGTTGATCAACCAAGGCTTTCAGCGCCCGCGCGCGATGGCTGTATTGGCTTTTTTCTGTCACGGTCATTTCGGCAAAAGTGCGCGTATCACCCTCTGGCACAAAAAGCGGATCATACCCATGGCCGCCCGCGCCGCGTGGGGGCCATACCACGTCACCATCCACCCTGCCTTCGGCCACCACCTCGCGTCCATCAGGCCACATCAACACAAGCGTGGCCACAAAACTGGCGCGTCGGTTGGTGTTTTTCCCCAACAACGTGTTCACCTGCATCATGGCCGCCAAAAAATTTTTCTGCGGCCCCGCCCACCATGCCGAATAAAGCCCAGGCGCGCCGTTTAAGGCTGCCACGCACAATCCGCTATCATCGGCCAGGGCGGGCAGGTTGCTGGCCCTGCAGGCGGCGTGCGCCTTGATACGCGCATTCGATAAAAAATCATGCCCTGTTTCAGCGGGCTCGGGCAGGCCCAGGGTGGCCGCACTCACCACGCATTCGGCGATAGATAAAAGGGCGGGGGTCATCTCGGCCACCTTGCCCGCGTTGTGGGTGGCCAGCACCAGAGTTTCAATTTTCGGCATCCTTTGGTACATGAAGTGATCATCATCAAAGGTCAACCATGACTAAATCTGAACATAAACGTTTTCCTGTCAGTTGGGCCGATTTGCACCGCGATACGCGCGCGCTGGCCTGGCGGCTGATGGAGCGCGGGCCGTGGAATGGCCTGGTGGCCATTACGCGCGGGGGCCTCGCCCCTGCGGCCATTGTAGCGCGCGAGTTGAACATTCGCACCATCGAAACGCTGTGCATTGCCAGTTATGAAGGGCAGCAGCAGGGCGCGTTGCAGGTGCTTAAACCCGTGGCCAGTTTTGTGGGCGATGGCGCAGGCTTTGTGGTGGTGGATGATTTGGTGGATACAGGGGCCACCGCGCGCTTGATACGCCAGCGGCTGCCTGCCGCACACTTGGCCACCGTTTATGCCAAGCCCGCTGGCCGCCCGTTGGTGGATACGTTTATTACTGAAGTATCACAAGATACGTGGATTGATTTCCCGTGGGATTTGTAGAAGTCATCTGAAGCTGGGCTGCAATCAGATTCCGTATAGATGAACTAAGGTTGCGGTTGTTGATCTGGTATTGCGCTAGGTTGGGGAGGTTGTCCTGCGCCAGTCATTTGCGGGGTAGGTGGTATCGCACCCATATTTGCATTCACTTGCGATAAATCAGTTCTTGCCATCTCTTCCCCCTATGGTTCAGTGAATATGTTATCATTTCACCATCATTTGTCTAAATGTTTATTAATTTCATAGGAACTTGCTGACGGCCAAAAATATCCACAACTTGTTGGGTAAAGGGGTCTTAACCACCATTGGATTTTGCCCACAAACTGTGCTGTGCTTGGGCCAGAAACAAACAGGGAGACAACCATGGCAGGCAGTGTGAATAAAGTGATTCTGGTGGGCAATCTGGGGCGCGATCCTGAAATTCGGGCCTTTAACAACGGCGGGCGCGTGGCCAGTTTTTCTATCGCCACGTCGGAAAGCTGGAAAGACAAAGCATCCGGCGAGAAAAAAGAGCGCACCGAGTGGCATCGCATTTCGGTGTTGAATGATAACTTGGTGGGGATTGTTGAAAAATATTTGAAAAAAGGCAGCAAGGTTTACATTGAAGGCCAGCTAGAAACCCGCAAATGGACCGACCAAAGTGGCCAAGAAAAATATTCCACCGAAGTGGTGCTGCGCCCCTACAGGGGCGAGCTGACTTTGCTGGATAGTCGTGGTGGCGGTGGTGGCGGCACCCTTGGTGCGAATGATGATTTTGGCGGCGATGCCGGCAGCTTATCAGACAACAGTCGCAACGCCCCCCGCGATTTGGATGATGAGATACCGTTTTAACCTTGTTTTAGGTATATTTTCATCATATACAACTTATGATCGATTGGGAGAATGTACGAGGGTTTAACAGGGATGCCGGAAATGTCAGCAAAAACTGGCAGAAGCACGGTATTACATCCAGAGAAGCTGAGGAAGTGATGCTGAATGAACCGTTAGTTGTGGGCACTGATGTGATACATAGCGCTAACGAAGAAAGGTTTCATGCTCTCGGTCAGACAGATGAAGGTAAACGGTTGCACCTTACCTTTACATTGCGGAAAAATAAAACACTTTTGCGTATCATCTCAGCCAGACCTATGCACCGGAAGGAGCGTGCGATTTATGACGAAAAAACTTAAGACGGTGCCAAAATTCTCCAGCGAAGCGGCGGAAAGACGCTTTTGGGAGAAGCACGATTCAACCGATTATTTCGACTGGTCAAAAGCCAAACGCACACGCATGCCCAATCTGAAACCCACGACCACGGCGATTTCTTTGCGACTGCCGCTCAGTTTGCTGGAGTCGATTAAAATAGCCGCCAATAAACGCGATATTCCTTATCAGTCGCTGATCAAATATTGGTTGAATGAAAAACTGACAGAGCGGCGATAGATAATCACACCGCCCGCATTTTTTCGGTCAACACTGGTGGTTCGCTTTTCTGGCGCTTGATGGCCAGTTTGTTGACAGCGTGAATATAGGCGCGTGCGGCGGCCACCATGGTATCGTGGTCGGTGCCCTGGCCGTTCACGGTGCGGCCGTTTTCTTCCAGCCTCACGGTCACTTCGGCCTGTGCATCGGCCCCTGTGGTGATGGCCCCAATCTGAAATAAAATCAGTTTGCCATCGTGGGGCAGCAAATCACTCACCGCGTTAAAAATGGCATCGACCGGCCCGTTGCCAAAGGCTTTGGTGGCGCGCACGGCGCCATCCACGTCAATCTCCATCGTGGCTTCGGCGGGGCCGCGCGTGCCGGCGCGCAATTCAAGCCCCACAAATTTGGCGCGATCCATGCTGCGGGCCATTTCATCATCCACCAGCGCGATAATATCTTCATCCCAAATGTCGCGCTTGGCATCGGCCAAATCTTTGAAGCGTTTGAAGGCATCCTCCAGCGCGTTGTCGCCCAGGTCATAGCCCAGTTCATGCAGTTTCGTCTTAAACGCATTGCGCCCCGACAGTTTGCCAAGCTTGAGCGATGATTTGGTCAGGCCCACGCTTTCGGGCGTCATAATTTCATAGGTGTGTTTGTTTTTAATCATGCCATCTTGATGAATGCCGCTTTCGTGCGCAAAGGCGTTGGCCCCCACAATGGCTTTGTTCGGCTGCACCACAAAACCCGTGATGCTGGAAACCAAACGACTGGCTTTGGTAATCACCTCGGTGTGGATGTTGCAGGTATAGGGCAGAAAATCGGGTCGTGTTTTCATGGCCATCACAATTTCTTCCAGAGCGGCGTTGCCCGCGCGCTCGCCAAGACCATTCAGGGTGCACTCAACCTGCCGCGCGCCACCCAAAACACCTGACAGCGAATTGGCGACAGCCAGCCCAAGATCGTTATGACAATGAGTGCTGAGAATGGCCTGATCGATATTTGGCACGCGGTTGGCCAGCATGTTGATCAACGCCTCATATTCTTGGGGCACGCTGTAACCCACCGTATCAGGAATATTGATGGTGCGGGCACCCGCCTTAATCGCCGTTTCGACACAGCGACATAAAAAATCATGCTCGGTGCGGCTGGCATCTTCGGCAGACCATTCTACATCATCGGTCAGTTTGCGGGCCAGTGCCACACTTTCTTTCACTTTTTCCAAGACACGATCAGGTTCCATCTGCAGCTTAAATTTCATATGCAGGGGCGAGGTGCTGATGAAGGTGTGGATGCGAAAACGTGGCGATACTTTCAGTGCTTCCGCGGCGCGTTCAATATCGGCTTTCGCAGCGCGGGCAAGACCACAAGGCACGGCGTGCTGCAATGCGCGCGCCACCGCCTGCACGGCCATAAAATCGCCCTCGCTGGCGATGGGGAACCCGGCCTCGACCACATCCACACGCAACTCATCCAGCACGCGGGCAATGCGCACTTTTTCCTCCAGCGTCATGGCGGCGCCCGGCGATTGTTCACCATCACGCAGGGTGGTATCAAAAATAATAATAGGGGTGGCAGACATGTTTTTTTCTCTCTGTTTGATGGTTGGTATATTTTGGAGGGTGGCCAAGGGCCATAAAAATTATCGCGCCCCAAGGGGCAGCAAAACACTGCGCAGCAGTCGCAGGAGAAGAAGGGGTAAAAGCGTGCTCACACCCACATTATGCGGAATAATTTGAACCAAGGTCAAGAAAATATTTATGCAAACAGCCCTTGCCAAAGATACCATGTTATGGTACTTTTTGGTACTTTGTGCAAAGACAGAGGGGGCAATGTCCAAAAACACATCAATCACGATTGGCGATCACTTCGCGGCATTTATTCAGCAGCAGGTTTCGGCGGGACGTTTCGGTTCGGCCAGCGATGTTGTGCGGGCGGGGTTGCGCCTTCTGGAAGATCAGGAAATACGCCTTGGTGCTTTGCGCGCCGCCCTGATTGAGGGGGAAGAAAGCGGCAAACCTGTGCGTTTTAATGCGCATCAATTTATCGCCAAAAAACGCAAGAAAAAATAATGGCCCTTCGCTCACGCCCAAAGCAGAAGATGATTTAAGCCAGATATGGGATTACACAGCCCAATAGTGGGGACTGCAACAGGCCGAAGAATATGTCACAAGGATTGTCGATGACATGACGCGGGTTCATCAACATCCCTCTCTTGGGCAATCGTGCGCTGATGTGCGGCTGGGATATTATCGGCGCCTTGTCGGTTCGCACGTTGTTTTTTATAAAAAGCAGGGGAAAAATATTATTGTTGTTCGCGTTTTGCACGGTCACATGGATTTTGAAAGACATTTATAGCGCGGTTGTCATGCGCCATGAATCCCGCCATAAATACACCTATGAAAGCATTAAAATCGTTGGTGATCTCTGGTAAAGAGGTGCTTCCTCTTATCGAAGGTGGCAAGGGTATTTCCATCAGCAATGGGGCCAGCACGGGGGCTTGGGCGGCGGCGGGTGGCGTGGGCACGTTTTCGGGCGTGAACGCCGACAGTTATGATGAGCAGGGGCGCATCATCCCCCAAATCTATCATGGCAAAGATCGCAAGGCGCGGCACGAAGAGCTGATAAAATACGCCATTCAAGGCGGCATTACCCAGGCGCGCAAGGCGTGGGATATTGCCAGTGGCCAGGGTCGCATTCACATGAACGTGTTGTGGGAAATGGGCGGGGCCGAGCGTGTGCTTCATGGTATATTAGAAGGCGCCAAGGGGCTTATTCATGGTATTACCTGTGGGGCCGGCATGCCCTATAAGCTGGCTGAAATTGCGGCCAGATTTAACGTGCATTATTACCCCATTGTGTCGTCGGCGCGGGCGTTTCGTGCACTTTGGCTGCGCGCTTTTCATAAGGTCAGCGATAAGCTGGGCGCCGTGGTGTATGAAGACCCGTGGCGCGCCGGCGGCCACAACGGTTTGTCGAACAGCGAAGACCCAGATGTGCCGCAAGACCCCTATCCGCGTGTGAAAGCCTTGCGTGATTATATGAAAGAGGTGGGCCTGCACGATACGCCCATTGTGATGGCGGGGGGGGTGTGGTGGGTTTCGGAATGGGAAAAGTGGCTGGATAACCCAGAAATTGGCCCCATCGCGTTTCAGTTTGGCACGCGCCCGCTGGTCACGCAGGAAAGTCCCATCAGCAACGCGTGGAAAGAAAAATTGCTGACGCTGAAAGAAGGCGATGTGTTTTTGAACAAATTCTCGCCCACCGGTTTTTATTCGTCGGCCGTGCGGAATGATTTCTTGCAGGATTTGATTGCGCGCAGCGAACGGCAAATCGCCTATGTGCCCGAAGCGGTGGGCGAACATACCCAGCCTTATCAAATTTCGGCCGTGGGCAAGCCTGTTTACATCACGCCGGCCGATGAAGCCCGCATGTTTGAATGGCGCGCACAGGGTTTCAGCAAAGCGCTGCACACCCCCGACCAAACCCTTATTTTTGTGACGCCTGAAAACGCCAAACAAATTCTGGCCGATCAGGGCGGGTGCATGGGGTGCCTGTCGGCGTGTCATTTTTCCAACTGGTCGCAGCACGAGGGGAACAGCACAGGCCGCAAGCCTGATCCGCGCAGTTTCTGTATTCAAAAAACGCTGCAAAACATCAGCCACGATGGCAGCGTGAATGATAACCTGATGTTCAGCGGCCACAACGCCTATCGCTTTGCGCGCGATCCGTTTTACTCGAACGGCTTCATCCCCACCGTGAAACAGCTGGTAGAACGTATTGCGAGTGGGTTTTAGTGGGTTGACTTTATTGTTTGTAAGGATAATTATTTTGCGTTTCCTTCATCGTAAACAGAGTGGATAAAAAATGTCAGACAATAATCTCTTAGGTGGGCACAGCGCCGGCACAATTGCATGGGCGTGTGACGTTGTGGCCAATGCCCTGTTGCAGGCAAATATTCATGCAAATATCAATGATCGTATGGCAAATCTTATCACACATCATTTGCCGCTGTTACGCGGGGCAGAAGGAAAAAAAGGAATTTATGAAGCGTTAAAACCATTTCTATGGCCGTTTGCTCGTTATGGAAACGCTGTGCTGGAGATGGCGCAGCGTACCGATGACAAAAATCTCTTTCGCGCGGTCAGTATTTTAAGTGATGTCAGTGTGTTTTCAGGGGCATATACACTTGAAGCTCGTCGTGAAGATAGAAGTTTAGAAAGGTTTGTTGACCAACTGAAAAAATCTCCAGTTCTGCGCAGGCTGCCGCCATCAGAAAATTTTGAGACGATATTAGTTTTTCAAGATGGTCATGAGTCTATCGGAGGGCTTCGTCCTCTTAAAGACAGCATTGTTGAGAAGATAAGGGCCAGCCATGGGATTTTGTCGGGCTTTGATTATCAAGGGATAGGCTTAATCAAAGTGGTGGATAGACGGGATCATCTGATGATGAGGGCGTTTAGATATGCTAAAAGCAGATTTGAATTAAAGCGTCAGACTGTACCAGCCGTCATGATTACAGGCGCAAGTAAGGAACTCTTTGAGAGATTGAAGGATGACGCGCCATCGCTTGGTTTGACGCCAAGTCATATTGTTTGGGATAGGGGATTCTGGTTCGTGCAACGCAGTTGATAAAGGTTTTATCGACTATCGCGCCGCGGTTTCCACGTCGGTCAACGTATCTTGGCTGCGCAACAAATAACTGGGGTCGCGGCGCCAGGTTTGCAGCAATTGCTGGGCGATGGTGGGTGTCACGCGATCGAACGCGGCGATGGCCATTGAAAGCTCGCGCGGGTGCACAATCTGCTCGCCGGGCCTGCTGCCGCGCGAGAGAAGAAAAATAGACACAAAGCACGGTTTATCGGCCCCCAGCGCCTTGCACAGCGCCGCAAGCGAGCGCCCGCCCGATTCAAGCACAACCGTATCAACAGCATTTTGCGGCAGGGCCGTGATGCGCGCCATAAGAATGTTGAACAGCCGGAAAAAACCCAGGCGCAGCACCTGTGTCAGGCTTTTGGGGTTCACCGCTTCGCGCTCCAGCAGCCAATCGGCCACCTGATTCATCGCCGCATCATCGGTTTTGGCCAGCTGGTGGTGGGCCAAAAGTTCTTCAATGGTGTTTTGCAGCGCCTGCTCAGATTGATGGGGGTTCAGCCCAAAACGCTTCAGCAAACTGCGGCGCATATCGCCCGACAGCCACCAGTAAATTTGCGTGGCCTGCTCTGGTTTCAGTTCTGGCCGCGCTGAAATGGGGCCCCGCAACTGCTCGGCAAAGCGGGCGGCTTCGGTCATGATGCGCATGGCGTCATCTGAAATAACGGCGCCAAGATTTTTGGCCACCATGGTCATCACGTCCACATCGCCCGTGATCACCAGCGCATCCACAACCGCCGCGCTGATGCTTTCGCGCGTGGCAATGGCTTTGGCATGATCGCGCCCATGCTCGGCAATCACACGCACTAAGTCATCATCGCTCAGTTTTTTTGATTTCGATAAAACAGGTTCGGCCACGTCAATGCGATCGGCCACCAGCATCAGCAGCGTGTGGCGCGAAATTTTGGCGCTGATCGCCGCGCATTCGGCCAGATCGCGCTTGACGGTTGTATCGCCCGACCTGATCAGTTCATCGACAATGGCGTGAAGCAGTTCAATCTCGCGATCAGACAGGCGCACATGATCGGGCAAAAAGTGCGACGAAATTTCAGAAACAAGGTGACGACGCCCCGTGCCCGAATTATCACGCGCCAGCGCGAGCAGCTGATTCATCTGTGAGGGGCTAATGTGTTGCATTTCCACGTCGTTTTGCTGCCTTATCTCACCTCTTATTGGTTAAGGTTCCCTTCACGCAATTAATGTTAGAATTATAGGCGCACAGATTATTTTTTATTGTTAATTTTTCAGGGGATGGATAAATGCACATTAACCAGATCACACCGCCGCCGCAGGCTCAAAACCTGCCCTTGCAGCAGCAACAGCCTCAGCAGCAGCTTTTTCAGGCCGTGCCGCATCAGGCCGTGCCCATGACCAAACGCGCCAGCGAACCGCCCGAAAAACCGGCCACGCAGCACAGACAGAACAAAAATAGCAAAGAAAATACCAGCAGCTCAGAAAACAGAGGCCGGCAGATGGACAGGCTGGCTTAGGTAAACAAGACACGACCGATAATGATGGGCTTCTATTGTCGCAGGATTTTCAGTTTTTCCATGCCACGACGGTTTTGATCCCTCCCTAATCTCTGTTAAGAAATATTCTTTCACATGACTTTTTCCAGATTCCCCCTTCGTGTGGGCACGCGCCCCAGTCTTTTGGCCCAAACCATGGCGGCCGAATGCATGTCTGCCCTGCGTGCGGCGGTGCCGGGGCTGGCGCATGAGGCGGCGATGAAGCTTGTGCCCATCAGCACCTCGGGCGAATGGCGGCCCGATCAGGGCGAGCAATGCTTAACACATATGGGCGGGCACAAGGGGCTTTTTGCCAAAGAACTTCAGCAGGCCCTCCAGAGCAATGTGATCGATATTGCTGTGCATTCTCTGAAGGATATGGAGAATTTTTCACCCAAGGGATTAACGCTGGCCGCCTATCTGCCCCGGCACGATGCGCGCGATGCGTTTTTATCGCCCTTTGCCGCCACCCTTGATCAGCTGCCGCAAGGCAGTGTGGTGGGCACAGCCAGCGTGCGGCGCAAGGCACAACTTTTGGCCATGCGGCCCGATCTGCAGGTGGTGCCATTGCGCGGCAATGTCGACACGCGGCTGGAGAAGTTGTGGCGCGGGCAGGTGCCGGCGGCCGTTATGGCGTATGCGGGGCTGGCCCGCCTTGGGCATATCGATCGCGTGACCAGCATTATTCCTGTTAATCAGATGGTGCCGGCAGTGGGCCAGGGGGTCATCGCGATGGAGATCAGGGAAAGCGATGAAGATATCGCCGCGATGATGGCAGAGATTAATCATGCCGAAACGGCGGTGTGCGTGGCGGCCGAGCGTGCTTTTGTGGCGGCTTTGAACGGCAGTTGCCAGACCCCCATTGGCGGCCTGGCGACGCTGGAGGGTGATCAGATAACCCTGACAGGTTTTGTGGCGTCGGTGGATGGTACACATCAGCTGCGTGAGACAAGGGCTGCCCCCCGCCACGAGGCGGCGAATCTGGGCCGTCACCTCGCGCACGATATGCTGGCCAAAGCGCCGTGGTGGACACCCTGATGAACGCCAGCGCAAAGGGTGTGCTGTTGACGCGGCCCATGCCCGCGGCGGCCAGCACCATCGATGCGCTGAAACAGCGCGGCTTTGTGGTGTATCATCAGCCGCTGCTGCACCTTGCCCCCACCCATGCGCCAAGGCCAGAAGGTGTGCGCGCTGATGCCATCATCATCACCAGTCAGAACAGTTTTTGTTTTTGGCACCCGCCGCACGATTTATGCGAGGTGCCTTGTTATATTGTGGGGCAAAAAACGGCCGAGGCGGCGGCCGCGGCCGGATTCAAAAACATCGCAGCCATCGCAGAGGATGGTGACGTTTTAGCCAAAAAAATTGTGGCAACATATTCTGCGCCAAGACATTTTTTGTGGGTAGGGGGCGAGCATCGCACGGCCGAGCCGTTGACCAGCCTTCAGGAAAAAAATCATATCGTGCACACATGGCCTGTCTATTCGGCCACAATGGTGACAGAATGGGATGATGAGATGATCACGCTGTGGGCCCAACCGCCGTGGCAGGCTGTGCTGCTGTATTCGGCGCGCACGGCCGAGGCGCTGGTGCGCGGGCTTTCGGCCATTCATCAGCAACAACAATGCAGGGGGATGATGGCGTTTTGTCTTTCACCGGCTGTGGCTAGGGCGGCAGGCGTGCTGGCTTGGCAAAAGGTCCTGACTCCGGCACAACCAGAGGAAGAAAAACTGCTGCAACTTTTGCATCATACACTGTCTGAAACACCATGACCGAACCCACAGAAAAACCCACGCCGCCACTTTCTGCCGCCCCAAAAAAATCGGGCGTGGTGGGTGTTTTGGCCTTTGTGCTGGCTGTTGTGGCGCTGGCTCAGCCGTGGGTGGTTGTGCATTTTTTTCCGGCATGGCTGCCAGAGGCCGCACAGATAACAGCCAAACAAACAGCGCCTGACCAGGCAGAAGGCATCGCGCCTGATACCGCCACGCTGGAAAACATGCAGCGCCAGCTGGAAAGTTTGAATAATCGCGTCGCCATTGCGGCCGGAGCCATTGATAACAGTCAGCTGGCATCGCTGGCCGGGCAGGTGGCGGCGCTGGAAGAAAAACTGGCAGGCGGCACAGGCGCCGACGTCACAAAAACCCAAGAGAATTTATTGATTTTGGAGCAAGAGCTGAACGCCCTGAAGGAAAGCCAGGTGAAGTACGAGCGCGAGGAGATTGAGCGTCAGCGGGTGCAGTTGCTGTCGTACCTCGATTTGCGGCAGGTGGCCTCAACCTCGCGCCCTTTTGAACGTGAATGGAAAAGTTTTTGCCAGTCGGTATCTGACAGGCAGGATGTTGAACAACTTTGCCAGCAGATGAAAGAACATGCCCAGGCCGGTGTGGCCACGCGTGAGGCGCTGGGCCAGCGGTTTAATGTGCTGGCGGGGGCCACGCTCCAAAAACTGCGCTTGGCCGAAGCGCCCCAGTGGTGGGACAGAGTGCTGGCCGAGCTTCAGGGCGTGATCAGCGTGCGGCGCATGCAGCTGGATGGTCAATCGGGCGGGCCTGAGCGTGTGTTGTTCGAGATTGATGCCCACCTGCAGCGGGGCGAGCTGGCCGAAGCCATTGCCGCCGTACAGGCCTTGCCGGGCGATGCGGGCGAACCCCTGCAAGAATGGCTGAGGGATGCCGAGGCGCGTGATCAATTAGAAACGACGCTGAGAGACATCAGCCGCGCCCTGCAGGGAGAGCCGCAGGAAGCATTGCAGGGAGAGACGGGGGAGGCAGCAGGGGCATTCTCTATGCCCGAAAAAATGGAAGGCGCCGCCACGAAAGGAACTGAAAATCTATCGCCCCCTGCCGCTGTGATGGAACCCTAAATCATGTGGCAATATCTGGCCTTTATCATCAAAATTGTGCTGGCCACGGCCTTGGCCGTGTGGTTGGCCACGAATCCCGGCAATGTGGTGCTGCACTGGCTGGGCTATGAAGTGCGTACATCGGCGGCGTTTTTTACCGCGGCCATTTTTATTCTGGTGGCGTTATGTTTGGTGGTGTACCGCGCCTTGCGCTGGTTTCTTGATGGCCCGCGCCTGTGGCGTGAAAAAAATCGGCTGCAGCGGCTGGAAAAAGGGCAGCAGCGATTGCTGGAAGGATTAATCGCCGTGGCTTCGGGCGATACCAAGCTGGCCACACAAAAAGCAAAAGCCGTGCAGCATCTTCTGCCAGGCAAACCGCTGACACAATTGTTGCTGGCGCAGGCGGCCGATTTATCGGGCCATGAAGAAAAATCGGCCGAGCATTTCAGACAGTTGCTGCTGGAAGCCGACAGCGCCGTGCTGGGGTATCGGGGGTTGATTAATCTGGCGTTGCGCAAAGGCGATGTGGCTGAAGCCAAAAAACTGGCGGCCGAGCTGGGCCAGCGCCGCGCCGATGTGCCGTGGCTGCACATGGTGACGTATGAGATTTCTCTGCGCGAGCAAAATTGGAATGCCGCGGGCAATGCGCTGCGTCAGGCCTATGTGCATCGCCAGCTGGGGGCGCGCGATGCGTTGCAGCGGCAGGCGGCGGTGGCCCTGGCGCGTGCCGAAAATGCTCTGGCGGTGGCCGATCATACGACAGCCCTTCAGGCGGCCGAGGATGCGCGCAAACTTCAATCAGACTGGCCGCCGGTGATGATGGTGATGGCGCGCGCTCTGGCCGCGAATGGCAAGCGCGAACGCGCGCTGCGTTTGCTGGCCGATCAGTTTCGTAAGGAGCCTGATCTTGAAATCGCGAAGCTTCTGGCGCATTTGCTTCAGCCCGATGATGCGTTGGTGCAGCATCGCCGCGCACAAAAATTTACGGGCCACGCGGCCGATGATGTAGCCAGCCACTGGCTGCTGGCCACGACAGCGCAGCGGGCTAAATTGTGGGGCGAGGCGCGCCGGCACCTGTTCAGGCTTGAACAGTTGCAACCCGATCAGTGGGTGTATCAGCAACTGGCACAGCTGGAGGAGGCCGAGCGCGGTGATCATCTTGCCGCCAAAAACTGGCTGGAAAAAGCCGTGCATGTGCCGCCCGCCGTGGCATGGGAATGCAGCCAATGCAACACCGCCACGCCCGATTGGCGCGCGCTGTGCCCGCATTGCGGTGCGTTGATGGGGCTTTCAAAAAATCAACCTGTGCAGGCGGTGCTGCTGCCCGCCCAGTCGGCCTGATTGATCATGCGCGCGGTTTTCTTCGATTTTGATCATACACTGATCACCCATGACAGTAATTTTGATTTTTTTGTGCAGCTGGTTGGTTGGCCGCGCATGATCATTTACAGCGCGCTGGCGATGCTATCGATGATAGGAAAAAATTTCTCATCCGCATCGGCCGATACGAGCCGCAAAACTTATTTGAAGGCGTGGATGGTCAGGCGCGTTTTAACAGGCCGCACGCCGCAAGAGATGGAACCCGCCATCGCGCGTTTGTGCGCCAAGGTGGTATGGAATGATGAGATCGTACATCGTCTGAAACAGCATGATGCTGCCGGCGACAGGATTGTGATTGCAAGCGGCGGCATGAATATTTATTTGCCCACCTTGTGTCGTGCGCTGCCGCATCACGATATTTTGTGCACCGAGATTGAGGTGGGGGCCGATGGGTGTTATGGCGAACGTTTTGTGAACGGCAACTGCGTGCGCGATCGCAAAAAAAAGCGCGTACAAGATTATATAGAAAAACACGGGCCGTTTACCGAAACATGGGCCTATGGCAACTGGCCCGCCGACCAGGGAATGTTTGAGGCAGTGCAGAACAAAGTGGTGGTGTAAGCTGAATCCATCATGAAGATGGGTAGCTGAGAAAAAATCATGTCATTCCGGCGGAAGCCGGAATCCATGGACAAAAAGTAACGCAGAAAAACAAAGCAAAAACTGGATACCTGATTCCGCAGGCACAGCCGTGCTCTTGATGTATTCTAACCCTAGGCGCGTTGCAGCAGCAGGGCTTTGACGCCGGGCAATTCTTTGCCTTCCAACCATTCCAGAAATGCGCCGCCAGCGGTCGAAAGATAAGTGAAATGATCAGCCACGCCCGCGGCGTTAAGGGCGGCCACCGTATCGCCCCCGCCCGCGACAGAGACAAGTTGTCCTGCCGTGCTGCGTTCGGCCACGGCCTGGGCCACCATGTTGGTGCCCGTATCAAACGGCTTGATTTCAAAGGCGCCCAAGGGGCCATTCCACAACACCGTGCGGCAGCTTGTCAGCTTGCGTTGCAGGGCGGTGATCGATTGCGGGCCGATATCCAAAATCATTTCATCGGCCTCCAGCTTATCCAGCGTGACCATGCGCACGGGCTGATCGGGCGCCAGTTTTTTGCCGGCACAGGCATCGATGGGCAGCAGAATTTCACAATTCTGTTTGCTGGCTGTGGTCATAATATCGCGTGCGATATCCAGCATATCGTGTTCGGCCAGCGATTTGGCAATGTTCTGCCCCCTGGCCAGCAGCATGGTGTTGGCCATGGCACCGCCCAGCGCCAGACTGTTGACCTTGGCGATCAGGTTATTCAGCAGCGAAAGTTTGGTTGAAATTTTACTGCCCCCCACCACAGCCAGCACGGGGCGTTTGGGGTTTTCCAGCGCTGTTGAAAGCGCTTCCAGTTCGGCTTGCATCAGGCGGCCGGCATAGCTGGGCAAATGGTGGGCCACACCGGCCGTGCTGGCGTGCGCGCGGTGCGCGCATGAAAACGCATCGTTCACATAGACATTGGCCAGCGAGGCTAATTGCGCGGCAAAGGCCGCATCGTTGGCTTCTTCTTCTTTATAAAAGCGTGTGTTTTCTAAAACCAGAATATCGCCATTCTTCATATGGGAAATTTCCCTGCGCACGCCATCGCCAATGGTATCGGGGAAAAACTTTACCTCACGATTGAGCGCATGGGCGAACGCCAGGGAAATTTTTTCTAGTGTATATTGTTTCTCATGCCCCTGCGGCCGACCAAAGTGCGAGATCACCACAACCCTGGCGCCCTGATTAGCCAACTCGACCATGGTGGGGGCCAGGCGGATGATGCGCGTGGCATCGCGCACAACGCCCGTCGCGCTATCGATGGGCACGTTCAAATCGGCCCGAACCAGCACGGTCTGGCCTGCGGCATTCAGATCATCGAGGGTGCGATATTTTTTCATGCGCGAAGGCTGGCGGATTGCGCCAATTTGTCAAGAGATGAAAGGCTTTTGCCCCGCGCGACACTTTATCGCATGATGGGCCATGACATGGCGTTCTGATTTGCCCACATTGCTTGTCAGGCTGGCAGTAATTGGCCTGTGCCTTGTGCTGCTGCTGGCGCCCCTGCCGTTGGGGGCCAACCGTTTATGGTCGGCGGCGCTGATGGCCGTTGCGATGGGCGCGCTGGCCGCCCTTTATGGCGTGGCGGTGTGGCGGCAACCGCAGCTGTGTGCCTTAAAATGTCAGACAGGGCTTGTGCTGACAGGCATCGTGGCGGTGATGGTGATGGCGTTCGCCCTGTGGCAGACCACCGGCTGGCATGCGGCCGAGTGGGCGCACCCTCTGTGGCTGGAGGCGCAGAAAATTTTATCGCAAACCGATCAAACTTTTTCACTCACACCACGCATCGCGCTTGATCCGACGGCGACGTACACCAGCGTGCTGCGGTTTGGCATGTATGCCGTGGTTTTTTTTATGGCGCTTTCTGTTGCCGCGCACGCCGATGATGCGCACCTGCTGTTGCGCATGATTATTTTTGCGGGTGTTCTTTATGCTCTGTACGGTTTGAGCATGGAATTTATGGGCCTGAACATGATTTTGTGGATGGAGAAAACCCGATACATCGATAACCTGACCAGCACATTTATCAACCGCAATTCTTATGCCACCTATGCGGGCATGGGCTTTTTGGCGGCGGTGGCTTTTGTGCTCCGGCGCTGGCGCCACGCGTGGGATGAGATTGACAAAAAAAACTTCTGGCACGATTTGTTGCAGCGCTTTGTGGGGCGCGAGCTTGTGTGGGTTTTGCTGCCGCTGGTGCTGCTGGTGGCGCTGATTTATTCTGACAGTCGCGCCGGTTTTTTCAGCACCATGGCGGGGCTGGTGGTTTTGGTGCTGGCGTTCAGCCTTAACCGAAAACTTTCGGTGGTCACGGCGGGGTTGCTGGCGCTGGGCATGGTGGGGCTGGCACTGTTTGGGTTGGCGCTGGGCGGGGCGGGGTTGCTTGAACGCCTTTCGGGCAGCGCCTTGGCCAGCGATGTGCCTTACCGTTGGCGCGTCTATGAACTGACATGGCAGGCCATTTTGAATAACCCGTGGTTTGGTCATGGCTTTGGCAATTTTGATCAGGCTTTCCGATTGTATCGCGATCCTTCGGTCGAAGGGTGGGTGCACAAAACGCATAACGATTATTTAGAGCTGGCGTTTGATTTGGGCCTGCCCATGGCCATTCTGGTGCTGGCCGCGTTGGCGTATTTGGTGTGGCGTTGTTTAATGGGCGCGATGGAACGCCAGCGCGATGCGATTTTCCCTATTCTGGCCCTGGCCGTCAGCGTGCAGGTGGGGCTGCACAGTGTGGTCGATTTCAGCCTGCAAATCCCCGCCATCAGCGTAACTTATGCCACCATTTTGGGCATGGGGGTGGCGCAAAGCTGGTCATCGCGGATGAGGGGCAGCACTTCATAAAAAAGCATAGGAAAAGACTGAAGCCCCTGCCCCCGCCTTCGCGAGGGTAAACTCCAGCAGGGGCCCATCACACATACTTCATTTTTTGCATTTCATGCGGGTGATGGGGGCCTGCCTCCGCAGGCACAACAGTCTATATTAAATGATTCCTCACCTCATGAGGTTTGCGCCGTTGCGTGGCTTGGGTTAGCATGAATCATGCTTTCTGATATCGCTGTTCAATATCTCCCCATTCTGGTCTTCCTGGCGGTGGCGCTGGGGGTGGCGCTGGCGGCCTCTGGCCTTTCGTTTGTGCTGGCCAAACAGAAACCTGATCCTGAAAAAGTCTCGGCGTACGAATGCGGCTTTGAAGCCTTCAGCGATGCGCGCCGCCGTTTCGATGTGCGGTTTTATCTGGTTGCCATTCTGTTTATTATTTTCGATTTGGAAGTGGCGTTTTTGTTCCCGTGGTCGGTCAGTTTGTTTGAAGGCGGGGTGGCGGCTTTTTGGTCGGTCATGATATTTTTGGGCGTTCTTACCATCGGGTTTATCTATGAATGGAAAAAGGGCGCGCTGGAGTGGGAATAGGCCACCGTGCACAAATACGAATCCTTTGAAATTTTTGATGGCGACAAGCGCGTGGGCTATGTGCACTATCAGCCCCGCAGCCATGCCTTTGGCACGCTGGAAAGCCCCGTGATGTATGTCGAGGGTTTTTGGGTCGATCCGGCCTATCGTCAGCAGGGGGTGGGACGTCAGCTGATGGAAAAGTTGATAGACCATGCCAAAAACATGGGTTTTTTGGCCATCGCCTCTGATACCGAGCCAGAGAACGATGCCTCGGCCGCCGCCCACACCGCCTGCGGCTTTCGTGATGCGGGCCTGTTGCGACATTTTGTGTTTGAGTTTAAGAATTAAGCCATGATCCGCACCCATGATTTGCCCCCCACCATGCCCGTCATCACGGGGGCCGAGGCTGTGACAAGCCATATCAATGATACGGTCGAGAAAAAAGGCTTTTTGCTGGCCAAGCTGGATGAGCTGTTTAACTGGGCCCGCACAGGCAGCATGTGGCCCATGACCTTTGGCTTGGCGTGCTGCGGGGTTGAGATGATCCACGCCTACATGAGCCGGTATGATTTGGACAGATTCGGCATGATGCCGCGCGCCTCACCCCGTCAATCAGATGTGATGATTGTGGCCGGCACCCTGACCAACAAAATGGCGCCCGCGCTGCGCAAGGTTTATGACCAGATGCCGGAGCCGCGCTGGGTCATCAGCATGGGCAGCTGCGCCAACGGCGGCGGCTATTATCATTATTCTTATTCTGTCGTGCGTGGGTGCGATCGCATTGTGCCGGTCGATGTGTATGTACCCGGCTGCCCCCCCAGCGCCGAGGCCCTGATTTATGGCATTATGCAGTTGCACAGGAAAATACGCCGTGGTGGCAAGACAGTGATTGTGCGGGGTGATGGTGCATGATGAACGAGTTAATGGACACAAACGAACAAACTTTGATTGTTACTGTAGAAGATTTGTTATCAGAAATGATACGTTTGCGCGATGACCCCGCCACGCAATTCGATCAACTGATCGATATTTGTGGGGTTGATTACCCCGAGCGTGAGCAGCGGTTTGAGGTTGTGTATCACCTGCTTTCTCTGCGCCGCAACACCCGCCTGCGCGTCAAGGTGTGCACCGACGAAAACACACCCGTGCCCAGCATTGTGGGGCTTTATCCCGCTGCGGGGTGGTTTGAGCGCGAGTGCTGGGATATGTACGGCATCAAGTTTTCGGGCCACCCCGATTTGCGGCGCATTCTGACCGATTATGGCTTTGAAGGGCACCCCCTGCGGAAAGATTTTCCGCTGACAGGCTTTGTTGAAGTTCGTTACGATGACGAGCAAAAGCGCGTGGTCTATGAACCCGTGAAGCTGGTGCAGGATTTTAGGAACTTCGATAATCTCTCGCCCTGGGCTGGCATGACCGATGTGATGCTGCCCGGCGATGAAAAGGGGACAAGGCCGGTTGTTTCGCGCCGTTGATTTGTTGTGTGACTATTGTTTAATAAAGCATTCGAAGGAGATAACAATGCAAAAAAACACCGAGTTTTATGAACGAGAAATCAGAGCGGCGCTGTTAGCTCATGGCATAGAAGCCGTGATAGGTTATGGCGAGAAGGTTGACCCAAAACAGTTTGGTGGCGCTGAATTTGTGTTGAATGTTTATGTCACAGGGGCCAGTAAAACCAGTAAAAAGGTGGTATGACTGAAGCCGAACTGATGCAAACAGCGAACCATATTTTGTGCACTTTGCCATGCCCTGATGTGCGTCATGCGCCGCGACAACTGAGGCATATTTCTGTGTTAACGCAGTAATTACGCTGCCTGTTTTTGGCTGCGCTGCAGATAATCGGCATAGGCGAGGCTGATGCCGTGCGCCAGAGAAATTTTTGGCGACCAGCCCAGCGCCTTGATGCGCGAGACATCCATCACCTTGCGGGGGGTGCCATCGGGCCGTGTGGTGTCAAAACGCAGCTGACCGCTGAAGCCAACTTGTTCAATGGCTAATTGCGCCAGTTCGCGGATGGTTAAATCCTCGCCGCAGCCCACGTTGATGAGGGGCCAGCGTTCATCGGTCAATATTTTTTGAAAAGCAGGCGGGGGCAGCTGCATCAGCATGACCAGCGCATCGGCCAGATCATCAGAATAAAGCAGCTCGCGCTTCGGTGTGCCTGTGCCCCACACCACCATGTCGGCGGCGCCGGCCTGTTTGGCTTCGTGCGCCTTGCGAATAAGGGCGGGCAGCACGTGCGAATGCTGCAAATCATAATTATCGCCAGGTCCATAAAGATTGGTGGGCATGGCAGCCAAAAAATGCGTGCCATGCTGCTGATTATAAGCGCGGCACATTTCAACGCCTGAAATTTTGGCCAGAGCATAGGCGCTGTTGGTGGCCTCCAGCGGGCCTGTGAGCAGATAATTTTCTTTGATTGGCTGCGGACAATCGCGCGGGTAAATGCAGCTGGAGCCAAGAAAAACAAGCCGCGCCACGCCATGACGATGCGCGGCATCAATCACGTTGTTCTGAATGGCCAGGTTTTCGCGCAAAAAATCAGCCGGATAAGTGTTGTTGGCCACAATGCCGCCCACCTTGGCGGCGGCCAGAAAAACAACATCGGGCTTTGTGGTGCTAAAAAAATCATCTGTTGGTTGGGGGAGGGTTAAATCAAGCTCGGCATGCGTGCGCGTGATAATGTTTGAATAACCGGCACGTTGAAGGCCGCGCACAATGGCCGACCCCGCCAGCCCGCGGTGTCCTGCCACATAAATTTTTGTGTTGGCGTCCATGGCTATTCGTTGTGGTTGAACACGGCATAGCCGTGCTTTTTAATCAGGTCATCACGTTTGGCCGATATCACGTCGGCCTGCATCATTTCCTTCACCAGTTCTTCAAGAGTAATTTTGGGTTGCCAGCCAAGTTTGACGCGCGCCTTGGTCGCATCGCCCAAAAGAGTATCCACCTCGGTTGGGCGGAAATAGCGCGGATCAACCGCCACAATGCATTTGTCGTTTTGATCATAGCCTTTTTCATCAACACCATGACCGCGCCATGTGAGTTTGATGCCCACTTCGGCCGCCGACATTTCTATAAAATCGCGCACGCTGGCCTGAACACCGGTGGCGATGACAAAATCTTCGGGCTGTTTTTGCTGCAGCATCAGCCATTGCATCTCGATATAATCGCGCGCGTGGCCCCAATCGCGCTTGGCGTTCAGGTTGCCCATATACAAACAATCTTGCAGGCCCAAATAAATGCGCGAGATAGCCCGCGTGATTTTGCGCGTCACAAATGTTTCGCCACGCAGCGGGCTTTCGTGGTTAAACAGCACGCCGTTGCAGGCATACATGCCATAGGCTTCGCGGTAGTTGACCGTAATCCAGTAGGCATAAAGCTTGGCCACGGCATAGGGGCTGCGCGGATAAAACGGTGTGGTTTCTTTTTGCGGAATTTCTTGCACCAACCCATAAAGTTCAGACGTGCTGGCCTGATAAAAGCGTGTTTTTTTCTCTAACCCTAAAATGCGAATGGCTTCCAGGAGGCGGAGGGCGCCCAGCGCATCGGAATTCGCGGTATATTCAGGTTCTTCAAAACTAACGGCCACGTGGCTTTGCGCGGCAAGATTATAAATCTCATCGGGCTGAACGCGCTGCACAACACGCAGCAAACTTAGGCTGTCGGTCATATCGCCGTGATAGAGAAACAGCCTGCGGTCTTTTTCGTGCGGGTCTTGATAAATGTGGTCGATGCGCTGCGTATTAAACAGCGAGCTGCGACGCTTGACGCCGTGAACTTCATACCCTTTGCCAAGTAAAAACTCAGCCAAATAGGCGCCATCCTGCCCCGTAATGCCTGTGATCAGTGCTTTTTTCATAGCTTAAAACCCGCCGCCGTCGCATCGTTATAAAACATTTTCACGGTATCCAGCGAATAGGTGTTCAGGTCATACCCCACCAGCGATAATTTTTTCAAAATATCGTTGGTCACGGTAATAATGTGGCAGCCAATCGCATCGGCCTGAAAAACGTTCAGCAGTTCGCGCGGGCTGGCCCAGATCAGCTCAGAAGCGGGTTTGGCCTTCATCGCCGTAATCGAGGCCTGCATGAGGGGCAGGGGGTCGATGCCCGTATCGGCAATGCGGCCCGCAAAAACAGAGATATAGCTGGGCACATCGGGTTGCACCGCAGCCACAACGGTTTTCACCTGATCAAGCGTCATCAGCGCGGTGATGTTCAGTTTTATTCTTTGTTGCGCCAGTTTGGCCACCAGCGGTGCCGCGCTTTCACCTTTTGTGTTGGTGATGGGGATTTTTACATAAACATTATCGGCCCAGCTGGCGATTTTGTGAGCCTGACGTTCCATATCGGCAAAATCATCTGAAAAAACTTCAAACGAAATAGGTTTGGTTTGAATGACCGACAAAATATCTTTCGCAAAGGCTTCATAATCTTTGATGCCGGCTTTATTCATCAGCGTGGGGTTGGTGGTCAGGCCTTTGATATGATCCTTCGCCGCCATGTCCAGCATGCCTGTTTTATCGGCACCATCGGCAAAAATTTTCACGTTCAGTTCATGGATGCTTGGCATGGGGCCCTCATGTGACCGGGTTAGAGAGGATATGATCCGCGGCCTCCAGAAGTGAGGCAACCTCAAAAAAAGGGGGCTGCGGCTGGGATTCGTTGTAGTTATAGTTGATAAAATAATTGGTGCAACCGGCGGCCTGGCCCGCCGCCACATCGCGCCAGCGGTCGCCCACCATAAAGCTTTGGCGGGGGTCAACGCCCCATTTCTCGGCCCCTTGCACAATCATGCCTGGTTTGGGCTTGCGGCACGCGCAACCATCGCCCCCATCATGCGGGCACATAAAAACATCATCCAGCGGCAATGTCTGCATCATGTGCGCGTGGATTTTTTGCACATCGGCCAGTTTGGTTTTGCCGCGCGCAATATCGGGTTGATTGGTGCACACCAGCAAAAGAAAACCGGCATGATGCAGTTTGTGCAGCGCTTCGGGCACGCCTGGCAAAATATCCAGCTCATCAAGGGTGGCGGGCGGAAAGGGCTGGCCATCGCGCACCAGCGAGGCATTCAGCACACCATCACGATCAAGAAAAACGGCGCGCGTCAACGCTTAGGCCACTTTGGCTGTAGAAACCGCGGGCGAACCTGTGGCGCTTTCCCATTTTGTTTGGTTGGCTTTCAGTTTGGGATGCGACACCAGCAAATGCCACACCACGGCCTGAAACGCCTCGCTGTGGGGTGTGACGTTATCATTGTTCACGGTGGGCACAATCACGCAGGCATCGGCCACCTGGGCGGTATAGCCGCCATCGCGCCCCACCACGCCCAAAATTTTTGCACCCACACTTTTGGCGTGTTGAAGGGCCGTGACCAAATTGGGGCTGATGTTTTTTTCAATATTGCCGCCGCCAACCGAGAAAACAAAAACCGCATCATTGTTGTTCAGTTTGCTAACCTTCAACCACTCGATAAAAATGCTGGCCCAGCCTTCATCGTTGGTGCGCGCGGTGAGTTCTGAAACATTATCGGTGGGGGCATAACTTTCGATGCCCACAATTTTTCTAAAATCATTGACGGCATGACCGCAGTTGCCCGCACTGCCGCCCACGCCCAGAAAAATCAGTCGTCCACCGCGCGCGCGGAGTGCGGCCAGCTCATCGGCCATGCGTTCAATCGCGGCGGCATCAATTTTTTGTAAAATCTGAATGGATTCTTGAATGTGTTGCGCGGCGTAGGTCATGGTTTCCTCTTTGATGAAAAGTATGCGTTGGCTTCGGCGAGTGATTGCGGGGTGCCGATTTCATAGAAACGCTCAAACACCTCAAAACCCGCCAATTGTCCGCTCACCGAAAGATAGTGAAACAAACTGGCCAGATCAAACACACCGTTTTCGTGCCAGTCTTCAAGGGCCTGGCGGGTTAAAATGCTGAGGCCATAATCGATATAGGTCATGGCGGGTGTGGGGCTTTTCTTATTATATTCAATCAGTTGGCCGCCGCTGAAGGTTGCATTGCTTTTGTCCCATTGGTTGCCGTTTTTTAACACGGTCATCAGGGCGCGCTGGCCGCTTTTGATAAAGGCCGCCTCCACCGCCTGATAATTGACCTGCAAAAAGGAATCGCCATACAGCACAAAAAACGCATCGCCCAGCAGCGGCAGGGCCTGACGCAACGCGCCGCCGGTGCCCAGCAGTGTTGGCCCATCAAAAACATAGCGAATGTTCAGGCCGTATTGGTGGCCGTTGCCAATTTCTTTTTCAATCTGCTCGCCCAAATAGCCCACCAGCATCACCACATCGTGCGCGCCCTGCACCGCAAGATCTTGCAGCTGCCAATGAATAAAGGGGTGGCCCGCTACTTCGGCCAAAGCCTTGGGGATGGTTGTGGTGATGGGGCGAAGGCGCGTGGCCAGCCCACCCGCCAAAATGGCAACGGGGATCATCAGTTCAACACAATTTTTGTGCCTTCAAAATCAAACCGAAAACGGACTTCTTCCAGCCCCGCTTTCACCATCGCATGTTTCAGTTTGTTTCTATCCTCGGCATAGAACATAAGGAAGCCACCGCCGCCCGCGCCCACCAGCTTGCCACCCACCGCGCCGCTTGTCATGCCCAGTTCATACCATTCGTCAATTTTGGGGTTGCTCATGCCGCCGCTGCGTTTTTTCTTGTGCTCCCAATGTTCGTGCATCAGGGCGCCAAATTCGCGCGCGTTGCCGGCTTCCAGCGCCTTTTGACTGCGCAGGCCAAGGTCTTTCACATAATTCAGGTTGGCAATCATATCGTTATTATTTTGCTGCGTTTTGGTGTTCTGGTCTTTCAAAATGCTGCCGGCGCTGCGCGAAAAACCGGTGAAGAACAGCAGCAAATTATCTTCCAGATCAAACATCGTTTCTGAATTGATGTTGAGGGGGCGCGCCTGCACTTTATCATCGCGGCAGAAGGTAAAGCAGGTAATGCCGCCATAGGCCGCGATGTATTGATCTTGCTTGCCCACCGGCTCCTTCAATCGGTCAATCTCAATGTGGCATGCCAGTTCGGCCAGCTCGGCCGGCAAAATAAGTTTTTTGTGATGCATATACAGGGCCTTCATCAGGGCTGTTGTAAAACTGCCCGATGAGCCAAGCCCCGTACCCGAAGGAATATCGGCCAGCGTGGTAATTTCAACCTGCGGCACGGGCTCTTTCATGATGTGCAGGGCTTCGCGCACAATGGGGTGCTTCACGTCATCGGGCTGCGGCACATTTTCAAGTTGCGAGTATTTCAAAAAAATTCCGGGCGTAAATGGCCGCATGACGGTGACATAAACATATTTATCAATCGCCGCGGCGATCAAAAATCCTTCGTGTTCGCGATAATACGAAGGCAAATCGGTGCCGCCGCCGCCAAGGGTGACGCGAAGGGGACTACGGGCGATGATCATATCCAGACCTTTCGTAGATTTTTTGAACAACTGTCAGGGCGGCCTCGGCCTCTGCAAGGCCGGCGGCCGGTGTGCGCCCCTGCTGAATATCGGCCAGAAATTCGGCCATTTCAACATCCCACGAGTTATCGGCCATCGGATACTCCCACGCTTCGGTGGGCGGCGGGCCCATTTCGGGCTGCATGGCATAGTGCGTCAGACGCTCAACGCCATAGCTGCCGCCCAAACCTTCGATATGAAGTTTGCCGGTGCGGCCATACATTTCGAACGAAAAAGTGTTTTTCCATTCGGTGCAGCTGGCATGCAAGAAGGCCACCTGGTTTTTTTCTGTCCGCAAAATCATAAAGCCGTTATCATCAACCGGCATTTGCCAAAAATATGTGTGCGCAAAACCATCAACGTGGGGGAAATTTCCCAGAAACCACCCAGCCAGATCAATCAGGTGCACGCCTTGGTCAATCAGCTCGCCCCCACCAGAGAGCGCGGGATCAGCCCGCCATTCTTTATCGTATCCCACGCGCCCGCCGTGGCCATAGCGCGCGCGAATAAACATCATCTCGCCCAGCGCGCCGCTGTCCACAATCTGCCGTGCTTTTTGGAAAGCGCGATGATAGCGATGATTAAACCCCACGCGCACGCAAACCTTTTTTTGCTTGGCCGCATCGGCCAGGCCCGCCAGTTCGGTGGTGTGTCGTGCGGCCGGTTTTTCAACCAGAACGTGCTTGCCGTTGTCGATGGCGGCGCGGGTTATGGGGGCCAGCACATCATGCCGCGTGGCCACCACAACCACATCAACATGGGGGCTTGTCACCAGTTTTTGCCAGTCATCGGTCGCCTCGGCCTTGGCGGTTTTGGCCAGTGCGGCGGCGCGATCCATCACCACATCGGCGCACATGGTGAGATGCGCGCCCGCCAGCGCCTTGGCGCGTTTTTGGCCAATCAACCCACAGCCCACAATGCCTACGCGCATCAGTTCCCCCATTTTTTGCCGCGATCGGCCGGCACAATGCAGCGCAGCGTGCCATCATCGTTGGGCAAACAGGCCGCGTGATGAGGTGTTTGTTGGCCTAAGGCATGATCAACACCCTTCATGATCGCGCCTCATAAACCCAAAGATTGTTCGTCAGAAAATCAACTGTCGCTTCAACGCCTTGGCGAATAGTGTATTTGGGATTCCAGCCTAGGGCCAGAATTTTTTGTACATCAAGGAAGATGAACGGATTATCGCCAATCCACCCACGTTCGCCGCCCGTATAATTCAGCTGCGGATTCAGGCCCATGCGGGCGGTGATCCACCCAATGCTGTCGTTCACTTCACAATATTCGGGGCAGCCCAGATTAAACACGCCCACCTTCTCGGTCGATTTTTCGGTCGCCAGCAAAATGGCATCGACACAGTCATCGACATGCATGTACGATTTGCGTTGCTTGCCATTGCCCAGCACGCGCAGGTTGGCGGGGTCTTTTTTCAACTGCTGGACAAAATCAAACACGTGGCCGTGCGTGTAACGCGGCCCCAGCACCGAGACGAAACGGAAAATGCACGCCTTAAAACCAAAACCTTCGGCATAGGCCGCAATCAGCCCTTCGCCCGCCAGTTTTGAGGCGCCATAAAGCGATGTTTGGATGGGGAAGGGGCCATCCTCTGGCGTGGGGATTTGCCTGGCCTCACCATAAACCGAGCCGGTGGATGAAAAACCAATCTGTGTCACGCCGTTTTGTCGCATCGCTTCCAGCACGTTGTGGGTAACGATGGTGTTTTGCTCTAAATCGCGGCGCGGGGCATCGGTGCCAAAGCGCACATCGGCATTGGCGGCCAGATGAAACACGCCATCAACCCCCGCAAAATGCGGCACAATATTGCCGTGCAGCAGGTCAATCTCGATCAGTGTGAAGCGGGGGGTGGGTTGCGCCTTTTCAAGAAAGCGGCGCTGTCCTGTTGAAAAATTATCAATCCCCACCACGGTGTGACCATCACGCAGCAGACGATCGACCAGCGTGCTGCCAATAAAGCCCGCGGCGCCGGTGACCAAATATTTTTTTTGTGTCATGTTTTTCGCTCAAAGAGATGACGATGCGTTGCGAAAAACAAAAAATTTGCCCCCCGCAAAGCCCAGCAGCGCGCTCCACACCGTTGCGGCTGTTGTGATGATTAATAGCGGCAGCGACAAATCGGTCAACCATTGGGTGAGGGCGGTTGTTGATAAGTAATTGACACCCAAAAGGATAAGATACCGCAGCACATCATGCTGCCACTTGCCCTTGCTTTGAAAGGTGAACTGCCGATTGGCGATAAAATGAAAAATGGCCGTTAAAGCAAAAACGATGGCCATGCCGGCGGCCGGGCTCATGGCCAGCGGGCCCAGCGTGAGGTTCATGAGCAGCCATGCGAAAGTTGTGTTGGTGACGCCCACCAAGATATATCGCACCGCCGGCCGGCGCAGATTTTCCCTGATAAGCGCCATCATTAAAAATTGACCTTGCGATCGACAATATAGGCGGGGCGGCGTTTCACTTCGTCATAAATGCGGCCCACATATTCGCCCATCAGCCCCAGCGCCAGCAGCTGTACGCCAGAAAAGAACGTGACAACCAGCACAGTGGTTGAAAGACCGGGGGTGAGTTCAATACCCACAATTTTTTGGAAAACGTACCAGGCCCCCAGCAAAAAGCCAATCATGGCGAAGCAAAAACCAATCAGCGACATAAACTGAAGGGGCCGACTGCTGAACCCAACCAGACCGTTCAGGCCAATTTTGAAAGAACCTGTCAGGCGATTATATTTGCCCACATCAGCAAAGCGTGCATCGCGATCGTATAACACTGCGGCCTGCTTAAAGCCCACAAACGCCACCAGCCCGCGCAAAAAGCCGTGCGTTTCGTTCAGGCGGCGCAGTTCTTCCACCACGCGGCGTGTCATGATGCGAAAATCGCCCGTGTTGCGGGGGATTTTAACATCACTCAGTTTATTGATGACCGCATAACCGAATTCAGCAATGGTTTTTTTCACCCACGTTTCGCCCTCGCGCGTGCGGCGCTGGGCATAAACCACTTCAAACCCCTCGCCCAGTTTTTGGAACATGGTTTCAATCAATTCGGGCGGGTCTTGCAGGTCAACATCAATCGCCACGCAGTGTTGCCCTTGCGATGACAAAATGCCCGCCATGGTGGCGGCCGGTTGCCCAAACCTCCGCGAGAAAACAAGCAGCCGAATATGGGGGTTGCGCTGAATTTCGGCCATAATCACATCTTCGGTTTTGTCGGGCGATGGATCGAGTGAAAAGATAATTTCATAAGAATCGCCGGCAATTTTTTGGCACACAGGCTCTATGCGCGCCAGAAAAGGCTTAATGCTGTTTTCCTCCTTATAGACAGGAACAACAACCGACAGCAGGGGGTTGGGGGCTTCGCGAGTCATCTCTTATCGATAAATAAAGCCACGCATCATGGCAAGTGATCAGGGCCTGAACCCGATGGCGTGCAGCTGGCCCACGGCCACGCGGGCATCATCGCCTGGCAGCTTCTGGGCGGCAGAGAAAATGAGTTCAATGCGGTAGCTTGTGCTTTCGGGCAACTGATCGGACGGGATGCGGAAGTGAAACTCGCCCAAAGCTAATTGTTGTTCCAACATATTCTTCCCATTTATTTTTACAGTCAGAGTTGTGCTGAATTGGCTATTTTTTACCAAAGGGATCAATCCTTGAATGTGCAGGACTGAATTTTTATCGGGGCGTGATAAAACAAACAAACTGTGTTCAGACAGCCATCCATCCTCATAAATGCCCGAATATTCCAGATGTTTGTGCGACAGATCGGCCGGAAATTTTTCAAGCCACGATGGTCGTTGCCACGCGCCATAATCCTCGTCGTCGATAATCGATACATCGCGTCCAAACACGCTGATGTTACGCAGATCAAGCGGTATTTCAGGGTGATACAGGTTCATCAGGCCTGTGCGGTGAATGGGCATGCGCTCGGGGGGCGATTGCATATCGAAGGCCAGAAAGGGCGCGCCTTCAATCATTTTGCCTTGCACAGGCGCGCTGACCATGCGGCCAGAGCCGCGCCCCACAAACGGCATCACCGTTTCCTCTGTTCCTGAGATGACGGGCTGGGGCAACTGGCTGCCTTTGTGTTTAAGAATGGTGCTGGTCAGTTCCATTAAAACGCGGGGTTGCTGGGGCGCGCCAACCATAAAGAATACAAGATACTGCCCCATGCTTGCAAACTGGCGGCCGGGAAACATCGGGTCTCGCTCTAACTCAAAATACGAAATTTTTTTAACATCATGCAGGTAATAGTGGTTGCCGAAATCAGAAAAAACAAACACAAGATGATTGCGCGGTTTTGTATCTATTCTAAAGTAAGGGGCGTCATCATGGTTGGCATAATAAGCATTATAAAAGCTTTGTGATTGGTTGGTTGTGATTAAGGCGCGCCGCGATAATTCATCGCCCAGGTTGTTGACAACCTTGAACCGGTTAACAACAGAATGATTATCCATCAGATGGACGCGACGTTGATGGATGTGAATCTGATCGAGCTCATGGCCTGCACGAATATCTTCCTCACTCATGAGGGGTGAAGGCTTGCCTGTGGCTTGATCCAAAAGTTTCCCCAGAAAATCCCGCGAGGGGAGGAGGAAAGATTCACCCAGCGCGTATAATGATTGAAACTTAGCCAGCACAGTACATGATGCATCTGACCATAAAAGATTCAGGCCTTTTTCTTTGGCCTCTTCCATGGTTTGTGCAAATTGCTGGTTGACCTTTTTAAGGCTAGCAAGCGGCACATCATTGGCACTGCCGCTGATCGTGCCCGTGCTGCGTAGCGTATAGCCGCCATAAGTCACCAAGGTTGGAACCAACAGCAGCAACAGAACGATTTTTTGTCGGCGAGGAGAAAAAAGTTTTTTCTTTTCACAAAGCCAGATCGCCATGACACCCAGCACAAAAGGCTGGATAAACATCGACAGCTTGAAAAGACCAAAATCACTAACTTGGTAGAACAGATAACCCCCCAGCAGAAGCATCACAAGAGATGTGATGGCGCAGACGGTTTGTTTTTTTATTTGTTTGAACAGTTGCCAGAGCAAGATACCAAAAAGAGCTATGGCCACAAGAATCATTCCATTCATCACGACATCTTTCAGGATGTCGGGCAGGGGAAGATGGGCGGTGAGTGGCAAAATCCCCCAAAAAGTGGGCAACCCTGTGGGTAGCATGAAATAAGGTAAGATCAGCCCACGCACCACATGGGCGCTCGATCCCGACTGTGCCTGCGTGATCATGAAATGCACAATGTTCGCCAAAGTGACGTTCAGTAACAGCAGGCTCCCCAAGGCAATGATGCTACCAATGATGAGCAGGCGTAAGGTGTTTTGAGTGCGCCCGCGGCGCCATGTCATGGCCAGCAGAAAAACAATGACACTGAGAACATAAAACGGTAGGGTTTCGGGGTAAATGATGCAAAGACCCCCGAACAACAAGGCGGTGATCAAGATATGGCCGACCAAGTGCGAGGATGTCGGCCGTGCCAGTCGGTGTGAGAGAGCCAGCAGAGCGCATAAAACGGGTAAACCCATCAGTTGCGCGATCAGCTGAAAGAGGGTGCCCAATCCTGTGAGGGGTGATAAAGCCATGAGAATAAGAGTGACATAAGCCTGCCGTGAGCCCGAAAAATTGGCCGACACAAGCCCGCCGGCCGCCATGACCAACGCCATGTGAAAGCAGTTCATCATCGGTACAAACAGCTGGTGCCCGTTTAGCCCGGTTAATCCCCAGAAATAGGCGATCATCTGCTCCGATCCCACGCGGTGCCCGCCAAACCAATGCATGAACCAGAAAAAGGCGGTGTAGTCGGTGTGCTCTGAGAATGCAGTGGCAGGTGGCCTGTCTTGAAGGCCGTGCAGCAGACAACGCTGCGCCCCCAGAACATAATTGGCCATGTCATCGTTGGTGTAGCTAAGCCAGTCAAGCCCGAACAGCAACATGGGCCACCCCACCACCAGCAAGGCGGCGAGGGCAATGAGCCCCACGCGTATGACGTGATGCGTGTGGATAATAGGTTTTTGCCTTAACAGAAGCAAGATAGCGATAAAAATTGTGGCCATAAAAACAGGCCAGCAGATGGTGCTGATAGGTAAATTAAAAAAATGAAGCAGGTTGATGGGGACCATCACCAACCCAATTCCCACCGCAGGGGCCAGCAGCAGTTTAATCATCAATCGTTGTCTTAATTGCGTGAAACCAAGCGCGCTAAAACCGACCATCGAGAAATAAATAAGCAACAAAAAACTGAGTGCGAGAGCCAGCATGAATCTAGGCCATCACCATAAAAGGTTTGCGCGGTTTGAAATTTCTCGACAGGCGGTAAGAGTAATCCAGCGCAATATGTTCCAAGATATAGATCAGCAGATTTTTGCGTATTTCCGGATAACCTGGAACGTAGCCAATTTCCCGTTTGCGTAGAATATCCATTTCCTTAAAGCCGATATCAGAAATAACAGCCGAGGTTTTTTGGGCAGAATGGATGCGAAAGGCGCCAAGAAAACGGGGGATTCGCACAAACTTTGCGCCCGCTTTCCGAAAACGCAGGATCAAATCCCAATCCATGGCGAACTTAAAGTTTTCATCCAGGCTGGCGCCCACTTTTTCCCACAGGCTGCGCCGCCAGAACATGGTTTCTTGTGGAATAAAATCGGCCCACGATAAAACATCGTGATTGTGGTTGGGCATGATCCAGCGCCCAATCTGATGGTCATGCTCATTAATCAGGATGCGGTGGCCATAGACCACGTCCACATGCGGGTTTTGGGCAAAAAAGTTGGCAACCGTGTTCAGGCTGCCTGGCAGCAGCAGATCATCGGAGTTGAGCCAGCCCATAATCTCGCCGTCCGTTTTGGCAAAGCCGCGATTAATGGCGTTGGTTTGTCCGCCATCTTTTTCGCTCACCCACGATGTCAGGCGATGTTCATATTTTTTTAGATGCGCAACGGTATCATCGGTCGATCCACCATCCTGAACAATATATTCAAGATTGGGATAATCCTGATGAAGGATGCTGAGGATTGTTCGTTCGATAAAGGCGCCTTGCCGAAACGATGGCGTGACAAGAGAAATTTTTGGCGCCTTCGGGGGGGGCGAAGTTTTGAAATAGCTGTCATCAAGCAGAAGTTGGCAAGGCGGCGATTGGTTCAAGTTGCCCAAGCGCGGCCAGAAAAGGCGCTTTACAAGTGAAGAAGTTTTGTTGGCAGCCGACGAATTCATTTTCGAGCATATCAAACCTTCTATATTCTCAAGGTGCTTGTTATTTTTGGTCAATTGGGTATCAATTTTTTCAAGATGTTTTGTCACTTCTTGGAGTCGCGACAAAACATTTGTGCTCAAAACCTCATCCTCCTGGATTGGAGATGTCGTGTGTTCGGATGATGAAAGGAGTTGAGGTTTGGTCATATTTTTTGCACCAAGATGGGTGTTTTGCTTAAGTTTTTTTCCTGAAAAGGATATAGGCTGCTTAACAGTCACTTGTCCAGTCACGACTTTTCAAGACGTGCGTCTGATCAGGTGAGACAAGCGTTGACCTAACCGGGCAAGCGCGGCTGTCACTTGCACCTTCAACTGACTGAAGGCGCCGCCGCTATAAACTTTGTAGGCGTTGCTGAGCGACTGATAGTAAGCAACTTCATGGTTAAGCCGGCGGATTTCTGAGATAAAGCCGGGGTGAATATCGCTGAGGCTGGCAGAAGATTGGAATATCGCCTCATACCGGTGGATCAGGGCATCTTTTTCGTGTGCAAGTTGAATCAATCGCCGTTGCTCGGCAAAAAAGTGCTCTTTGGTGATGTGCTCATTTTGAATGGCGCGGTTTTGGTGCATGATGTGAAGCCAGTCAATGCCGTGGTTGATGGCATAGGTTGACAGGAGCGTTTCCATATCCTCCGGATAAAATAAAATCATATCATTGCAGACGGCGAGACGATGAGAGGCGCTCAGGCGCTGAAGGGCTGTAATGATGTCGTGCAGTTTTGGCCAATCGGTGACATGATGAGGAGCAGGGGGGGAGCATAAAAAAAGCCTTGCATCATCGATGATGACAATATCACGACTTTTTAAGCTGCCGATGCTTTTCAACTCTTCCAAGAGCGGGCATTGCGATTCTTCCCCAGCGGTGTTGGCATGAACGCACCAATGTGCATCTAAAAAATACACAATCTGACGTTCAGCAAGCCTGCTTTTTAATGTCATCAGGAAGTTGGGTGATGTGCCTTGGGTTAATGCGATATTCGCCACACCACGCAATTTGTCAGAGGCCTCTGCATAGAGCTTTTCTGACCATTCGACTGAGTAAACGTTTTTGGCATACTTTGAGGCAAGAAGCGCGCTATCACCTTTGAAGGTGCCGGTTTCCACAAACGCATCTAGGCGGCCGTTGTTTTGAAGTATTTCCAGCAGTCTTTCATCGATTGAAAAGGTGACAGCGCCCATGCAGTGTCTCAACGTTGGGGGTTAAGGAGTGATTTGAACCATACCGCATAAGGCCAGTAAAGCCACCATTTGAGGGGCACATGCCCATAATGCTGGCGCACCACCTTCATGGCTTCAACATAATGTTGCACGCGCTTTGAATTTGTTTTTGTCTCTGGGTGGACCCGGTTATAGGCCACAAGACGTGGCACGTGGCCCAAAGGCCCCTGCGTTGACAGTTTCCACCACAAGTCATAGTCCATCGCCATATGAAGGGCGCCGTTCACGCCGCCCACGGCTTCCCATGCCGTGCGCCGCATCAGGGTGCCGGGTTGGCTGATGATGCAGCGCTGCGCCATTTTTGAGCGGCTGAACGATTGAACCCACACAGCGCTGGTGGGGGTCAGGGTTGCATCGGTATTCATCACCTTGCCATAGGCCATGGCCCAATCACTGTTCTTCTGTAATGCATCAAGCAATGTTGATAACCCATTGGCAGCAAAGGCATCATCGCTGTTCAGCCAGCACACAAATGGGGCCGTGCCCTGGGCCATGGCCCAGTTAATGGCATTGGCCTGGCCGCCATCACGCTCACTGCGCCAGCCTGCCAGATGGGGGGCGTATTTTTTGATGATCTCTGGCGTCTGGTCGGTTGATCCGCCATCGGCCAGAAAAATTTCAACCGACACATGTTGCGACAAGATAGAATCAAGCGCATCGGCCAGAAAACGGCCTTGCTGAAAACTGGGCACAGCAACGGTAACCAAGGGTGGGGTGGGCATGCGCCCCTAAGGTGATAAAAAAGCCCCACACCGTCAACCCATTTGTGGTTCAGAGAGAGTTGGCGTAAATAAATGGCATGACTCTGCCCCAAGAAAAGCCCGCCGACGACAGCACAAAAAAAATTCGCAACTTCACCATGAACTTTGGGCCACAGCACCCTGCCGCGCACGGCGTGCTGCGCCTGATTTTAGAAATGGATGGCGAAGTGGTAGAACGCGCCGACCCGCACATTGGCCTGCTGCATCGCGGCACTGAAAAGCTGATCGAGCACAAAACCTATCTTCAGGCCATCCCTTATTTTGACCGGCTCGATTATGTCAGCCCCATGTGTCAAGAGCATGCCTTTGCGCTGGCGGTTGAAAAGTTGTTGAAAATTACGCCGCCGTTGCGCGCGCAATATATTCGGGTGCTGTT
The DNA here is from genome assembly GCA_009927055.1 of Alphaproteobacteria bacterium. Taxonomy (GTDB): domain Bacteria; phylum Pseudomonadota; class Alphaproteobacteria; order UBA9219; family RFNS01; genus RFNS01. The sequence continues at coordinate 55,107 of RFNS01000177.1, read as the reverse complement.
TTCAGAAGTCACGCGCATTCTTAATCACCTGCTGAATGTCACCACCTTTGCGATTGATGTTGGCGCGGTCACCCCCTCGCTGTGGGCGTTTGAACAGCGCGAGGAGTTGATGGAGTTTTACGAGCGCGTCTCAGGCGCCCGCATGCACGCCAATTATTTCAGGCCCGGCGGCGTACACCAAGATCTGCCCAAAGGATTGCTGGACGATATGGTGGCGTGGTGCGCGCGCTTTCCAAAATTTTTGGCCGATCTGGAAGAATTACTCACCGATAACCGCATCTTCCGCCAACGCACCATTGATGTGGGCATTGTGAAAGCGGCTGATGCGATTGCGTGGGGATTCAGTGGCCCTATGCTGCGGGCCAGCGGCGTGGCGTGGGATTTGCGGAAAAGCCAGCCCTACGATGTGTACGACACAATGGACTTTGACGTGCCTGTGGGCAAAACGGGCGATTGTTATGCGCGATATCTGGTGCGTGTTGAAGAAATGCGCCAAAGCCTGAAAATCATGCAGCAATGCTTGTCGGCCCTGCCCGGCATCGATGGGCCGGTGAAAAGTGATGACCGGAAAAGCGCCCCGCCCAGCCGCGCCGAGATGAAAAAATCGATGGAAGCGCTGATCCACCATTTCAAACTTTATACCGAAGGTTATCACGTGCCGGCGGGCGAAACCTATACGGCCGTAGAAGCCCCCAAGGGTGAATTTGGCGTTTATTTGGTCAGCGATGGCACGAATAAACCATATCGCTGCAAAATCCGCAGTCCCGGCTTTGCCCACCTGCAGGCATCCGATTTTATGTGCAAAGGCAGCATGCTGGCCGATACGGTGGCCATCATCGGCAGCATGGATATTGTTTTTGGCGAGATTGATCGATGATGCGCGGGCGGCTGATGGGCCTGGGCTTTGTGCTTTTGCTGGCGTTGTCGGCGTGCGCCACAACACCTGCGGCGGTGCCTGCTGTCTATGATCTCTCTCAACTCTCGCCCTTACGGTTAAATGTGGCGCACGTTGCTGCGGCCGATAATGCGGTGGGCGTGTCGGCCCATGCCATCACCATGATGCCTGATCTTAAAACACGGCTGAACAACTGGCAGCAGCAGCGCCTTCAGGCCGCGGGGGCCGATGGGCAAATCACCCTGGTTATTCAGCAGGCCGAGGTTGTGCGGCAGCCGCTGCCCCTGCGACAAGATCTTCAGGGCACCTTCACCCGCCAGCAGCGCGAGCAATGGCAAGGCACAGTGAAGGCCGAGATGCAGTTGCTGAAGCCGGAAACGGCCCAGCGCGGTTTTGTGAGTGCAGAGGCGGCACGCTCAACCACGCTGCCAGAAGACGCCACCCCCGCCGAGCGCCAAGCCGCCTGGAATAACCTGATGAACGGCCTGATCTCTGATATTGATCAGCAGTTTGAGAAGAACGTGCGGCAGCACTGGTCTGAAGTGCTGGTGGGGCAATAGGTATTTGGGGCTGTTTTTTCAAGCCTTGCAGGAAATAAAAGAAGTCCTAACTTTTCGGGTGGAAGGTAGGCACCATGAATCTCGATCTTTTTACTGACCGCAGTAAAGGTTTTATGCAATCGGCACAGATGCGCGCGTTGCGCGAACAGCATCAGCGCATCCAGACCGAACATTTGCTGAAAGAACTGCTGGCCGATAACGAAGGCATGGCGGCTAACCTGCTGCGCCTAGCGGGGGCCGACCCCCAAGCGGCCGAGGCAGAGACCGATACCGCCCTTGCCAAAATTCCGCGCGTGCAGGGGACAGGCCATGCTGATCAAATTTACTTGGGCACCGATTTGGCCCGCGCCCTGGCCGCTGCCGAAGATCAGGCCAAAAAATCGGGCGACCGATATGTGGCGGCCGAATATATGCTGCTGGGCATGGCGCTGGAGGCCAGCACGGGGGCCGGACATATTTTGAAAGGGGCGGGGGTGACGCCCGATCAATTAAAGGCCGCCATTGCCAGCATGCGCAAAGGCCGCACTGCCGATACGGCCCAAGCCGAGCAGGCCTATGAAGCGCTGAAAAAATATACACGCGATTTAACCGAGGCCGCACGCGCCAACAAGCTTGACCCCGTGATTGGGCGCGATGAAGAAATCAGGCGCGCTATTCAGGTGCTGGCGCGGCGCACAAAAAATAATCCGGTGCTGATTGGCGAGCCAGGGGTGGGCAAAACAGCCATTGCCGAGGGGCTGGCGCAACGCATTATCAAAGGCGATGTGCCCGAAAGTTTGAAAGATCGGCGCCTGCTTTCGCTGGATCTTGGCGCGCTGATTGCGGGTGCAAAATTCCGTGGCGAGTTTGAGGAGCGGTTAAAAGCCGTGCTGCAAGAAATTTCGGGCGCGGCGGGTGAGGTGATTTTGTTCATCGATGAGTTGCACACGCTGGTGGGCGCTGGCAAGGCCGATGGCGCCATGGATGCCGGCAACATGCTGAAACCCGCGCTGGCGCGGGGAGAGTTGCATTGCATTGGGGCCACCACGCTGGATGAATATAGAAAATATATTGAAAAAGACGCGGCGTTGGCGCGGCGTTTTCAGCCTGTTTTTGTGCAGCAACCCTCGGTGGAGGATACCATCTCCATCTTGCGCGGCCTCAAAGAAAAATATGAGTTGCATCACGGCGTGCGCATTACCGATGGCGCGATTGTGGCCGCGGCCACATTATCGAACCGCTATATCACCGATCGTTTTCTGCCCGATAAAGCGATTGATCTGGTCGATGAAGCGGCGGCGCGCCTGCGCATGGCGGTTGATAGCAAGCCTGAGGCGATTGATGAGTTGGACAGGCGTATTATTCAGCTGAAAATTGAGCAGGCGGCGCTGCAAAAAGAAAGCGATGCGGCGTCTCAAGATCGTTTGCAGAAGTTGGAAAAAGAGCTGGCCGAATTGCAGCAGCAGGCCGCAGCGCTGACAGCGCGCTGGCAGGCCGAGAAGGATCAAATCCACAGCGCGCAAAAGCTGAAGGAGCAGATTGATGCCGCGCGCGCCGCGCTGGAGCAGGCGCAGCGCAAGGGCGATTTTACGAGGGCGGGTGAGCTGACGTATGGCATTATCCCTGATCTTGAAAAAAAGCTGAAGCAGGCCGAGGCGCAGGCCGATAATCCACTGCTCGATGAAGTAGTGAAGGAAAGCGATATCGCCTCTGTGGTCAGCCGCTGGACAGGCATTCCGGTCGATAAAATGCTGCAGGGTGAGCGTGATCGTCTGATGAGGATGGAAGATCAGTTGCGGAAGCGGGTAGTGGGGCAAGATGACGCGGTGAAAGCCGTGGCCGAAGCCGTGCGCCGTGCGCGCGCGGGCCTGCAAGACCCCTCGCGCCCCATTGGCAGCTTTCTTTTTCTGGGCCCCACGGGTGTGGGCAAAACAGAATTGTGCAAAGCGCTGGCCGAATTTTTGTTCGATAGCGATGCGGCGCTGTTGCGGATCGATATGTCAGAATATATGGAAAAGCACGCTGTGGCCCGATTGCTTGGCGCGCCACCTGGCTATGTGGGGTATGAAGAAGGCGGCACGCTGACAGAAGCCGTGCGCCGCAGGCCGTATCAGGTTGTGCTGTTCGATGAGGTGGAGAAAGCGCACGCCGATGTTTTTAATGTGCTGCTGCAGGTGCTGGATGATGGACGACTGACCGATGGCCAGGGGCACGTGGTCGATTTTCGCAATACGATTGTGGTGCTGACCAGCAACCTTGGTTCAGAAGCGATGGCGGCCGATGCCAGCGGCGAGCTGACACCCCGCGTGCGCGATGACGTGATGGAGATTGTGCGCCGGCATTTCAGGCCTGAATTTTTGAACAGGCTGGATGAAATTCTCATGTTCCGTCGCCTGTCGCGCACCCATATGGCGACGATTGTCGATATTCAACTACGGCGTTTGCAAAAACTTTTGGATGATAAAAAACTGCGGCTGAACATATCGGCCGAGGCTTTATCATGGTTGGCCGAGGCGGGCTATGACCCTGTGTATGGCGCACGGCCCTTAAAGCGCGTTATTCAACGCACGCTGCAAAACCCGCTGGCCGAGCTGCTATTATCAGGGCGTGTGCGCGATGGTGCGATGCTGAACGTGACGGTGGGCGGTGATAAAAATCTGCACGTTGATGTGGGGTGATGTGTTGCGAAACCGTGTCAGGCCTGCGTCATTCTAACACCGCCCGTATGATTTTTTACACGCACAACCTTTGCAGCACGTAAGTGGGCTGCGCGTTGCCAAGAATGTGCGCCACATCAGTGGCAGTTGAAATCACATCGGGCACCTGATTGGCGAAAATACCTGTGTGGCTGATCCACACGCTGTGCATGCCACTGGCCATTGCCCCCGCAATATCGGTGGCCAGCCCATCGCCAATCATCAGCGTGTTGTGGGGCGCTGTTCCAATTAATGTCATGGCGTGCGAAAAAATGGCAGGGTCTGGCTTGCCAAAATATTTCACATCGCCCCCCATTTTTTCATAAGCATCGGCGATGGTGCCAGGGCACATCAATTCCTCACCATGATGGATCACGACTTTATCGGGGTTGGCGCAAATCATGGGCAGTGGCCGCGCGGCCATTTCTTTTAACAGCGGTATAAAAACATTCAGGCCTGGGTTTTGATCATAACTGCCCGTGACCAGCACAAAGGTGGCCGTTTGGATATCATCGACAAACGTGAGCGATAAATCGTGATAGCTGCCAAAATGATATTCTTCGCCAAGAAAATAACAGGCGTTGCCAATTTTTTTCATCCACGCATCCTCGCGGTTGACAAGCGCCTGATACGTCACCTCGCCCGAAGTGAGGACCGCATCATACAAATCAGTCGAGATGCCCTTGGGGGTCAGGCTGTGGGCCACAATGGCGGCGCGGCGCGGCGCGTTAGAGAGCAGAACAATTTTTTTATTGTGCGCGCGTAAGTGTTGAAGCGCCGCCAGTGCATGCGGAAAAGCATGCGCCCCGCCGTGCATGACCCCCCACAGATCGATCAGAAAGCCTGAATAATTGTGGGCAACATCGGCGAGGGATGATAAAATTTTCATGATGAGAGGAGTGTGTGAAGAAGCGCGGGGCCTTGATAAATAAGGCCTGTGTATATCTGCACAACATCGGCCCCCGCTGCAAGTTTTTGTTGAAGCTGCTGGGGTGTGCCAATGCCCCCGCACCCTATCAGGGTTGTTTTTCCCTTCAGATGATATGAAAATTTTTGAAGCGTTGTGGTGGCATGGTCAAAAAGTGGCGCGCCAGAAAGTCCGCCCGCTTCGTGCTGCCACACATCAGGCACAGCATCGCGCCGCAGCGTTGTGTTGCCCGCAATCAACCCATCAAGCTTGAATTTGATGACCTGCGCGGCGATGTGGTGGATGTGTTCGTCATCAAGATCGGGCGCCACCTTCAGCACCAATTTGGGCCCACTGGTTAAGGCCGAAAGATGGGTTTGAACGCGATCCAGCAATTCGGTCAGCGCGTTATCGTGCTGCAAATCGCGCAGGCCCGGCGTGTTGGGCGATGAAATATTCAGCGTGATATAATCAACATAAGGGGCCACGGCGTTGGCCCCTGTCACAAAATCAGCCACGCCTTCGCTGTTTTTATTTTTGCCAACATTCGCGCCCAGCACGCCCTGGCGGCCATGGTGATGGCGATAGCGACGCAGGTTGGCCACAACATAATCTAATCCCTTACTGTTAAAGCCATAGCGGTTGATCACGGCCTGTTGCTGCGGCAGGCGAAAAACGCGCGGACGCGAATTGCCCGCCTGTGGTTGCGGCGTGACGGTGCCAACCTCTACAAAACTGAACCCAAGTTTGAAAAGGCCCGCCACCGCTTCGGCATCTTTATCAAAGCCTGCCGCCAGACCAATAGGGTGGGGCAACGCGTGCCCCCACAGTGGGGTGGCCCAGCGTGGGTGAGGAGATAAAGGAATGGCAGGAAAAAATGGGCTGCGGAGAGCTGCGATGGTTGTGTTGTGGGCTGTCTCGGCATCCAGCATAAACAGCAAGTGACGCAGGAGAGGATAGAAATGGTGCATACGGCATTGTGGCTGTGGGCCAAAAAAATGCAACCACGCAACAAAAAACTAACCCAGTTGTGATAGGGTGTTATGAGAAGGCGCACACACATGTATGGAGCATTTTTTATGTCATAAAAATCCAATCATATCACCTTTGATTAATGAAAGAATGCGAGAAGAATGGACAAAAAATTCAGCCGCGCGTTTGACGAAGCCCTGAGTGTTGTCGAAGGTGCCGGAAAATTGCGCGATGAAGGGCCAGCACCACAGAGACAGCCAGAACCACACGCCGCAACCGATGCATCGGAAGAAACAATGCGGGCGTTACTTCGTGAGTTGAAACAAGAGTTGCCGTAAATCATCTGCGCTGGCGGTGATATCTTCTGTCAGTGCCAGCAGGCGTTCCAGCAAAAGAGGTGAAAGCGCGCGCACGGGCGCCTGAATTTCATAAAGGCCAGAAATTTTTGCGGTATGCAGGGTTTCATCGGCGCCATGCAGCGCTTCGTGCATTTTTTCACCCGCGCGCAGGCCGGTGTAGTGAATGGCAATATCAACATCGGGTTGCTTGCCCGAAAGGCGGATCATATGACGGGCCAGATCGGCAATCTTCACCGGTGTGCCCATATCAAGCGCCAGCACGCGGCCATGCGTGGCTTGTGTGAGGCCATAATGCGATGCCTGCAAAACAAGACTGACCGCTTCGGGCACGGTCATAAAAAAGCGGGTCATGTCGGCGTGCGTCACGGTGACAGGGCCACCCGCCGCAATCTGCGCCTGAAAGCGCGGCACAACCGAACCCGTTGACCCCAGCACATTGCCAAACCGCACAGCCACAAAACGCGTGTGGGGGTTTTTCAGGTCAAAATCCTGTGCCAGACGCTCGGCCACGTGTTTTGTGGCGCCCATCACACTCAACGGTTCCACCGCCTTGTCTGTTGAAATGAGCACGCAGATGGATGTTTTATTCAGCGCGCATAAATCAAACACATGGCGGCTGCCCAGCACGTTGGTGCGCACCGCTTCGGCCATATTGGTTTCGGCCAGTGGCACATGTTTAATGGCCGCGGCATGAAAAACGATGGTAGGCTGAAATTCGGCAAACACCTGCTGCAGGCGCGAAAGCTGGCGCACATCGGCAATGATGGGATGCAAGATGGTGCCCGATGGTCGATCAGCCAGTTCGGTATGAATGTTGTAAAGGGCAAATTCGCTGTGATCGAGTAGCACAAGCCGTGATGGTTTGAAGCTTTCAATCTGCCGCGCCAGTTCGCTGCCAATGCTGCCGCCAGCCCCTGTGATCAGCACGCATTTCCCCTGAAGCATGCTGGCGATGTTTTCTTTCTCCAGCCGAATTTCGGGGCGCGAGAGCAGATCAGACAGTTGCAGAGAGCGTTCCTGCAACTGGGGTTGATCAATGCTGTTATTGAGTTGCAGCAAGTTAGGAATGTAAGAAAGTTGCAGGCCAAGTTTGGTCGATTGCTCGGCCAGCAGTGATGTAAAATGCTCGCCCAGCTGGTGCGCTGCTTTGGTGATGATCAACCGTGTGGGTGCACGGTTTTGTTTGCGCAGAAGCATCACAATGTTTTCTAAATCATCCAGCTGACCCAGAATGCGTACATCATGAATGGTGCGACCTACGCGTTTTTCATTTTCGGCAATCACACCCACAACATCGTACGCCGCATGCGGATGATGGCCCAGCCAGCGAATAAACATTTCGGCCTCATCGCCCGCGCCAAACAGCATCACAGGCGTGCGGCCCGCGCCGGCTTTTTGCCATTTCAAATTCAGCCGGCCATCGCGCAGCAGGCGGTAAAACATGCGCCCGCCCCCCATCAGCGCGATCAGAACAAACCAGGTGATGAAGGGAACTGATCGCGGCAAAAATTCCATGCGTGTGGCCAGAAAGCTGATGGCTGTGAAGCACAAAAGCGTGATGAAAGTTGAGCGGATAATGGCGGCCAGATCATTGACCGACGCATAAGCCCACACGCCGCGATACAGCCCCGAAAGTGGATACACCACAGTGGCTGTGGCCAGAAGAATGGCGCCATGCTGCACCATGGCCATGATGGGCAGCGGCTGCGGCTGATCGAGATAACGCACAAGATAGGCCAGAACCAGGGCCAGTGCAGTGACAATCAGATCGTGCGACACGGCCAATAACGATTTCAGAAATGACAGGTTAAGCCGCATGGTGTTTTTTTCCGGCACGATAGAAAAAATATAAAACACCGCCCACAGGCAGTACGCCGGCCAGCGCCACCATGGGCGACACCACAAGGCTGAGCAATGCCAGCAGAAGCAGCGCCGCATGACACAGGCAATGGCGATGACGGTTTTATCGTGTCGCTGCCATGCCAGCGTGGCTTGCTGATAAAAATGCTCGCGGTGCGCCTGCCAGATTTTTTTGCCCCCAAAAAGCCGTTTGAGAAGTGTGATGGTCGCATCGGCCACCGAGTAGGCAGGCAAAAGCAGGGCCACCGCCCCATATCCCTGCCATGCCAGAGTCAGCAGCGCATAGCCAGCCAAAAAACCAAGCGGCACACTGCCCACATCGCCCATAAAAATTTTGGCCTTGTGCCAGTTGAAAAGCAAAAACCCGCCGGCTGCCGCAAACAGCGCCACAGACATAATCACGCTGGTGGGTGCGAGGCTGATGATAAGCGTTGATAAAAGAATGCCCAGGCTGATGGCCATCATTTGCGTGGCGGTTAAACCATCGATGCCATCCATAAAATTGGTCAGGTTCATATACCACACCAGCACGACCGTCAGCAGCGCGCGTTCAAGCAGCGGATCAAGCCACGAGAAAACCTGCCACTCAGGCGGGGCTGTCAACACAACCAGTGCCGAGGCAAGAACATGGATGAACAGTCGCCAGTGCGCAGGTACATGGGCCCGATCATCGAGCCATGAGATGAAAACCAACACCGTGGTGGCCAGAATTAATTCCTGCCATGCCGGAATAAAATCGCGCCACAGAAAAAAGACAAGAATGAAAGGCACGATGATGGCCCAACCCCCGCCGCGCGGCACGGGCGCTGTGTGCAGGCTGCGGTCGTTCGGCGTATCAAGGCGCGAGAGTTTGGGCAGCCACCACACCAGAAAGCGCGTGATGAGCGCGCTTGCCAAAAAAACTGCCGTGGCCATCAGGCCAAGGTGCAGGGCGTGTTCGGGCAGAAACATTCAGCCATTTTCTGAACCAGTTGGGGGCAAGCGTCAATGATATTATGCGCTTGCAGTGCATCGCTTTTCATTTACAATCGTGGCTATGCAAAATCTTGTCGCCTTGTGTAAACGCCGTGGGTTTGTTTTTCCAGCCTCTGAAATTTATGGGGGTCTGAACGGTTTTTGGGATTTTGGGCCGCTGGGCACCTTGTTAAAAAACAACCTGCGCGATGCTTGGTGGCGCGATATGGTGCTGTGCCCTCCCCTGGGGCCTGATGGCAAGCCGGTCAGCATTGTGGGGCTTGATACGGCCATTATCCAGCATCCGCAGACATGGGTGGCCAGTGGGCATGTGGGAGGTTTTGCCGATTTGATGGTCGATTGTCGTGAGACAAAAGCGCGCTATCGGGCCGATCATGTGATATGCACAGAGGTTTTATATGAAAAATCGGGTGCTCAAAAAAAATTGGGTTTGATGTGCGCCCTCTCTGGTGATGATTCCCAAGACTCTCTGGAAAAAAAAGCAAAAAAAATGATCGCCAAAGCAGGCGGGGGTGATCTGATCCCCTTTAACTTGTCGGCGGCGGTTCCTTTAACATCTCTGCCGGTCGATGCGCGGATGCACGCCATTGGCCCCGATGCGGTTGATGCAGGCACGCTGACAGAACCGCGCCCCTTTAATTTAATGTTTCATACGTACCTGGGGGCCATTCAAACAGAAGAAAACAAAGCTTATCTGCGGCCCGAAACAGCGCAGGGTATTTTTCTGAATTTCAAAAATGTGCTGGATACCAGCCGCGTGCGCCCGCCGTTTGGCATTGCGCAGGTGGGAAAAAGTTTTCGCAACGAAGTGACGCCGCGCAACTTTATTTTCCGCACGCGCGAGTTTGAGCAAATGGAGATGGAGTTTTTCTGCCCGCCCAATGAAAGCCAGATGTGGTTTGAATATTGGGTGAATGCGCGCATGCAGTGGTGGCAGAACATGGGTTTGTCGCGTGACAATCTGCTGCGCCGCGACCATGAGAAGGACGAATTATCGCACTATAGCACCGCAACATCAGATATTGAGTTTAAGTATCCCTTCACCGACCCTCATTTTGGCGAACTGGAAGGTGTGGCGCACCGTGGTGATTATGACCTGACCCAGCATCAGACACACAGCAAACAAAAGCTGGAGTATTTTGATGCTGAAACAAACACGCGTTATTTGCCGCATGTGATTGAGCCCGCGGCGGGCCTAACGCGCGGCGTGCTGGCCGTGTTGTGCGATGCCTATAGGGTGGATGAAAGCCGCGCCAGCCCCGAATGGCTGAAGATTAAGCCGGCCCTGGCCCCCATCAAGCTGGGAATTTTCCCACTGGTGGCCAAAGATGGCATGCCTGAGATGGCCGAAAAAATTTATAATAATTTGCGTGGCCAATATACCGCGCAGTTTGATGCGAAACAAAGCATCGGCAAGCGTTATGCGCGCATGGATGAAGCGGGAACGCCTTTTTGCCTGACCATTGATGGTGATAGCCTGACAGCAAACGATGTGACCGTGCGCCACCGCGACACCGCCCAGCAGGAAAGAGTGGGTGTGGATCGGTTGAGGGAATACCTCAGCCCGTTTTTTTCTGGTGACTAGCGGCGAGGTTTAGAAAACGGGATGACCTTGGCGCCACCATTGACTGGATCGTCGGGTCTTACTGGTTTGGGCACTACGGCGTTGGATTTAGAAATGTTTGTATATTCTACCACCTTAACAAACGCTATTTCTCTGTCCGACAAGGCAATCTCGGCATAGGCCCTGCTGCCAATACCAAATGAAATGGAAAGCTCTGCGGTTTCTTTTCTGATTCCATCATGCAGGACGTGCAGGGGAATCATCACCTCATCAATAATCAAGTGTGTTCCGTCTAATAGCTCTACACGAACAGGTTCATCAAGCTTTAAGTAAAACCGCGGCTTTGGTTCGACGATACAATAAGGTGCGTCGCTTCCTTCTGGAAAGGGGCCAAAAAGATTTTCTTTGCCGTCGCATGATTCTGCGGCAGCGGCCTGATATTCCTTGATAACGCCGAGTACAGAGAATCTAATATTCAGTGTTTGAGTTTTCTTGGGACCAGTTTTCCTGCGACCACTTGGTTTTTCTTTTTTTTTCCCCGACTTTGCCATGTTTAACCCGTTGGCATAGATTAAAAGAAGCAAATCTTTTCTGCCACGAAATAAGCAAAGGTGCAACATGACCCAGTGGATTTACGGTTTTGGCAATGGCACGGCCGATGGCCGCGGGCATATGAAGAATCTGCTGGGGGGCAAGGGGGCGGGCCTGGCCGAGATGTCGCATCTGGGGCTGCCGGTGCCGCCTGGCTTTACCATCACCACCGAGGCCTGCACCTGGTTTTACCAAAACAACCAACGGTTTCCGCAAGAGCTTGCGGCGCAGCTGAAAACCGCGCTGACAAAAATTGAGCAGCAGCTGGGCGCCACGCTGGGCGATGCGCACAATCCGCTTCTGGTGTCTGTGCGTTCGGGTGCGCGCGCCTCGATGCCGGGGATGATGGATACGGTGCTGAACCTGGGGTTGAACAGCGAAACGGTGGAAGGTTTGGCCAAGCGCAGCGCCAACCCGCGTTTTGCGTATGATAGTTATCGTCGGTTTATTCATATGTTTGCGGGTGTTGTGCTGGGCGTGCCCCACGCGCCGTTTGAAGAAGCGCTGGATGATATGAAGCGCCACGCCGGCTATCGCAGTGATACCGACATGACGGCCGAGAACTGGAAAGAAATCATTGGCGAATATCTGCAGATTGTGAAAAAAGAAACAGGAAAAGATTTTCCGCAGAATGTCGATGATCAGTTATGGGCGGCGGTGGGCGCGGTGTTTAAGTCGTGGATGAATCCGCGCGCCGTCACGTATCGCAACTTGCATGATTTGCCGCACGATTGGGGCACAGCGGTGACCGTGCAGGCCATGGTGTTTGGCAATATGGGGAATGATTGCTGCACGGGCGTGGCCTTTACGCGCAACCCCAGCACGGGCGAGAATGCTTTTTATGGCGAATATCTGGTCAACGCGCAGGGCGAGGATGTGGTGGCCGGTTTGCGCACGCCCAACCCCATTACCCTGAAAGCCAAGGCCGAGATGAAAGCCACCGAACCCGCCATGGAGGAGGTGATGCCCGCCGTTTTTCAACAACTTTGCGCCGTGCGCCAGCAGCTGGAAAAACATTATAAGGATATGCAGGATATTGAATTTACGGTGCAGCAGGGCAAGCTTTATTTGTTACAAACGCGTTCGGGCAAACGCACGGCACCTGCCGCTCTGCGCATCGCGGTGGAGATGGTGGAAGAAGGGTTGATCAGCCAAAACGAGGCTGTGCTGCGGATCGAGCCAAAGTCGCTCGACCAATTATTGCACCCCACGCTTGATCCCAAGGCCAAACGCACGGTGCTGACCAAAGGGTTGCCGGCCAGCCCTGGCGCTGCATCGGGGCAGGTTGTTTTTACAGCCGACCGGGCCGAGGAGCTGGCGCACAAAGGTGTGGCCGTTATTTTGTGCCGTACCGAAACGAGCCCCGAAGATATTCATGGCATGCACGCGGCCAAAGGTATTTTGACAAGCCGCGGCGGCATGACAAGCCACGCCGCGGTTGTAGCGCGCGGCATGGGGCGATGCTGTGTGGTGGGCGCTGGCGACATGGTGATGGATGAGTACGCAGGCACCATGAATATCAAAGGCACAACCCTGAAGGAAGGCGATATCATCACGCTGGATGGCAGCACAGGCGAGGTGATGATGGGCGATGTGCCGCGGGTTCAGCCGGCTTTAACAGGCCACTTTGCTACGCTGATGGGCTGGGCCGATCGTTTGCGCACCTTGCGCGTGCGCGCGAACGCCGAAACGCCGCGCGATGCTGAAACCGCGCGTCGCTTTGGGGCCGAGGGCATTGGCCTGTGTCGCACCGAGCATATGTTTTTTGATGCCGAGCGCATTTCAGCGATGCGCGAAATGATTGTGGCGAAAGATCAGCCAAGCCGCGTGGCCGCGCTGGAAAAGCTGGCCCCCTTCCAGACCAAAGATTTTGCCGAGCTTTTTGCGATCATGGATGGGTTGCCTGTCACCATTCGGTTGCTCGACCCACCGTTGCATGAGTTTTTGCCAAAATCAGAAAATGAAATGGCCGAGGTGGCGCGCCTGGCGGGTGTCACGGTGGCTTATGTGCGTCAGCGCGTGCATGAGTTGCATGAATCAAACCCCATGTTGGGGCATCGCGGCTGCCGTTTGGGTATCAGTTTCCCTGAAATTTATGAGATGCAGGTGCAGGCCATTGCGCGCGGTGCGTTGCAGGCTGTGGCGCACGGTCATACGGTGTTGCCCGAAATTATGCTGCCATTAATTGCGACTGAACAGGAGATGAACCTTTTGAAACAGATGGTGGATAAAGTGATGACTGCCGAAATGATGGCGGCGGGCAAGACAATTGATTATTGGGTCGGCACGATGATTGAGTTGCCCAGAGCAGCCTTACGGGCAGCTGATTTGGCCAAGCATGCCCAGTTTTTCAGCTTCGGCACCAACGATTTGACGCAAACAACCCTGGGCATCAGCCGCGATGATGCCGGAATGTTTTTGGCCGATTATCAGCGCGCCAATATTTTTCCGCACGATCCGTTTGCAAGCCTGGATACCGAAGGTGTGGGCGAACTTATTCGCATGGCGGCCGAGCGCGGGCGCAGCAAACGTCATGATTTGAAGCTGGGCATTTGCGGCGAGCATGGCGGTGATCCGGCCAGTGTGGCCTTTTGTCATGCGGTGGGGTTGCATTATGTCTCGTGCAGTCCTTACCGCGTGCCCATTGCGCGATTGGCAGCAGCCCAAGCGGCCTTGAAAGCCGACCCCGCCGAGATTAAAAAGGCGGCGGCTTAGGTTTGATGATCACCGCCAAAAAACAAGATTGACACAAAATGTCATTCCGGCGGAAGCCGGAATCCATGGACAGATATATCGGCATATCTGCCGCTTTTTATGCGTACAGATTGATCCATGAATCCCGACTTTCGTCGGGATGACGATGGTATGTGCGGCGTGGCTGTTGATCAGTAAGGACTGAACCTAAGCCGCAGCCGTTTTTTGAGGAAGGGATGATGTTTTCTGCTTCGCATCGTGCAATTCGCTCACCGCTTCTTGCACGTTTTTATCGAACACATATTGCGCGGGGCGCTGTTGGCTCATGTCAATTTCTTCGGCCATGGGGCCTTCGGTTTTCATGCCCAGCATGCCCACGGTCATTAGTTTCAGTGGGTTGCTGAACGCATCATTTGCGGCGGTGGGTTCATAACCGCAATGCACCATGCAATCGGCGCATTTTTCATAGCGGCCGGTGCCATAACTATCCCAATCAGTTGTTTCCACCAGCTCTTGATAGGTTTTGGTATAACCCTCGCCCAGCAAATAGCAGGGTTTTTGCCAGCCAAACACATTGCGTGTGGGCATGCCCCACGGCGTGCACAAATATTCCTGATTGCCGGCCAAAAAATCCATATACAAATCAGATTGGCTGAAGCGCCATTTGGGTTTGCCGGCCTTCACACGCTCTTTGCCCATGGCAAAAATGGTGCGGAAAAGTTCTTTGGTGGCTTTGCGGTTCAGAAAATGTTCTTGGTCTGGCGCGCGTTCATAGGCATAGCCGGGGCTGACGGTCATGTTGTCCACGCCCATTTCTGTCACCATATCAAAAAACTCGGCCACGCGCTGTGGGTTGGCGTTGCTGGTAAACAGGGTGCAGTTAATGTTGGTGCGGAAACCTTTTTGCTTGGCCAGCTTGAATGCGGCCACGGCCTTTTCAAACACGCCTTCTTGGCAGACTGATTGATCGTGCTCGGGCTTCAGGCCATCAAGGTGGATGGACCAATTGAAATAGGGCGATGGGGTGTATTGATCAATTTTCTTTTCCAGAAGCAGGGCGTTGGTGCACAGCGTGACATATTTTTTGCGCGCAATCAGTGCACGCACAATGTCGGGCATTTCTTTGTGCAGCAAAGGCTCGCCCCCCGGAATGGCCACAATGGGTGCGCCGCATTCTTCCACCGCATCAATACATTCTTGTAACGAAAGGCGTTTGTTCAAAATTTCATCAGGATAATCAATTTTCCCGCAGCCCGCGCAGGCCAGATTGCACCTGAACAGCGGCTCAAGCATCAGCACCAGGGGGTAAAATTTATTACCCGCCAGCTTTTGCTTGGCAATATAAAGTGCAACATCCACCTGCTGCTGAATGGGAACGGCCATGGTAACCTCAAGGTGCGAATATGGCGATTAATCAGCTATTGATCAAGCTGTATTCCGGATACTTTCAGTTTTCCAAGATACTTGGCCAGTTCCTTTCTGGCAGGGTAAACCGCCACAACGTCGGCCACAAAATGTTGAAATGCGGTGCGGTTAACAACACGCGCGGCCGTAGTATTAAAAACTGCCATGAAGGCTTTTCCTCCATACATAAGGTCAAATCCTCCATTCATGACCTGAACCACAGCCCGGGGCATTTGACATGAATGGCGCAGGTAGATTTCTAAAAGTTTTGCGGCTGTAAAGGCCAGAGCTTCCTCAGAATTGGCACGATCTCCATAAGCTTGCACCTCAGCCATCACTTCGGCCAAGGGGCCCTTTGTTTCGTGACAATCTTTCATAGACAGAGAATTATCGTGTGGTTTTGGTAAAGTCTATGCCCCAATACTTTCACGCAAAATCGGTGTTTGAATGTTGGCCAAACTGGGTTAAAACGGGTGCGGTCCCGTAGCTCAGTGGTAGAGCAGCTGACTCTTAATCAGCGGGCCGTCGGTTCAAACCCGACCGGGATCACCAAATTTGGGCATGCGTCTTGCCGCAGGTCCCCGCCTTCGCGGGGATGAATGTTTGGTAGGCTCGTACACTCGCCAACCAAGCCATTCAGTTCAAACCCGACCGGGATCACCAAATCTTTCTATTACTAAAGCGAATGAAGCTGAATAACGTTGTGTCCGGCAAATTCGGGCACTTCGCCGGCCATCATGCGGGCTTTCACCATGCCATCAAGACGTTGCACGCGGCTGTAGAGGTGATAGCTGCGCTCTAGCAGGCTGCGAAGGCCGCTGGGCAGTTGTTCAATATCGGGGCCAGAGGGGTCGGCGCATTCCTCGCCCCCTGAAAACGCAAACGTGGGTGATGAAAACTGCTCTTGTGAGATTTCGCCAGCCAGCAGGGCTTTGATGGCCAAAAGCCAGCTCATGGCCTGAATCAGGCGGGCCGATACGCGCGTGTGCTGATAGCCCACATGCAGGCAGTGCGGAAGTTCATTGGCAGCGCGGGGGGCACGATCGTGATAGGCAATATAATTGCGCGCCTCCTGCGTCAGGGCGACACCCTCCGCAAAGGTCTTGTCGATCAGTGTCTCGTGCATCTGGCGCATACGTGCAGCCTTTCGATTGTCAAGGAATAGCAGCGAATCTTTAACATAGGGTGTAGGTTGATATGACTTTCAACCCTTTGCCTGGGCTTGCGTTGCCTGGGTTGCAAACAGTATTGCAGCTTTCTTAAAACACGCTATAAAGACCTTCACCATCCACCCATTGGGGCGTAGCCAAGCGGTAAGGCAGCGGTTTTTGGTACCGCCATTCCTAGGTTCGATCCCTAGCGCCCCAACCACCTTTCCTTCGTTATTTGGCTGTTTGTCATGGGTTAACGGCCTGGCAACCATCATTTAGGTCTTTGTTAAGCTGCAGGGATTAGATTGTTATTACTTTCATTGATTGCATTTAACGGGGGAGAATATGACAGAGAGTCATTTGGGGTATGCCGCACCTGCTGGCGTGAATGTTTTGCCAATGGCCCATAAATCGGAGCTGGATAACCTGCCACCGCCCAACACCACGCGCTGGGTGGCAAGGCGTAAGGGGCAGGTGATCAACGCCGTGCGCCGGGGGCTTCTCAGCGTGGGCGATGCCTGTAACCGCTATGGTATTTCGGAAGAAGAATATCATTCATGGGAAAAACTGTTTGATAGGCACGGCACGCGCGCGCTGCGTGTGACACGCCTGAAGGATTATCGCCGGAAGTATTTGCAAGATGGCAAACCGGGCGATGAGGGTCGCGTCGCCTCGTAAGGTGGGGTGGTTGAGGCGCTGATAAGGCTGAATCTTTCAGAAGAAGCGGCGTTATTCTGGCACGGGCTGCCCTTGGCCGCCCCGTGTGATCTAAAAATGTGATCTAAAAATTTGAATGTCTCTGCCGGTTCATGGCGTCTTTGATGGACGCAGAGCGTGTTTTCTTCAACGCCAATACAGCCTTAATGTTTATTTACCCTATCTTCAGGCCTTGGCAACTTTCTTGCATGTATGATGCAGAGGGTGAACCATGGTTGACAGAGTCAGCGAAAAATTTGTTTTGGCACGAAGCAGCGTTGATGAACGCAGTGAAACGCTGGCCAACGCCCGCTATATTGGCCTGCTGCGCAACAATTTTACCCGCCTGAACGTGGCCAGCGCCCTGGATAACGCCAATGACCGTGAAGATAATTTCTCGTTCAGCGTGCAAACCAAAGGCACGCTGGGCATGGCCTATACCACCAACGAAGAAGTGAATATGCGTTTTCGTTTACTGGAACGCAGCACAGGCCGCCTGATTGCTGACAGTGGTGCGGCCGAAGGATCGGAATTGAAACAGCGTTTTGATGATTTGCAGGCCAACAAGCTGGATGTGAAGCCCAAACTGTATGTGCTGAAGGTTGATCGCGCGGTGGGCGAGTCGCGCACGAAAGAACCCAACTATGTCATTCAGCTATCGATGGGGAAGACCTTCAAGTTTGATTATGAAACGGTTGAACGCCCCGCAGGACGCAACACGACCAATGTCATTCCCACAAGCACTGTCATCACCGGCATGCTGACAAGCAAAGCACCCGGCAGCTTTATCGATGTTGGCGCCTCGGCCCTGAATATTCTGGCCTGAGGGGTTTGCACCCTGATTGATTTCTGATATTCCCCAGCGTACCCTTGGGCATGCCCAAAACAACCACGGCCTATGTGTGCCAGCAATGTGGCGCCGCCAGCCCCAAATGGGCCGGCAAGTGCGAGGCGTGCGGCAGCTGGAACAGTTTGCAACAGGAAGAAGTGATCAAAACCGCCTCGACCCAGAAAATGCGTGGTGGCGGAAAAATCGCCATAGAGCAATTAACCGACAACACCCCCGAAGCGCCGCGCCAGGCCACCGGATTTTCAGAGGTCGATCGCGTGTTGGGGGGTGGGCTTGTGCCTGCCTCGGCCATTCTCATCGGCGGTGATCCTGGCATTGGCAAATCAACCCTGCTGCTGCAGCTGATGTGCAAAATGGCCGCCAAAATGCCTTGCCTTTATTTATCGGGCGAGGAGGCCGTGGCCCAAATTCGTTTGCGCGCCAAGCGGCTGGGTCTGCAAAAAGCCCCACTGGCGCTGGCCACCGAAAATTCGGTCGATCATATCATCGCCTCGCTGAAACAGGCCACGCCCGATATTGTGGTGGTCGACAGTATTCAGACCATGAGTGTGGGAAATGTTGAAAGTGCGCCAGGCACCGTGGCGCAGGTGCGCGCCAGCGCGCTAGAGCTGATATCGGCCGCCAAAAAAATGGGTTTTGTGCTGCTGCTGGTGGGGCACGTAACCAAGGAAGGGATGATTGCAGGCCCCAAGGTTTTGGAACACATGGTCGATACGGTGTTGTATCTTGAAGGTGATCGCGGCCACCAGTTTCGCATTTTGCGCGCCGCCAAAAACCGCTTTGGCCCCACCGATGAAATTGGCGTGTTTGATATGGGGCCAGAGGGGTTGCAGGAAGTCACCAACCCTTCGGCGCTTTTTTTGTCTGAAACGCGATTGCCTGTGCCCGGCACCATTGTGTTTGCCGGGCTTGAAGGCACGCGGCCCGTGTTGTGCGAGGTGCAGGCGCTTCTCTCGCCCAGCTATTATGGCACGCCGCGCCGCGCCAGCGTGGGGTGGGATCTTGCGCGGCTGAATCTTATTCTGGCCGTGCTTGAAACGCGCCTTGGCATCGCCTTTGGTCAAACCGATGTTTATTTGAACATGGCGGGGGGCATTAAAATATCAGAACCCGCGGCCGATTTGGCTGTGGCGGCGGCCCTTTTGTCGGCTCACTTTAACACGCCGTGGCCCACGCAGCAGCTGGCCTTTGGCGAAGTGGGGCTGACAGGTGAAATTCGCCCCGTCGCCCAGGCCGATTTGCGGCTGAAAGAAGCCAGCAAACTTGGTTTTACAGGCGCCCTGATTCCGGCCGGCAGCAAATATACAACTGCGCTTGATGGCCATCTGGCCATTCAATCATTATCACTGCTGCAGGATTTGCCCGCCATGTTGACCAGAAAGCAAAAGGCGGCGTAATCATTAATCAGCGAGGGTGAACATCATGGGTGAAGAAACCGGAATGACGTTGCAAGGGGCCCAGTGGGTTGATTTGACCGTGATTGGCCTTGTTATTTTATCGGGTGTTCTGGCGCTCATGCGCGGGTTCACGCGCGAAATGCTCTCGATTGGTGTGTGGATTGCGGCGGGCGCTGTCACGGCCCTTTTGTTTCCTGGCGTCTCAGGCCTTTTGCGCGGGCAAATCAGCAGCCCCATTGTGGCCGATGGGGTGTCGCTGGCCATCTTGGTGGCCATTTCGTTGGTCATTTTTATTCCGCTGACCAACATGTGGGCCAGCAAAATCACCGGCCGCACCATGACCGCCATCGATAGCTCGCTGGGTTTTGTTTTTGGCCTGCTGCGCGGCGTGGTGATTTTGGGTATGATGTATTTGGTGGTGCTGATGATCTGGCCCGATGAAGAAAAAATGCCCGACGCGCTGAAAAATGCGCACAGCCGCCCGGTGCTGGAGGCCATCGCCCTTCAAGTTCAGGAAATGATCCCCGATTCTATGAAAGGCGAAAATATCGAGAAGCTGGCCAAGCAGCGCAACATCGAAGAAGCCGTGAAAGAAATTGAGGAGAGCGAGGACATGTTGAATGATCTCTCTGTGCCCAAGCCTGCCATGCCCGAAACACCCTGAGATGGATTTTTTATCGACCCCTTTTGATGATGACAAACTGCGCGAGGAGTGCGGCATTTTTGGCGTGTACAATCATGAAAGTGCGGCGGCGCTGGTGGCCCTCGGCCTTCATGCCCTTCAGCATCGCGGACAGGAAGCCTGCGGCATTATTTCCAGCAACGGTCAAAAACTTTTTGCGCGGCATGAGTTGGGGTTGGTCAGCGATACCTTTGCGAATGAAAACATCATCGATCAGCTGCACGGCGCCCATGCCATTGGCCACGTTCGTTATGCCACCACGGGTGAAACAGCCCGCCGTAATATTCAGCCGCTGATGGCCGAAATGGCCTTTGGCAGTTTTGCTGTGGCCCACAACGGCAACCTGACCAACGCCCTGACTATTCGTCAAACCTTAGTGAAACAGGGCAGCATTTTTCAATCGAGCACGGATACCGAAACCATCATTCATCTGATGGCCACACACCAGAACAGCAGCGTGGTCGATCGGTTAATAGCATCGCTGAATCAGATTGAAGGCGCTTATTCGCTGATCTGCCTGACCGACGATGCGATGATCGGCGTGCGTGATCCGTATGGCGTCCGCCCCCTGATGCTGGGCAAGCTGGATGACTCCTTTGTGCTGGCCAGCGAGAGTTGCGCGCTGGATATCATCGGCGCCACCTATGTGCGTGATGTGGAGCCGGGCGAGCTGGTGGTGATTTCTCAAACCGGCCTGCAGAGTTTTACGCCGTTTCAGAAAAAACCGCACCGCTTCTGCGTGTTTGAATATATTTATTTTGCGCGCCCCGATAGCATGGTGGAAGGACGCTCGGTCTATGCTATTCGCAAAGCGATTGGACGAGAGTTGGCCATTGAAGCGCCCGTTGATGCCGATATGGTTGTGCCCGTGCCCGACAGCGGCGTGCCATCGGCCATTGGCTTTGCCCAGCAAATCGGCCTGCCGTTTGATCTGGGCATTATTCGCAATCACTATGTTGGCCGCACGTTTATTGAACCGACCGATCGCATTCGCCACCTTGGCGTGAAACTGAAACATAACCCCAATCGCAGCTATATTCAGGGCAAGCGGGTGATTTTGGTGGATGATTCTATTGTACGCGGCACGACATCGAAAAAAATTGTGGAAATGGTGCGCGCCGCCGGTGCCCGCCAAGTTCACATGCGTATCAGCAGCCCACCCACCAGGCACAGCTGCTTTTACGGCATCGATACACCTGAAAAAGAAAAACTTCTGGCGCACATCCACAGCGTGGATGATATGGCAAAACTGATTGGCGTCGATAGCCTGGCTTTCATCTCGTTGGATGGGTTGTATCGCGCGACGGGCGAGGCGATGCGCAACACCAATGCCCCGCAATTTTGCGATGCGTGCTTCAGCGGCGATTATCCCATTGCCTTAACCGATATGACAACCTGCCAAACCTCGGCGGCGTTGCCCCTTAAACGGCTTGCTTGATGTCCCAGAGAAAAATTATTCTGGTCACGGGGGCTTCGCGCGGCTTGGGTTTTGCCCTGGCAGAATCGATGGGGGCTTTGGGCCACCACATCATCGCGCTGGCCCGCACCCAGGGGGGATTGACCGCGCTGGATGATGCCATTCAGGCAGCAGGCGGCCCGCAGGCGACACTGGTGCCGTGCGATATGTCAGATCATCATGATCAGCTGGATGCGCTGGGCGCCCACGTGTATGAACGTTTTGGCAAGTTAGATGGTCTGGTGCTGAACGCCGCGCATTTGGGCGAGCTTGCGCCCGCCGCGCAAACAACACCCAAAGAATGGCACACGTGCATGATGGTGAATGCCACAGCCAACTTCCGCCTGCTGCGCAGCCTTGCCCCGCTGTTGCAACAGGCGGCGGGCAGTTTTGTTTTGGGCATCACCTGCCAATCTCTGATGTCGCACACCGCTTATTGGTCGGCCTATCGTGCCAGCAAAATGGCGTTTGAATGTTTGTTGCAAAGTTTTGCAGCCGAACAGCCAACAGGCGGCGGCATCAACGTGCGGCTGAACGACCCCGGCCCCATGGCCACAAAGCTGCATGCGGCGGCCTACCCTGGGCATGATCCGGCACAACTGCCCAACGCGCGCGATGCCGCCCAAAAAATTATAACCCAGCTTTTCTGAAAAATGGGCCTGTGCCATGCCGCCGCATGGGCTGATGAAAAAAATCATTTCTGACAGGTTTTGCGATTAAAACATCAAAGTGCTGATCAGCATCTTGGCCCCGATGATGCTGATGAGAATAACAAAAGCACCTTTCAGTTTTTTGGCCGATATTTTATGCGCCCACCTGGCCCCTATGCGCGCCATGATCATGGCCGTGGGGGTGAGTAACAAAATGCCCAAGGGATGAATGGTGCCAATGGTGCCGAAGGGGACAAACCCCTCCACCTCGTGCAGGGCATTAATGATGGTGCTGGGCACGGCCACAATCAACCCAAAGGCCGCAGCGGTTGAGACAGCGCGATGAATGGGCAGGCCAAAGGCGGTCAGCATCACAACGCCCAAAACCCCTCCGCCAATGCCCATGATGGATGAAAAAAGCCCAATCCCAAGGCATAATACCCCGCGCACAATGGGGCCGGGCATAAAGCTGGGGGCGACATTCAGGTGATCTTTGGCCAGATAATGCCAGATCATAAAACCGCACAGGCCTACAAAAAACAGCGAAATATATTTTGCAGAGATTTGGGAGGCGATAAAACTGCCCGCCATGGCCCCCAGAACAATCCATGTCACGGCTTCACGCAGAATGGCTGTATCAACACTGCCCTGCTTCATGTGCGTGCGAAACGACATTAAGGATGTAGGAATGATAGTGGCCAGCGATGTGGCCACAGCGACGTGCATGGCGGTATCGTGCTGGGTGCCCAGCATGGCCAAACCGCTGGAGAGCATCGGCACCATGATAATGCCACCGCCCACGCCAAATAATCCGGCCAGAGTTCCGGCAAGCCCCCCCACAATCAGCAGCAGGGCAGGAATGGCGATAAGAGAAAGATCGAAGGGCATAACGATTCCGTGTGTAGGATAGTGTGGGGACACATAAGGGGAAAGACCTGTAAAAAATTAAGATCAGCCAACAACAAAACAGCGTCATTCCGGCGATAGGGAGTCTTCACGCCTCTGCAAGAAGTGTGGGTGGGTAAGTGGATCCCCGCCTGCGCGAGGATGACGATGGGAGAGCGTCATGGGTGTCCTGTGGCATTGAGTCCTAACCCTAACGCCAAATCATCAATCAGCCAACCCTGATAGGTGGCGATGCCCAGTTTTTGCCCGATGGACAGGGCCGCTTCCTGCTCGCACCGATAGAAAATAATTTTATCGTGCGGAAGATGGTGAAGCGCGCGCACCACATCATCGTGCGCCAGAGGTTCGAAATGATCGCGGCTGACCTTGATTTTATATCCATCGACCGGCAGCAGACCAATGTTGAAATAGGGCAGAATTTCGGGGTGAATGCCATCCAGCACAATGCCAAACCCCTCGCGCCGCAAAATATCGATCACATTCAGGGTGGTGGAAAAATCGAACAGCAGATCGGACCGGTTTAATTCAAACACAATATTTTGGCGTTTGTCGCGCGCGACCGTTTTGCAGAATTGGGCAAAGCCCGCGGTCAACGCCGTCTCCATCGCCAGATTAAGGTGGACGCGCTGGTTTTCCCACAAGGCGGGCTGCGGGGCAATTTCGTTCAGCAGGCGTTTATCCAGTGTGCTGCATAACTCTAGAAACAATCTTTCGGGCGCGCGCACATTCAGACGCGGGAAGCGTTCTTTTTTCAATTCCTCAATGCCAATATAATATTCCTTGGCGATAGGCTGCCAGCCTTGCGCCGTGTGCCGGTAAAGAGGTTGCGCGCGTATATATCGTTTCACATCCAGATCAGATAACAAGCCTTCAATTTGGCTCAGGCTCCACGCGGTCAGGCTGCCTTGCGCCAAATCGCTTTGCAGAAGTTGCTGCGGGGTGGCTTGCGATGGCTGCAGATCGCGATGCGCGCGCACGGCATCAATCGACTGGTTCAAACTTTCGCGCAGCGGCGTGTAATCGGCCGGAAAATTGTAGGTGACAATGATGTTGTTCACGTCATCTGGGGTGGTCGATGTCAATGTCTGCGTCAGTGCCTCAGACAATTCGGCCAAAAATTTCTGCTTTGAAAACTGATGCGGCGGAAAAACCAGAAAAACATCGCCCATGGTCAGGGCATGCATTTCGGCATGATGCTGGCCCGCATAGTTTTCAAGAAACGCACAAACAGCCGCAATTTTTTCTTTGTCGTCAAACAGGGCGGGATGTTTGGTCAGCAGCACATTCACCATCGTCAGCGGGGTCTGATGCCGCTGCCAGCGGCGCAGGCGCAAAATAAAATCCTGCTCGCGCACCAGGTCGGCATCGCTGATATCGGCCCTGAATTCCATAATCCTCATGCTGGTATTGTGCGCCAGCATCACTAAGCTTTTGTTAAGGACTTGAGGGAGGGCGGCCAAAGGCCTAGATAGAATTCATGCAAATCTCTGAGCTTTCAGACCGCGCGCGTGAGGTTTTCAGGCTGCTGATCGACAGTTATCTGACAACAGGCGAGCCTGTGGGAAGCCGCATCATCTCGGCCCGTATGCATTTATCACCCGCCAGCATCCGGTCGGTGATGGCTGATCTGGAAGAAAGAGGGCTTTTGGTTGCGCCGCACACCAGCGCGGGCCGCATGCCCACAGACCTGGGGTTGCGCCTGTTCATCGATGGGTTGCTACAGGTGGGCGATTTAACCCAAGAGCAGCAAGAGCAAATGTCGAGCCAAGCGATGGTGGCGGGTAAAAGTTTGCCGCAGGTGCTGAATGAAACCACCACCATGCTGTCGGGGCTGGCGGCGTGTGCCAGTTTGGTGGTGGCCCCCAAAACCGATTTTTCTCTGCGGCAGATTGATTTTGTGCTGCTGTCGCCGCGGCAGGTGCTGGTGGTGTTGGTGGGGGTGCATGGGCAGGTCGAAAATCGGGTGATTGAGACGCAGCAACCCCTTTCGCCCGCGCAACTGCAAATGGCGGCTAATTATCTTAATCATCAGGCGACAGGAAAAAAATTATCAGAGGTGCAGGCCCTTGTGGCGCAAGATATGGCCATGCAGCGCGCGCAGCTGGATGCGCTGACGCAAAAGGTGGTGCAGTCGGGTTTGGCCGTGTGGTCAGAGTTTGGGGGCGGGCAGCTGATTGTGAAAGGCCATGCCCAACTGCTGAAGGATGTGCAGGCGGTTGAGGATATCGAACGTATTCGTCAGCTTTTTGATGCGCTGGAAGTGAAAGAAAATTTGTGGCGCCTTGTAGGCGATGCTGAGAGTGCCGAGGGCGTGAAAATTTTTATCGGCACCGAGCATCCTGTTTTTCAACAAAGCGGGTGCAGTTTGGTGGTGGCGCCTTTTGGCCGCCACAGCAGCGGGCACATGGTGGGCGCCATTGGGGTCATTGGCCCCACGCGTCTTAATTATGCGCGCATTATTCCGCTGGTCGATTTTACGGCGAAGCTGATGGACAAAGTTTTGGGGCAGGATCCATGAATTTTTGCGGGGTTTGCTCTTGTCTCAACGCCAGCCATGGGCCCATTTGCCCGCGATCTGATTCAGTGGCAAGAAAAAGCCATGACCTTTTCCTTTACGCCTGACAATCTGGCCCGCGCCAGGGCCATTGTGGCCAAATATCCCGAAGGGCGGCAGGCCAGTGCGGTGATCCCGCTGCTTGATCTGGCGCAGCGCCAGCACGACAATTGGCTGCCGGTCGCCGCGATGGATTATGTGGCCGAATTTTTGAACATGCCGCCCATCAAGGTTTATGAAGTGGCGCATTTTTACAGCATGTTTAATAAAAAACCGGTGGGCAAAAACTTTATTCAGGTGTGCACCACCACGCCGTGCTGGCTGCGCGGCAGCGATGGCATTAAGGGGGCCTGCAAAAAGAAACTGGGCATTGAACCGGGTCAGACAACGCCCGATGGTCAGTTTAGTATGATTGAGGTTGAGTGTCTCGGCGCCTGTGTCAACGCCCCCATGGTGCAGATCAATGATGATTATTTTGAAGATTTAACGCCCGAGCTGATGGAGCAGATGATTGATGACCTGAAGGCCGG
This sequence comes from Alphaproteobacteria bacterium, assembly GCA_009927055.1. Lineage (GTDB taxonomy): Bacteria > Pseudomonadota > Alphaproteobacteria > UBA9219 > RFNS01 > RFNS01. Next base: position 28,779 of record RFNS01000177.1, on the reverse strand, counting down.
CAAAAAGCCCACCGTGGGCAGCCAGCAAGGGCGCAAGGGAAGCAAGGCGAAGGTGGCGTGATGCTGGCGGAAAAAGATAAAATTTTCACCAACCTGTATGGCGAACAGCCATGGAATTTGGTGGGTGCCCGCGCGCGCGGTGTGTGGAGCAACACGGCCGAGATCATGGCCAAGGGGCGCGACGCGATTATTGAGGAAGTCAAAAAATCGGGCCTGCGCGGCAGGGGTGGGGCCGGCTTTGCCACCGGCATGAAGTGGAGCTTTATGCCGAAAGAGTCGTCAAAGCCGCATTATCTGGTGGTGAACGGCGATGAGAGCGAGCCCGGCACCTGCAAAGACAGAGATATTTTGCGATATGATCCGCACCGCTTGCTGGAAGGTTGTGTGATCGCGGCGCATGCCATTGGCGCGCATGCCGTTTATATTTATGTGCGCGGCGAATTTTATAATGAAGCCAGCCATGTTCAGCAGGCGATTGATGAAGCCTATGCCGCAGGGTTGTTGGGCAAAAATGCCGCCGGCAGCGGGTGGGATTGTGATGTGTATCTGCATCGCGGTGCGGGCGCCTATATTTGCGGCGAAGAAACAGCGATGCTGGAAAGTTTGGAAGGCAAAAAAGGCCAGCCGCGCAACAAACCTCCGTTTCCTGCGGGGGCTGGTCTTTATGCCTGCCCCACCACCGTGAATAATGTTGAAACCATCGCCGTGGTGCCCGAAATTATGCGCCGCGGCGGGGCGTGGTTTGCCGGCATTGGGCGCGAGAAAAACACAGGCACCAAAATTTTTTGCATCTCTGGCCACGTGAATACGCCATGCAATGTGGAAGAAGCCATGGGCATTCCGATGCGCGAGTTGATCGAGAAATACGCCGGTGGCGTGCGCGGCGGGTGGGATAATTTGCTGGCGGTCATCCCCGGCGGGTCATCAACGCCGCTGTTGCCGCGTGAGATTTGCGATGGCGTGCTGATGGATTTTGACAGTTTGCGCGCGGCGGGCAGTGGCCTCGGCACCGCGGGCGTGATTGTGATGGACAAAAGCACCGATATTATTTACGCCATCGCGCGTTTATCGCACTTTTATATGCACGAAAGCTGCGGGCAGTGCACGCCGTGCCGCGAGGGCACGGGTTGGCTGTGGCGCATGATGCAGCGCATGGTGAAGGGGCAAGCGAAGGTAGAGGAAATTGACCTGCTGCTGGCCGTGACCAAAGAAATTGAAGGCCACACCATTTGCGCGCACGGCGATGCCAGCGCCTGGCCCATTCAGGGTCTTATTCGTCACTTCAAGCCCGTGATGATCGAGCGCATTGAAGAATATTGGGCGCGCGCCAAAGCGGCGTAGTGTTGTGGATATTACGCAATTATCTCCTGCCGCTGGCGGCGCGTATCAATTGCTGGATAGCGGCGATGGCCGCAAGCTGGAACAATTCGGCGACCGCCTTCTGGTTCGGCCCGAGCCACAGGCCCTGTGGCGACCCGAAAAGCCTGAATGGTGGCAAAAAGCCGATGCCATTTTTGCAGGCAAAAATGAGGATGATGACGGCGGGCAAGACGGCGGCCAGTGGCAGTTGAAAACCAACAAGCCTGATGCATGGTTGTTTTCTCACGATCGCCTAACGTTTCAATGCAGGCTGTCGGGGTTCAGGCATGTGGGGGTTTTTCCCGAACAATCGCCACAATGGCAGTGGCTGGAACGCGTCATTAACGCCGCCCCAAAACCGGTGCGCGTGCTTAATTTGTTTGCCTATACCGGCGTGGCCAGTGTGGTGGCGGCCGCGGCAGGCGCCCATGTGACGCATGTTGATTCCGCTAAAAAAGCCATTCAGCACGCGCGCGATAATGCCCAGATGAATAACGTGGCGGCCGATAAAATTCGGTGGATATGCGATGACGTGCGCAAGTTTGTGGGGCGCGAGGTTCGGCGTGGCGCGGTGTATGAGATGATTATTTTAGACCCCCCCAAATTTGGCCGCGGCGCGCAGGGCGAGGTGTGGAAATTTTTTGAACATATTCATGAGCTTATGATTCAATGTGAAAGCATTCTCTCAGACAATGCGCTGGGGCTGTGTCTGACCAGTTATGCTTTGCGCGCCTCATCTCTTTCGCTGCATGGCCTGCTGCACGATGTGATGGCTAAGCGTGGGGGAAGCATTGTGGTGGGCGAGCTGGTGGTGCCCCAAAAAAACTCATCCCGCGCGCTTTCGTGCGCCAATTTTGGCATTTGGTCTGCACACGATAAGCTGCGGCCATGATGCAAAAAATGCTGACCAGCTTATCTAACCCCACGGTGAAGGCGCTGCGGGCCATGCACGAAAAAAAGGGGCGCAAGGGGGGGCAATTTTTGGCCGAGGGGTTGAAAATTGTGTTGTCGGCCATTGAAAACGGGTGGGTGCCGCAAAAAATTGTGGTGTCGTTAGCGGAAGAAAAAAACAAGCATATCAAAAAATTACTGCATGATCTTCCCTATGGGGTTGAGGTGTTGTGGGCCAATGCCAGTGTGATGGAGAAAATCAGCGCACGCGATAACCCACAGGCCGTGATGGGGGTGTTCGCGCAGCAGTTTTGCGGGCTTGAGAAAGTTGATATTCAAAAACGCGTGGTGGTTTTAGAAAATGTGCGCGATCCGGGCAACCTGGGCACCATTATTCGCACGGCCGATGCCGCGGGGGTGGGCGCGGTCATGCTGGTGGGCGAGACGTGCGACCCCTTTGGCCTGGAGGCGGTGCGCGCCAGCATGGGCAGCATTTTTGCCGTGCCACTGGCCAGGGTCACGTTGAAAGAATTTATCGATTGGCGCAAAAACCTGCCCGCTCATGTGCCCGTTGTTGGCACGCACCTGAAGGCGACCCAAGATTACAGGCGCATAAAATGGGGGCAGGGGCCGCAGCAGGGGGGCGTGCTGGTGATGGGGGGCGAGCAGCACGGCATGAGCGACGAGATATCTTGCACCTGCACAACATTGGTGAAGATTATGATGCACGGCACCGCCGACAGCTTGAACCTGGCGGTGGCCACGGGCATTTTGCTTTTTCACGCTTCCGCCGCGCCGGACAGTGAGAGTTGAAATGTTTTTTGAAGTATGCAAGATGGGCGCGTTGGCTTAACCTGCGCTAAGAGGAAAAAATGGGAAAACAGTTTGTGGGATATTCGGTTTGTCATTATGGAGATCATAGGGGACTTAGTCGTTATCGCGTCACTCAGGGCGTTGGGAGCGGCATTGAAATTATGAACGGTGGAAAACCGGTTATTTTTTCTTATCCGCGAGGAAGAAGATATTTTGAATCTAAAACACCGCTTGTGGGATTGCGCGAGCATCATGAGGCCTTAGCAAAAACACTTCCTACTCATTTTGAAAGAGCAGCCATCGATGTTTTTGCCAGAAAACTGCTGACCGCCTTGGCGGAGAAGCCACAACATTGGTTAGAGCCAGGATTGGGTGAAGGGACGCAAGAAACAAGGGTTGTTGTCTTTCAGCGTTGTGAAAATGATGGCGAGGTTGAGTGGACTGTGTCTCCAGGCCTTGATGCGAGGGCATTTGAATTTGCCTCGACATTGGAACATGGTGCCAATGATGGGTCAGATCAATCTGTCCCTGATGCATTCACGATTGCCGCGCGTCACTTTGGGTTAGATTACAAAGACGTGCAACCCCTTAAACCCTATAAGTATGAAAGAAACACAGGTGGGCATATGGCGTGGGTTGAACGGCAGCTGGGGCGCGCAGGGTTGCTCGAATCCAAAACCTAGTTTAAGGGCATAGCATGCCCAAACTTTCCATCAATGGTACCGAGATTGACGTGGCCCCCGGCACTTCGGTGCTGCAGGCGTGCGAGCAGCTGGGCATTGAGGTTCCGCGCTTTTGTTATCACGATCGCCTGAGCGTGCCGGCCAACTGCCGCATGTGTTTGGTGGAGATTGAAAAATCGCCCAAACCTGTGGCCAGCTGCGCCATGCCGTGCGGCGAAGGCATGGTGGTGAAAACCGACAGCGACACCGTGAAAAAAGCGCGCCACAGCGTGATGGAAATGCTTCTCATCAACCATCCGCTCGATTGCCCCATTTGCGATCAAGGCGGCGAGTGCGATTTGCAGGATCAGGCCGTGGGTTATGGCTTTGATCGCGGCCGCTATACCGAGGCCAAGCGCGCCGTGGAAGACAAAGACGTGGGGCCGCTGATTAAAACCGTGATGACGCGGTGTATTCATTGCACGCGCTGTATTCGGTTTATCGATGAAGTGGCGGGCACGCCTGTGCTGGGCGGCATTGGCCGCGGCGAGCATATGGAGATTGATACGTTTATCAGCCAGCCCATCACCTCTGAAATGTCGGGTAATTTGGTTGATGTGTGTCCGGTGGGGGCGCTGACCAACAAACCCTATGCCTTTACCGCCCGCCCGTGGGAACTGACAAAAACAGAATCGATTGATGTGATGGATGCTGTGGGCAGTCACATTCGCATCGATACGCGCGGCAATGAAGTGATGCGCATTCTGCCGCGATTAAACGAAGATGTGAACGAGGAGTGGATCAACGATAAAACCCGCTATGCGCTGGATGGCCTGAAGAAAAAGCGGCTGGATGCGTTTTATGTGCGCAAAGGCGGCCAGCTTCAGCCGGTGCCCTGGCAGGAAGCGTTGCAGGTGGTGGCCGATAAACTGAAGGCCACTGCGCCCCATAAAATCGGCGCGCTGGTGGGTGATATGGCCGATGCCGAAAGCATGTTTGTGTTCAAGCATCTGCTGGATGGCATGGGCGTCGCCAACCGTGATTGCCGCACCAATGGCGCGCGTGGTGATGTAGCGTTGGCGGCCAATGTGTTTCATGCGGGCATTGCGGGTATTGAGCAGGCCGATGCCCTTTTGCTGGTAGGCGCCAACCCGCGCTATGAGGCCACGCTGATTAATACCCGCATCCGCAAACGCTGGCTGCAAGGGACATTGCAAGTGGGCCTGATTGGTAAGCCAGTTGATCTGACGTATGCTTACACGCATGTGGGGGCCAGCGCCGCATCGATGGATGAGTTGCTGAAAGGGGATGGGGATTTTTCCCAGATTCTGCAAAAGGCCGCGCGCCCCATGCTGGTGGTCAGCGCGGCACTTTATGCGCGCCCCGATGCTGAAGCGCTTCAGGCAAAACTTTATGAACTGGCCCAGAAATATTTTGTGAAGCCAGAATGGCATGGGTTTAATGTCATCCAGCAGGCCGCCAGCCGTGTGGGTGGTTTGGTGCTGGGTTTTGTGCCGTCAGCCGGCGGCATGCCTGCGCACGCGATGGTGATGGCCGCAGGCGATGGTGCGCTGGATGTGGTCTATGCCTTCGGGGCTGATGATATTTTGCCCCATCAGCTGGGCAAGGCTTTTGTCATTTATCAGGGCCACCACGGCGATGCGCTGGCGGCGCGGGCCGATGTTGTGTTGCCGGGGGCCGCTTATACCGAAAAAACAGGCACCTATGTGAACACCGAAGGTCGCGTGCAGCAAACGCGGCGCGCGGCGTTTCCGCCTGGTGAAGCGCGTGAGGATTGGAAAATTTTTGTGGGGATTTCGCATGCGCTGGGCCAGCCGTTGCCCTTTGTCACGCTGGCCGACGTGCGCACAGCCATGGTCACGCAATATTCTGCATTATCTCATGTAGGCGAGAAAATGGATGTGTCGTGGCAGGCCTTTGGCAAGGCAGGGCCAGTGGATGGGGCCGCTTTCGCCAACCCCATGACGGCTGAACAGTTTTATATGTCCAACAGCATCTGCCGCGCATCACCCACCATGCACGAATGTGTGGCCATGGTGCGTGGGGAATCTCAGAAAAAGGTGGCCGCATGATTGACCCGCGCTGATTGATCGTGTGGTTCAGATTGTTGTGTACGCCTTGCTGGCGGTGGCCATTATTATTCCGGTGCTGGTGGGTGTTGCCTACCTCACCTATGCCGAGCGCCGCGTGCTGGCCGCCATGCAAATGCGCAAAGGCCCCAATGTGGTGGGGCCGTTTGGGTTGCTGCAACCCATTGCCGATGGCGTGAAGCTGCTGGGCAAAGAAACCATTATCCCTGCCGGCGCCGATATGGTGCTGTTTATTGGCGCGCCTATCCTTACCTTTTTTCTGGCGCTTTCGGCGTGGGCGGTTATTCCGTTTGATGCTAAGCTGGTGCTGGCCGATATCAACGTAGGTATTTTGTATCTTTTCGCCATTTCATCGCTTGGCGTTTATGGCATTATCATTGCCGGGTGGGCCAGCAACTCGAAATACTCGTTTTTGGGCAGTCTGCGCAGTGCCGCGCAAATGGTATCGTATGAAGTCTCCATCGGCCTTGTGATGATTACGGTGCTGCTGTGTGTGGGGTCGCTTAACCTTGGCAAGATCATTGAGGCCCAGCGCGAGGGGTGGTTTGTGTTCAGGCTTTTTGCGCCAGACGGGTGGGCGGTGGGCGTGCCGCTGCTGTTCCCCATGGCCGTGGTGTTTTTTATCTCGGCGCTGGCCGAGACAAACCGTCATCCGTTTGATTTGCCCGAAGGCGAAAGCGAGCTGGTGGGTGGCTTTAACACCGAATATTCATCGATGAGTTTTGCGCTGTTTTTCCTGGGCGAATACGCGAATATGATTTTGCTTTCAGCCATGACCAGCATTCTGTTTTTGGGTGGCTGGCTGCCCCCGCATGACAGTGTAGCGTTTGTTCCGGGCTTTATCTGGTTTGCGCTAAAAATCGCGGCGGTGTTGTTCGTGTTTTTGTGGGTGCGGGCGGCTCTGCCCCGCTATCGGTATGATCAGCTGATGCGTATTGGCTGGAAATTTTTTCTGCCTGTGTCGCTTGTGTGGGTTGTGGTTGTTGCGGCGTGGCAACTTTTTCTCATGGGGCCGCCAGCATGAAACTGAAACATCTTTTTCTGTTCGAAATTTTGCGGGGCCTGTGGCTGACCTTCAGCTATATGTTCAAACGCAAGGTGACACTGAATTATCCCTACGAAAAAGGGCCAATCAGCCCGCGTTTTCGGGGCGAGCATGCGCTGCGTCGTTATCCGAATGGCGAGGAACGCTGCATTGCCTGCAAGCTGTGCGAGGCGATTTGCCCCGCCCAGGCCATTACCATTGAAGCCGAACCGCGACCCGATGGCAGCCGCCGCACCACGCGCTATGACATCGATATGACCAAATGCATTTATTGTGGCCTGTGCGCCGAAGCATGCCCGGTCGATGCCATTGTGGAAGGCCCAAACTTTGAATTTTCAACCCTGACGCGCGAGGAGTTGTACTATACCAAGGAAAAACTGCTGGCCAACGGCGACCGGTGGGAAGCGCAGATTGCCAGCAATCTTGCCGCCGATACGCCTTATCGCTAATAATCATGCATCGTTCCCTCCACTGAATCGCGCATGCCTGCTACGCTCATCTTCTACCTTTTTGCAACGGTGCTCATCCTTGCGGCGTTGATGGTTATCAGCGCGCGCAACCCTGTGCATGCGGTGCTGTTCCTGATTTTGTGTTTCTTCAACGCCGCGGGGCTTTTTGTGCTGCAGGGGGCCGAGTTTCTGGCCATGCTGTTGGTCATTGTCTATGTGGGTGCGGTGGCCGTGCTGTTTTTGTTTGTGGTGATGATGCTGGATATCGATTTCAAGCAGCTGCGCCAGGGTTTTGTGCGATATTTACCGCTGGGGGCGCTGGTGGGGGCCGTGCTGCTGATTGAAATTGGCATGATGGCTGTGCACTGGCCCACTATGGCCGGGGCGGCGGCCCAAACGCCGGCCCCCGCCGCGCTGGGCAATGCCGAGGCGATTGGCGCCGTGCTGTACACAAAATATTGGCTGCCGTTTCAGGTGGCGGGGCTTGTGCTGCTGGTGGCCATGGTGGGGGCCATTTGTCTGACGTTGCGCGATCGGGGGCAGGTGGTGCGCCAAAATGTTTCGGTGCAGATGAACCGCAAACGCAGCGATGTGATTGAGATTAAAAAAGTGCCAACTGGCCAGGGAATTTCTGATGGGGGGATGGCGTGATGGAATTTTTGGTGTCGCCTCTCACCCTCAATCATTTTCTTGTCGTGGCGGCGGTGTTGTTCACGCTGGGGGCCATGGGCATTTTTCTGAACAGAAAAAACATTATTGTTATTCTGATGTGTGTCGAGCTGATTTTGCTGGCTGTGAATATCAATTTTGTCAGTTTTGCTGTCTCGCTGGGCGATTTGCATGGGCAGATTTTCACGCTGTTTGTCTTAACCGTGGCCGCGGCCGAGGCCGCCATTGGCCTTGCCATTCTGGTTGTCTATTTCCGGAACCGAGACAGTGTATCGGTCGCCGATCTTAACCTGTTGAAAGGGTAACATGCTCTCAGTGCCCGATATTTTGGCCGTTTTCTCGCCGCTTCTGATGGCGGCGGTGGTGGGCCTTGGCAACCGGCATGTGGGCGATAAAGCCGCGCAGGTTTTAACATGCGCGGGCATGGTGGTGGCGCTGCTGGCCTCTGTCTTTCTGTTTTATGATGTGGCGGTGCTGGGCCACGTGAGAACCATGGTGCTGGCCCCGTGGGTGATCACCGAAGGCATGCAGGTCAACTGGGCCTTGCGTTTTGATACACTGACGGTGGTGATGCTGCTGGTGGTCAATGGCGTCTCGACCATGGTGCATTTTTATTCATGCGGCTACATGTCGCACGACAAAAGCATTCCGCGCTTTATGGCGTATCTGTCGCTGTTCACCTTTTTTATGCTGATGCTGGTGACGGCCGATAATTTATTGCAGCTGTTTTTCGGGTGGGAGGGCGTGGGGCTGGCCAGCTATCTTCTTATCAACTTCTGGTATCACAAAGAAAGTGCCAACGATGCCAGCATGAAGGCTTTTTTGGTCAACCGCGTGGGCGATTTTGGGTTTTTACTGGGCATCTTCGCGTGCTTTCAGCTGTTCGGCAGCATTCAGTTTGCCGATATTTTTGCAGGGGCCGCGCAGCTGGCCGATGCGCGTTTTGACTTTTTGGGCATGGAGTTGCCCGCCCTCACCACCACCTGTTTGCTGCTGTTTATTGGGGCTATGGGCAAATCGGCCCAGCTGGGGCTGCACACCTGGCTGCCCGATGCGATGGAGGGGCCCACGCCTGTCTCGGCCCTTATTCATGCCGCCACCATGGTAACGGCAGGTGTGTTTATGGTGGCGCGCCTTTCGCCGATGTTTGAATTTGCGCCCTTCGCCCTGCAGGTGGTGACCATTGTGGGCGCCCTGACCGCCATCGTGGCGGCCACCATTGGCATGACGCAGTTCGATATTAAGCGCGTCATCGCCTATTCAACCATGAGCCAGCTGGGCTATATGTTTTTTGCCTTGGGTGTGTCGGCCTATAGCGCTGGCATTTTTCACCTGATGACACACGCCTTTTTCAAGGCGCTGTTGTTTTTGGGGGCGGGCAGCGTCATCCACGCGCTGGATGGCCAGCAGGATATGCGGTACATGGGCGGGATATGGCGAAAAATCCCCGCGACCTATGTCATGATGTGGGTGGGGTCGCTGGCGCTGGCGGGCGTGGGTATTCCGGGCCTTTTTGGCATGGCCGGTTTTTATTCGAAGGATATTATTCTTGAGGCCGCCTTTGCCCACCACACATGGTTTGGCACCATGGCCTTCTGGCTGGGTATTGTGTGCGCCTATCTCACGGCGCTTTATTCGTGGCGACTTCTTATCATGACCTTCCATGGCACGCCGCGCATGGATCATCACACCCTCGAACACGCACACGAAAGTCCGTGGAGCATGCTGGGGCCGCTGTTGCCGCTGGCGGCAGGGGCTTTGCTGGCCGGTTATGTGGGGTATGAATTTTTTGTGGGCCACTGGCGGGCGGAGTTTTGGGGCGAGGCGATCAAGGTGATTGACGGCCAAGACGCCATTGAGAATGCGCACCATGTGCCCACGTGGGTGAAGTGGCTGCCCTTGGTGGCCGCTCTTTCGGGCATTGCGACGGCTTATTTATTTTATGAACGCAAGCCCGAATGGCCCGCCAAAGTGGCCAAAGGCGCTGGCGTTGTGTACACACTCTTTTTCAATAAATATTATTTTGATCAGATTTATGCGGCTGTGTTTGTGCGGCCAGCGCAATTTCTGGGGCGTTTTTTCTGGCACACGGGCGATGGCAAGTTGATCGATGCCTTTGGGCCCGATGGCGTGGCGGGTGCTGTGGTGCGTGTGGCCAAAAAAATCGGCCCGCTTCAAACGGGTTATGTATACCACTATGCCTTTGTGATGGTTTTGGGTGTGGCGCTGTTGCTGACCTGGTTTAGCGTGCGGGGATAATCGATGACCGACATTCCTATCCTCTCGCTTGTCACTTATTTTCCGCTGCTGGGGGTGGCCCTTATTTTCCTGTTTGTGAATGGGGTGGAGGAAAAAACAGCCGGGCCCGCGCGCCTCATCGCCCTTGTCACCTGCATCATCAACGCCATCATTTCGCTGTATCTGTTCCAGGTGTTCGACCCCGCCAACCCCGGCTTTCAGCTGGTTGAAAAACATGTGTGGATGGAGAAATGGGGCATTGCGTATCATAAGGGTGTTGATGGCATTTCGGTGTGGTTTGTTCTGATCTCGGCCCTGCTGGCGCCCATTTGCGTGCTTTCGGCCTATAGCGGCATCACCAAACGCACCAAGGAATTTATGATCGCGCTGCTGGTGCTGCAAACCATGATGATTGGCATGTTCACGGCACTTGACCTGGTGTTGCTCTATCTGTTTTTCGAAGGGGTGCTGATCCCCATGTTCCTGATGATCGGTATCTGGGGCGGGCAGGGGCGCATTTATGCCGCGTTCAAATTTTTCCTTTACACCTTTGCGGGTTCGGTGCTGCTGCTGCTGGGGCTGATGGTGCTGGCCATTCACGGCGGCACAACCGATATGACAGTGCTGATGAAAAACCCCGATATTCCGTTCGATTTGGCGCGGTGGCTGTGGCTAGCGTTTTTTGCGGCCTTTGCGGTCAAAACGCCCATGTGGCCATTCCACACCTGGCTGCCGTTCGCGCACGTCGAGGCGCCGACAGCGGGTTCGGTCATTCTGGCGGGTGTGCTGCTAAAAATGGGCGGCTATGGCCTGATGCGTTTTCAAATGCAGCTGCTGCCCGAAGCCAGCCACTATTTCAGCGAATTTGTTTTGGTGCTGAGTGTGATTGCCATTATCTACACCTCTCTTGTGGCGCTGGCGCAGACCGATTTGAAGAAATTGATCGCCTATTCTTCGGTCGCGCACATGGGCTATGTCACGCTGGGGCTGTTTGCCGGCAACCAGGTGGGGGTGGAGGGGGCCATGTTTGTCATGCTCTCGCACACGGTTGTGTCGTCGGCTTTGTTTTTGTGCGTGGGCGTGGTGTATGACAGGCTGCACACGCGCGATATCGCCCGCTATGGCGCGCTGGCCAATAACATGCCGCGTTATGCGATCGTCTTTATGGTGTTTACTCTGGCCAGCGTGGGCCTGCCCGGCACCAGCGGTTTTGTGGGCGAATTTTTAAGCATGATGGGGGCCTTTTTACGCGGCAGTGTGTGGGGGGCTCTGGCCGGCCTGGGAGTCATTTTGGGCGCGGCCTATATGCTGCTGCTTTACCGGCGCATGTTTTATGGCGAGAGCCGTCATGCCGATGCGCAGGCCATGCCCGATTTATCGTTGCGCGAATATATTATTTTTATTCCTCTGGTGGTGTTGGTGTTGTGGCTTGGCCTGGCGCCCGGCCCCGTGCGCGAGATGATGGCCCCTACGCTGAAATCATTCGTTGAAAATTATCAAACCTACGTCAGCACCGAAGCGACAGGGGCTGAGGCGAGGGGAGGTGTGGAATGATTTCATCGGCTGAATTTGTCTTGCTATCGCCTGAAATTCTGATGGCCGCGGGCGCCTTACTGCTGCTGATGTATGGCGTGTTTGCGGGCGATCGGGTCAGCGGCACCGCCAACCTTGTGGGCATGATTTATTGCATCATCGCTGCTTTTCTGGTGTGGCAGATGCCCGACCAGCGCCAATATTACCTCAACGGTTTTTTGGTGCACGATTCCTTTGCCAGTTATGTGAAAGTGGTGGTGCTGCTGGGTTCGGCGCTGGCGCTGTTCATGGCCGATGCCTATGCACGCCGTCACAGCATTGCACGGCCTGAACTTGCGGTGCTGATTATGCTGGCCGCGCTGGGCATGATGCTGATGATATCGGCGCACGATTTGTTGTCGCTTTACATGGCCTTAGAACTTCAGGCGCTGGCCCTTTATGTGCTGGCGGCTTTTCAGCGTGACAGGCTGGCATCATCGGAAGCGGGCTTGAAATATTTTGTGCTGGGGGCTTTGTCATCGGGCCTCATGCTTTATGGCATGTCGCTGCTGTATGGCAGTTTTGGCAGCACCGATTATCTTGTGCTGGCCAGCAGCCTTTCACAAGGTGGGGCGCTGCCCATGCCTGTGCTGTTTGGTTTGGTGTTTGTGTGTGCGGCCATGGCCTTTAAGGTGTCGGCGGTGCCCTTTCATATGTGGGCGCCCGATGTGTATCAGGGCGCGCCCACACCTGTCACAGCCTATTTTGCGGCGGCCCCCAAGGTGGCGGCCATGGCCGTGTTCGCCCGCCTGTTGCTAGAGCCGCTGATGGGCGCCTTTAACGACTGGCAGCAGATTATTATTTTCCTCTCCCTCGCCAGCATGATTTTGGGTGGCTTCGCCGCCATTACCCAAACCAACATCAAGCGACTGATGGCCTATAGCAGCATCGCGCATGTGGGCTATGGGCTGGTGGGGCTTGCCGCAGGCACAGCCGAAGGGTTGCAGGGGTTGCTTGTCTATCTGGCCATTTATTTTCTCAATACCCTGGGCACCTTTGCGGTCATCTTGTGCCTGCGTCACAACGGCACCGCGGTGGAGAATCTGAGCGACCTGAAGGGGCTTTCAAAAACACGGCCGCTGCTGGCCTTGGCGCTGACCATCAACATGTTTTCTTTGGCGGGTGTGCCCCCGTTGGCTGGTTTTTTTGGGAAGTTTTATGTGTTTATGGCGGCCGCGGAAGCGCAGCTGATTTGGCTGGCGCTGGTGGGCCTGCTGATGAGCGCTGTGGCCTGTTATTACTACATCCGCATTGTCAAACTGGTGTATTTTGATGAACCCGACCACGGCACCGACGCTGTGTCCGAAATTGGCCTGCGCGCTGTCATCGCCATCAGTGCGGGGTATATGGTGTTGTTTTGCGTGGCGCCGCAGCCCATTATCGGCACCGCGCTGGAGGCCGCGCGAGGCCTGCTGCTGCGCTGATGCCTGCTGATGCGGCGGCGATGATTGATGATGATTGCATTGATGATGATTGATTGGCGCATTCAGTGGATCAACGAAACATCCAGCACCAATGATGACGTGCTGAAGGCCGCGCGCGTGGGCGAGGCGGAAGGGTTAGTGGTGGTGGCCGAGCGCATGACCGCGGGGCGTGGCCGCCATGGTCGGCCGTGGCATGCGCCGCCCGGCAACCTATATTGTTCAGTTCTGCTGCATCCGCAGGGTGGTTTTCAGAATCTTGCTCATTACGCCTTTATTGCGGGCATGGCGGTGCACAGCACCTGCGCCAGTTTTTTGCCCCATCACGCCGTACAGCTGAAATGGCCGAACGATGTGCGGGTTGAGGGCAAGAAAATCAGCGGCATTCTGCTGGAAACCGAGATGGTGGCGCACACCATGTGCCTGGTGATGGGCGTGGGCGTGAATATTATGTCGGTGGCCGCGCCGGTGAAAGAGATTGCCACCAGCATGGCGCAACTGGGGGCCGCTCAGAGCGTGCCCAATGTTTTATCCAGTCTTTTGTTGCACCTTAACCACTGGCTGGCCCTGTATCACCAGCAGGGGTTTGATCCGATCAGGGCGGCATGGGAAGATCATGTCGATCGTGCGTGCCAGTATCAGACGCCGCTGGGGCTTGGGCTGTTTTGCGGCCTGCAGAAGGATGGCAGCTTGCAGTTAAGGCTGCACGATGGCAGGTTGACCACCATCACTGCCGAAGATGTGCGTTTGGTGCACGAAAACTGACGTTGAAAGGACAAAGTTTTATTATGAGCAAGCAGAAAAAAGCCACCGATTACTCTCCCCCGCACGATGCCTTGTGGTTTCTGCCCCTTGGCGGCAGCGGCGAAATTGGCATGAACCTGAACCTGTATGGCACAGGCGGCAAGTGGTTGATGATTGATTGTGGCGTCAGTTTTGGCGACGACACAACCCCCGGCATCGATTTGCTGATGCCCGATATCAGTTTTATCGAAGCGCGGCGTGATGATTTGGTGGGCATTGTGGTGACCCATGCGCACGAAGATCATTATGGGGCGCTTTCTCATTTATGGCACAAGTTGCAATGTCCCATTTACGCCACACCATTCACGGCGGGTTTAATTCGTGCACGTTTGGTTGAGGCTGATTTGCAAGGCAAGGCGCGGATCAAAGAACTTCCCCTCAACGGCGGTTTTCAGCTGGGGCCTTTCGATGTGAAACTTATCCATGTCACGCACTCGATCCCTGAATCCAGCATGCTGGCCATTGAAACGCCGGTGGGGCGCGTGCTGCATACGGGCGATTATAAATTCGATCCAACGCCCCTTGTGGGACAACCCACCAATTTTGAAGCCTTGCGCGCCTTTGGCCAGAAGGGAGTTTTGGCGCTGGTGGGCGACAGCACCAATGCCCCTGTGCCTGGCCGTACGGGAAGCGAAGTTGATGTACTGCGTCACTTTACAGAAATGTTCAGCCGCCTGAACAGGCGCATTGTTGTCACATGTTTTTCCAGCAACATTACACGCCTGCAAACCGCCTATAAGGCCGCCAAGGCGAATAAGCGCGCGTTTGGTCTTGTGGGGCGTTCGATGTGGCGCAATGCCGAAATTGCGTATGAATGCGGCTATCTGCCCGAGTTTAATGACTTTCTGTCAGACAGCGAAATTATGCACCTTGCGCCCAGCGAGGTGGTGATTGCCTGCACCGGCAGCCAGGGCGAGGTGAAATCGGCCCTTTCGCGCATTGCGGCGGGCGATCACCCTGAGGTTGATCTTGATCCAGGCGATCATGTTATTTTCTCCAGCCGCGATATTCCGGGCAACGAAAAAGCCATTGCCAGACTTCAAAATGCGCTGATGTTCGCCAAAATACATGTTTTAACCGATGAGAATGAACCAGGCGTGCATGTTTCTGGTCACGCCGCGCGCGATGAGATTGCCGAGCTTTATCAAATCATACGCCCGCAAATTTCTGTGCCCGTGCATGGCGAGTTGCGTCACCAAAAAGCTCATATTGATATTGCCGAAAGTTGTCAGACGCGCGCCCACATTATTCCTGACAACGGACAGCTTATTCAACTGACCCCCGGCCAACCCCATGTGGTGACCGAGGTTGAAAGCGGCCTCTGGGGTGTGGATGGCAAAGTGCTGCGCCCCATGAAGCGGGGGGCTGTGCAAGATCGCCGGAAACTCAGTTACAGCGGTGTCGCCATTGCTTCTATCGTGCTCGATCGCGCGGGGCGCTTGCTCGATCATCCGCAGGTGACCTTTGTGGGCATCACCGATCGCGATGCACCAGAAGATGCCAAACTGCGTGAAGAAGCGGCCGAAGAAATTGTGGCGGCGCTGGAACAAATGCCCAAATCAGCACGGCTGGATGATAACGCCATCAAGAACATGGCGGGGCAGGCCCTGCGCAAGCTTCTGAACACGGCCTTTGCCAAACGACCTATGCTTGAAATTCATGTCTCGCGGGTGGTGTGATGGATTTTTTTTCAGGCGTGGTGGTGTTTACGGCGATTTGGTGGATTGTTATTTTTATGGTGCTGCCCATGAATATGGGTGCCCCAGAAAAAGACGTGAAAGGCGCCATGCCCGGCGCCCCGCAGCAGGCAAACATAAGAAAAAAATTGGTTGTGACAACAGGCGTGACCGTGGTGTTGTGGGTGATTGTTTACAGCTTAATTAAGTTGGAAGTTTTCCCGTTTTTCAGATAGCATGGTTGTTATGTTGATACGTTCCGCAACATCCACTGACGTAGAAGAAATATATGCCATTGATGACATTGCATTGTTAAGTCAAGTA
The DNA here is from genome assembly GCA_009927055.1 of Alphaproteobacteria bacterium. Lineage (GTDB taxonomy): Bacteria > Pseudomonadota > Alphaproteobacteria > UBA9219 > RFNS01 > RFNS01. The sequence goes on along the minus strand of RFNS01000177.1, from coordinate 12,745 downwards.
AGAAGAGATTTTATAGTATCATCGATGAACGATAATAAAATGGCAGTTGTTGTATTAAATAAAAAATAATTGCCTATGGTGTTATGGATTATACATTTTTTTGCAATGGGTTTGTTTCTTTGATCATTGTTTCAAAAAATCATCGCCGCAAAGGGGTTGGTAAAAAATTACTTGAGCATTTTGTTGGCGAATGTAAAACACAAAAACTTTTTACGTCAGCCAATCAAAGTAATCATGGATCACGCTCTCTTTTTATATCTTTAGGTTTTATGGAAGTAGGTATAGTCAATGGGTTGGATGAAAATGATCCTGAAATTTTTTATCTAAAAAAGGTCTTGTAGATTGAGCGACTACTGCACCCTTGCGCTCCATCATCCTGTCCACCATCGCTATCACGCGCATGAATATGGTTATCCGCAAGAGGATGACACAGTGTTGTTTGAGCGATTATGTCTTGAAATTATGCAGGCGGGGCTAAGCTGGGAGTTGGTTTTGAAACGCCGCGCCGGCATGAACAAAGCCTTTGCCAACTTCAACCCAAGGCGCGTGGCAAAGTTTGATGATCAGAAAATCGCGGCCCTATTGGATGATGAACGCATCATCCGTAATCGTTTGAAAATTTTATCCATCATTCACAATGCGCAGGTGGTGGTGGGGTTGGGGCGCGAGGGCGGGCTATCGGGTTGGCTGAAGCAGCAACACCCCCAAACAAAGCCCGAATGGGTGAAGGCGATGCGCCAAACATTCCGCTTCATGGGGCCAGAAATTGTGGGCGAATTTTTAATGAGTGTTGGATATCTGCCCGGCAGTCACCATGAAAAATGCCCTGTTTTCCGCCACATTCAACGCCTTCATCCGCCGTGGCTGCTGGCCGAAAAATCGGGCTTTCGCTATGCCACAAAGCGGGTTAAGCTGAAGGCGAGGTCGCCATGAAAACACTTACCGATATTCGCAGCACGTTCTTGAATTATTTTGCCCGCAACGGCCACCAGGTGGTGGAAAGCAGCCCGTTGGTGCCGCGGAATGATCCCACCCTTATGTTCACCAATAGCGGCATGGTGCAGTTCAAAAATGTTTTCACAGGGGTTGAAAAGCGCCCCTATACGCGCGCCACGACGGCGCAAAAAAGCGTGCGCGCCGGCGGCAAGCACAATGATTTGGAGAATGTGGGCTATACCGCGCGCCATCACACCTTTTTTGAAATGCTGGGCAATTTTTCATTCGGCGATTATTTCAAAGAGCAGGCCATCGCCTATGCGTGGGAATTGGTGACGAAAGATTTTGGGTTATCGCCCAAAAATTTGCTGGTCACGGTGTATCATGAAGATGATGAGGCCGCAGGTTTGTGGAAAAAAATCGCTGGCTTTTCTGATGATAAAATTATCCGCATTCATACCTCGGCCAATTTCTGGCGCATGGGCGATGTGGGGCCATGCGGGCCGTGCACCGAAATTTTTATCGATCAGGGGCCAGTCTTGCAGGGCGGACCGCCCGGCAGCCCTGAGGAAGATGGCGATCGTTTTCTTGAGTTTTGGAATTTAGTTTTCATGCAGTTCGAGGAGCAGGAAGGCGGCAAGCGTATCAACCTGCCCAAACCATCGGTCGATACCGGCATGGGGCTAGAGCGCATGGCGGCGATATTGCAGGGCGTGCATTCAAATTATGATGTTGATTTGTTCAAACACATCATCGGCACGGCGGCCGATATTTTGAAGGTCGATGCGAACGGCCCGCAAAAAGCCAGCTATCGGGTGATGGCCGATCATGTGCGCGCCACCAGCTTTTTGCTGGCCGATGGCGTGATGCCCAGCAACGAAGGTCGCGGCTATGTTCTGCGCCGTATCATGCGGCGCGCTATGCGTCATGCCAATTTGCTGGGCGCCAAGGAACCTGTCATTTACCGCCTTGTGCCAGAGTTGGTGAAGCACATGGGCGTGGCTTACCCCGAGCTGGTGCGCGCGCAATCGCTAATCACCGAAACATTGAAGCTGGAAGAAACACGCTTTTTGCAAACGCTGGGTCGCGGCCTGAAGTTGCTGGAAGAAGAAACAGCCAAATTGCCGCATGGTACAAAATTTTCTGGCGATACGGCCTTCAAACTTTATGATACGTTTGGCTTTCCCATCGATCTGACACAAGATGCGTTGCGCGCCAAAAACATTGATGTGGATATGGCCGCGTTTGATGCGGCGTTAGAGCGTCAGCGCGCCGATGCGCGCAAAGCCTGGGCCGGCAGCGGCGAGGTGGGTGATGATAAAGTGTGGTTTGATGTGCAGGCGCAACATCAGGCAACTGAATTTTTGGGGTATAGCACCGAAGATGCCGAGGCGGTGATCACAACTTTGGTGTTGAGTGGGCAGCAGGTTCAAAACGCCACCGGCCCTTCAGAGTTAGACGTGCTGACGAACCAAACCCCTTTCTACGCTGAAAGTGGCGGCCAAGTGGGTGATGAAGGATGGCTGCAAACAGAAATGGGGCAAACAATTTTTGTCAAAGATACGCAAAAAAAAACTGGGCAAATATTTTGCACACCGGGTTGTTCTTAAAGATGGTGAAAAATTAAGTGTAGGCGATAAGCTGCGCATGCGCGTTAATCATCAGCGCCGTAATGCTATTCGTGCGCATCACAGTGCCACGCACTTGTTGCATCAGGCCTTGCGCGAAAGATTGGGCACGCACGTGGCGCAGCAAGGATCGCGCGTGGCGCATGACAGGTTGCGGTTTGATATCAGCCAGCCTGTGCCGCCTACGCCGGATGATTTGCGCGCGGTTGAATATGCGGTGAACGAGCGCGTGCAACTTAATTCAGAAGTGACCACACGCATCATGACGCCCGATGAGGCGATTAAACTGGGCGCTATGGCGTTGTTTGGTGAAAAATATGGCGATGAAGTGCGCGTGGTCAGCATGGGTGGCCCTGTGCACGATCGCGAATACTCAATCGAGCTTTGCGGCGGCACGCACGTGACACGCACGGGCGATATTGGCCTGTTCAAAATCATCGGCGAAAGCGCGGTGGCGGCCGGCGTGCGCCGTATTGAGGCCGTGACAGGACAGGAAGCGCTGAAATATTTTCAGCATCAGGAAAATCTGCTGCAGCAGGTGGCGGCGCAACTGAAAGTGGCGGTGGGCGATGTGCCGCAGCGCCTGGATGCCGTGATGGACGAGCGCAGAAAACTGGAGCGCGAGGTGGCCGATTTGCGCCGCCAGCTGGCCCTGGGCGGTTTTGGGGGCGGGGCGGCCAACAGCAACGATGCGCCGCGCGTGGTGGCGGGTGTGAATTTTATCAGCCGCGTGCTGCACGATATGCCCGCGCGCGAACTCAAACCGCTGGCCGATCAACTGAAGGCGCAGGTAAAATCGGGCGTGGTGGCGGTGGTGGCGAGTTTTGAGGAAAAAGTGTCGGTGGTGGTGGCCGTCACGCCCGATTTGGCGGGCAAAGTGGATGCGGTAGAGTTGGTGAAAGTGGCCGCAAGTGCCGTGGGCGGCCAAGGCGGCGGCGGCAGGCCCGATATGGCGCAGGCCGGCGGCACCAACGTGGCGCAAATGCCCGCCGCCATTGCAGCCATTGAGAAAGTGTTAGGCGGCGCCTAAGCCAAAATGGTGACGGTGAGCAGTGTAAACGCCAGCGTGGCCACGGCATGTCGTCGCTCCAGCGTTTCTTGCTGATAGCCGTATTCGGTGATGATCATCAACGTGCCTGACAGCATAAAAAAGTGCAGAAGGTGTGTCACATCAAACGCCGCCAGCGCCAGCCCAATGGGGGCCTGACCATACCACAGCGATTGGCTGGCAGGGCGCTGATGATGGCCGTAGGCAATGGCCGCGCCCGCCACCGAAAGCCCCGCCACCACATAAAGCGGATTTTTGGTGGGTGCCGGCTGCAGCACAATGATCAACGCCACAAGCGCCCACAAAAAAAGCCACATGCCGCGCGATTGCCGCTGATTTTCAAGATCAATCACACAAATGGTCATGCAGGCCACCATCATGGCAGAATGAAGCGCCACCGCCGAAAAACTGTGGGCATGCTGCCAGATGATGAGCGACAAAAGCCCGCACAAACATTCAATGAGCGGGTAGCGCGCATGAATGGGCGTGCGGCACGCATGGCACTGACCGCCCTGCAGCAGGAATGAAACAAGCGGAATAAGTTGCGCGGGGCCAAGTTTTGTTTGGCATGCGGGGCAAAAACTGCGTTGTGTGCCGATAGCCAAAAAACGGGGAAGGCGGAAGCTGAGCGCGCTGACAAGGCTGCCCCACAGCAGACCTGTGAAAAATCCCACACCCACTTTCATGGGCATGCTCCAGGTGGCGAGGGCGAGAAGATCAAACAACGTGCAGCACTCCAAATTTCAGAAGCCAGCCAAGACTGCGCATCATTATATCATCGTGCACGCCGTTCAATACGGTGGCCACAGAAGCGGGCGATGAAAAGTGTTGCGATAACTGTTCCATCTGGTCGGGTGGCAGCAAAAGATTGGGCATAAAAAAATTCATGGGGTTTTGAAGAATAGCCATGATGGCGGGCGCTGTATCACTGCGCATCAGTGTGGTGTGCGGCTGCAGCGTGGTGGAAGGATAAGATTGAAAAACGCGAAACGGATTGGGGTGGCTGGCAGGAAAAAAACCAGTCGGCATGGGGGTTTCGGCATGCAGTGTTTCAGCGCTGGCTTTTTGGGCGGCCCACAAATCGCGGTACATGGCCATGACAACGGGCCAATCGAACATGGTGTGGGCGCGCTGGGCGGCAGCGTCGCCCATGCGCTGGCGCAGCGCAGGAGTGCCGGCCAGTGCCACAATGGCAATGGCGGCGGCCTGAATATCAATGGCGGTTGATTGACTGCATGATGATAACATCTCGCCATAATTGCATGTGTTGTTAAAATAATGGTGCGCAATGGCGTGGCCTGCCACGGCAGTGGGCGCACAGGTGGGAATAAGAAAACCTGTTTCGCCATCCTTCACGGTGTCTTTGTATCCATCCCAATCGCTGATGATGGCGGGCAGACCGCAGGCCATCGCCTCGACAGGCGTCAGGCCAAAACTTTCTTGGATGTTGTCGATGAGTGACAGAAAAATATCGGCCCCCGCCCACAGGCCCTGGGGAAAGCGCGCATCGTTGTTCTGAATGAAATGAACAGTGGCGTGGGTGCAAAATTGTTTGGCCAGTTGTTGAAATGGTTTTTCCATCAACGCCGGCTCAAAATAACCATACATGATAAGATGAATGTTTTTTTGTCCGTGTAATTGAATGGCGGCTTCTTCAGCAGCCATCAGCATGCTGATGGGGTGGGTTTTTGTCGCAAAACTCAGCCGTCCTACAAACAGCAGCACAACATCATCATCGCCAAGGGCAAGCTGCTGCCGCTGAACCGACCGGAGCGCGGGGGCAGCCAGCGCGGCTTTTGCCGCCACATCGGTGCCGAGTGGAATGACAGGCGTGTGAAGCGGCGCCACAAATTTTTTGCCCAGACGCCATGCCAGATAGTCGCCCCACCCCGCCCATAATTCTTGCACGCTGCTGGCCAGCGCGCGCGAAGGGCACACCAGCGCATCGCAATCGAACGTGGGGGCCAGGGCCAAATCGACCATCGCCTGCATCACCCGCTCGGTGGAGGGGGTGTGCACAACACCGCAAAGCGGCACCAGTTTTTGAAGGCCTTGGGCGCGCTGCCAGGCCATTTTTGTCAGCAGCGGATCGGGGTGAAAGATAACATCAAGCGCATCAAAAAAATGTTGCGGATTTTTAGCGGAATAAGTTTGAATGACGTGTGGCGAGATGCCGCACCCCGTGGCCATGCGCATGAATTGTTCGGGCGCATCACCATCGGCGATCACATCCAGCGTCTCTTGCCCTGAATATTTGCAAAAGGCTGTGACAAGATTTTTAATGGCCACATCAAGGCCATACACCACGCCGTGTGTGCCATCATTCACGCCAGGAAAGCTGAAGCCAACCTTCATCCTGTGGCCGAGCCTTTGTTGCGAAGTTTTTCAACTGTGCGTGTGGTGCTTTGCCCCTGCACCAAGGGCACCAAAACCAGTTCGCCCCCCCAGCTTTTCACATCGGGCCAGCCCACAACCTGTTCGGGGGTATAATCGGCCCCTTTGATCAGCACCTGTGGGCGCAGGGTTTTAATCAGCTCCAGCGGTGTGTCGTCATCGAAGATGACAATTAAATCGACAAGGCTGAGCGCGCCCAGAACCTCGGCCCGCACATCTTCGCTCTGCACCGGCCTTTCGGGGCCTTTCAGCCGCTTAATCGATAAATCGCTGTTGAGGGCGAGGACAAGTTTATCGCACGCCGCGCGCGCCTGCCGCAGCGAGGCAATATGCCCAGCATGCAAAATATCGAAACAGCCATTGGTCAAACCAATTTTCATGCCCTGCTTGCGCCAGCGTTCGCATTGCTGTTGGGCTTCATTTTTATCCATTAGTTTTGTGTTGGTGCGAATGGCCGCGTCTTTCTGAATGGCGTTGGCCATTTCATCCAGCGTGATGGTGGCCGTGCCCAGTTTGCCTACCACCAGTGAACCCGCCGTGTTGGCCAGCGCTGTCGCATCATGCAGCGAGAGTTTGGCCGCCATCGCCAAGGCCATGGTGGCCACCACGGTATCGCCTGCGCCTGTTACATCAAACACTTCGCGCGTGCTGGCGCGCACGTGCGTGGCTTTGCCATCACGCGGGACAAGGCAAATACCATCGCCGCCCATTTTGGCCAGCACATAATCGATATTATAGGCGGTGAGCAGAACGCGCGCGGCCATTTCAGCATCGATGACTGTTTTAATGGCATCGGCATGTGTGGCTTCTTGCAGTTCTTTGCGATTAGGCGTCAGCATGGTGGCGCCCCGATAACGGGTATAATCGCGCCCTTTGGGATCAACCAGCACCGGCTTGTTTTTTTCACGCGCCATGCGAATGGTCTCGGCCACAATGCGCGGCGAGCATACGCCCTTAGCATAATCAGACACAATCACCACATCCACATCGTTTAACGCCGTGGCCGCGCGCGACAAAATTTGTTCTTCATCGTCGCGTGTCAGCGCTTCGGTGGTTTCTTGGTCGGTGCGCAGCATTTGCTGGCCGCTGGAGATATAGCGGGTTTTTCGGGTGGTGGGCCGTTCGGGCAGCGTCAACATCAGCGACACGGCGTCGGGCACATCGCTCAGCAGCTTGCTGCAATCATAACCGGCCTGATCTTGCCCCAGAACGCCAATCAAATCGGCCTGGCCGCCCAGCGCGCAAATATTCCGCACCACGTTGCCGGCGCCGCCCAGCACCATTTGTTCGCGCTGGATTTTGAACACAGGAATGGGGGCTTCGGGCGAAATGCGATCGACCGCGCCATAAATAAAACGATCCAGCATCACATCGCCCAGCACCAGCACGCGCTTGTTTTTCAGTTTGGGAATGTGGTTGAGCAATTCTGTTTCCATTGTTCCTCACATATAGGGGTCTTGCTGCAAATAGTTTTGCACATACTGGCGCACGCCATCTTCCAGCGAGGTGAAGGGTTTTTCATACCCCGCGTTGCGCAACTTGGTGGTGGTGGCTTCGGTGAAATATTGGTATTTGCCGCGCAATTCTTGGGGCATGTCGCGATAGGTGATGTTGGGCGGTTTGCCTGTGGCGGCATAAACCGCGCTGGCCAGATCGGCAAAGCTGCGGGCCTTGCCCGTGCCCACGTTCAACAAACCGCTGACACCTTTGTTGGCATAAAGCCACAGCATGATATCGACACAATCGCCCACCCAGATAAAATCACGCAGCTGGCCGCCATCGCTGTATAGTCGATTGTGCGATTTGAACAGCGAAAACGCTTCGCCCTTCATGGCAAACGGAAAAACCTGATGCACCACGCTGCGCATATTTTCTTTATGATATTCATGCGGGCCATAGACATTGAAAAATTTCAGCCCCGCACACTGCGCAGGTTTTTGGTGTGCATTTTGTTGTGAGACCACCCAGCGATCAAACGCATGTTTGCTCCACCCATATAAATTAAGTGGTTGCAGTATGGCCAGGTGCTCAGGTGTGTCATCATCATCAAACCCCAGGGTGCCATCGCCATAGGTGGCGGCCGATGAAGCGTAAATAAGACGTTTGCCATGCGCGGCGCAAAAATTCCACAAATCGCGGCTGAGATGAAAATTGTTTTTCACGATCGCGTCGTCATCGCGTTCGGTGGTGCTGGAGATGGCCCCCATATGAAAAATCATCGATACATCGCGGCTGTTTTTTTCTAAAAAAGGCAGCAGATGTTCGGGCGGCACCACATCAAACAGCTGGCGCTTGGCAATGTTGCGCCATTTCTCTCCAACCCCCAGCCAGTCCGAGATCACAAGCGGCCCAGCCCCCGCACGCTCCAGCCCCGCCACCAGGCACGATCCAATAAAGCCAGCACCACCGGTGATGATGATCATGGGCGGCCCCGCATGCTCTTGACAGCAGTGGGGCAAGTCAGTTCAGTGCACATCATGACAAACCTTACTCTTTTTGTTTTTCCGGGCCAAGGCAGCCAGACCGTGGGCATGGGTAAAGCTTTGGCTGATTCTTTCCCCGAAGCACGCGAATTTTTGCAGGAAATTGATGAAACGCTAAAGCAAAATCTTTCACGCCTGATGTTCGAAGGGCCAGAGGACCAATTACAGCTGACCGAAAATGCCCAGCCGGCCATTATGGCGGCCTCGCTGGCTGTCCTAAAGGTGCTGCAAAAACAGGGGGCCTTCAGCCTTTTAACGCAGGCGCGCTATGTGGCGGGGCACAGTTTGGGCGAATATTCGGCCCTTGCGGCGGCGGGCACTTTTTCACCCTATGTGGCGGCCCGGCTGCTAAAAATACGGGGGCAGGCCATGCAAAGCGCTGTGCCTGTGGGGCAGGGGGGCATGGCCGCGCTGATTGGCGCCGATTTGTCACAGGCCGAAGATATTGCCCGCGCGGCAGCACAAGGCGACGTGTGCGTGGCCGCGAATGATAATGCACCGGGGCAGGTGGTTATCAGCGGTCATATGGCGGCCATCGATCGGGCCATCGCTTTGGCTGCGGCCAAGGGAATTAAGCGGGCTATCAAATTAAATGTCAGCGCGCCCTTTCATTCACCCCTCATGCAGCCGGCGGCCGAGACGATGGCTGAAGCGCTGGCCGAGGTTGATATGTCGCTGCCTGTGGCGCCTGTCATTACCAATGTCACGGCGGCCGCCGAAAGCGACCCCGCCACCTTGCGCGATTTGCTGGTGAAGCAGGTCACAGCGCCCGTGCGCTGGCGCGAAAGCATGCTGTTTGCCAAGGCGCAGGGCGTGCAGCGCGTGGTTGAAATGGGTCATGGCAACGTGTTGACCGGCCTTGCCAAGCGCATTGATAAAGATTTTGTGGGCGTTAACGTGGGCACGCCACAGGAAATTGAGGCGTTTTTGCAAGGCCAATGATTTTATTATTTCGTCGTATCATCCTATAATACGGCATGCTTTTGCTGATTGATAATTATGACAGCTTTACCTTCAACCTGGTGCACTATTTGCAAGAACTGGGCGCAAAGGTAAGCGTGTATCGCAACGATGCGCTGACATCTGATGACGCGCTGGCCCTGAAACCTCATTATATTGTGCTGTCGCCCGGCCCCTGCACGCCGAATGAAAGCGGCGTGTGCCTTGATCTGATCAAGGTGGCCGAGCGTGAAAAAATTCCGCTGCTGGGTGTGTGTCTTGGGCATCAGGCCCTTGGGCAAGCAATGGGCGGCAAGGTCATACGTGCGCCACAGCCAAGGCACGGCAAGACCGAGCGCATCAGCCATGTGGGCCAGGGGCTTTTGGCGGGGGTGCCGTCTCCGTTCATGGTGACGCGCTATCATTCGCTGATTGTTGAACGTCATAATCTTCCGGCGGCGCTGGTGCCCACCGCCTGGACAGAGGATGGGTTGATCATGGCCATGGCTCATGTGGGGGCGCCTTTGTGCGGCGTGCAATTTCACCCCGAAAGCATTATGACAGAACACGGATACCAAATTCTGGCTAATTTCCTGAAAATGGGGGCCGGTACGGTGAACGAAAGTATCATCCATGAACGCAACCACTATCTTGGCAACCTTCACAAGCACGCTGCAGCATCAGCCCCTGCCGGCTGAGGCGTTGCAGCAGGCCTTTCAATCGATGTTTGATGATGGGGCCGACGCGCGTGTGGTGGGAGAATTTTTGCTGGCCCTTTCGCACCATGCCGTGACGGCAGACATGCTGGTGGTCGCGGCGCGTTTTTTGCGGGCCGAGGCGCATACGATACAGGCGCCAGCGGGGGCGGCCGATAATTGCGGCACGGGTGGCGATGGGTTGCACACGCTCAACATCTCAACCGCTGCGGCGCTGTTGGCATCAGCCTGTGGTGTGACAATGGCAAAACACGGCAACCGCGCGGTTAGCAGCCAATCTGGCTCGGCCGATGTGCTGCAGGCGCTGAACATTCCCACCCAGCTTGTGGGGCATGATGCTGAACGCGCGCTGGCACAGAAAAATTTTTGTTTCCTCATGGCGCCGCTCTATCATCCCATTCTGAGACGCGTGGCCGATGTGCGGCGCGCTTTGGGTGTGCGCACAATTTTTAATTGCCTTGCGCCGTTGCTCAGCCCCGCGTGCGTGAAGCATCAGGTGGTGGGCGTGTATGATCAAAAACTGCTGCACCCCGTGGCCCAGGCTTTGTTGCATCTGGGCAGCGAGCATGCGTGGGTGCTGCACAGCCGCGATGGTATGGATGAAATCAGCCTTTCGGCCCCCACCGATTATGTTGAATTAAAAAATGGCCAGCTGCGAGACGGCGTGATTGAGGTTGAAAAATTTGGCATTGCATCCGCGCCCATGCGCCATCTTCGGGGCGGAAATGCGCAGCACAATGCCGCCGCCTTGGTGCGCTTGGCGCTTGGCGAACGCGGCGCCTATGCCGACAGCACATGCCTGAACGCGGCCGCCATTTTGGTGGTGGCGCAAAAAGCGGCCGATATAGGGGAAGGTTTTTCTGTGGCGCAAAAGTTGTTGAGAGATGGAAAGCTCAACAACAAAATTATCGAGATGCAAAGCGTGCATCATGGCTGATATCCTTAAAAAAATATGCGATGAACGGCGCGAAAGTGTGGCGGTGGCCAAAATATTGCGCCCGCTCTCGGCGCTAGAAATTCAGGTGCGCGCCGCATCGCCCATCAGAAATTTTGAGCAGGCTTTGCAGCAAAAAAACAAAAGCGGCCAGTTTGGCGTGATTGCCGAAATGAAACGCGCCAGCCCATCGGCCGGTGTGTTGTGCCCCCATTATTCGCCGCCCGATCTTGCGCGGGCGTATGAGGCGGCGGGGGCGGCGTGCCTTTCGGTGTTGACCGAACCCAACCATTTTCAGGGTGATTTATCTCATGTTGGTTTGGCGCGTGCGGCGTGCAGCCTGCCCATTTTGCGGAAAGATTTTATGGTCGATGTCTATCAGGTGGCCGAAGCGCGCGCGGCGGGGGCCGATGCTATTCTCATCATCCTTGCGGCGGTCGATGATGCGTTGGCGCGCGATCTTCACGCCGCCGCGGGGCATTATGGCCTGACCACTGTGCTGGAAGTGCACGACGAAGAAGATTTAACACGCGCCCTGATGTTGCCCACAGGCATGATTGGCATCAACAACCGTAATTTGCGCAACTTGGTCACCGATCTTAGCACAAGTTTACGTCTGGCGCCGCGTGTGCCACAGGGCCGGCTGATGGTGGGCGAAAGCGGCCTGAAAACAAAAGATGATTTAGCCACGCTGCAACGCGCCGGCATCAACAATTTTCTGATTGGCGAGAGTTTACTGCGGCAAGGCGATGCGGGGGCGGCGTTAAAGGCGCTGCTTGGCCCCTAAAGCGCTTCCATCGCTTTCACAACTTCTTCGCACATTTTTTTGGCATCGCCGAATAACATCATGGTGTTGTCGCGGAAGAACAGTTCGTTTTCAACGCCCGCGTAGCCCGATGCCATCGAGCGTTTGACAAATAAAACGGTTTTGGCGGCCTCAACATCCAGCACGGGCATGCCGTAAATGGGCGATTGAGGATCAGTTTTGGCGGCAGGGTTGGTTACATCATTGGCGCCAATCACAAAGGCCACATCGGTTTGCGCAAAATCGCGGTTAATGTCTTCCAGTTCCAGCACGTCATCGTACGGCACGTTGGCTTCGGCCAGCAGCACGTTCATGTGGCCGGGCATGCGGCCCGCCACAGGGTGAATGGCATAGCGCACGCGCACGCCGTGTTTTTTAAGGTGATCGGCCATCTCGCGCAGGGCATGCTGGGCCTGCGCCACCGCCATGCCATAGCCGGGCACAATAATGACACTGCTGGCGTTTTTCATAATAAACGCCGCATCCTCGGCCGAGCCGCTTTTCACCGCTTTATCACCCACAGGGCCCGCGGCCGCAGTGGATGACGTATCGCCCCCAAAACCGCCCAAAATAACATTGATAATCGACCGGTTCATCCCCTTGCACATGATGTAAGAAAGAATGGCCCCCGACGCCCCCACAAGAGCACCCGTAATGATGAGAAGATTGTTTTGAAGGGTAAAGCCAATGCCCGCCGCCGCCCAGCCCGAATAGCTGTTAAGCATAGAGATAACAACCGGCATATCGGCCCCGCCAATCGGCATGATGAGCAGCACGCCCAAAAGCAGCGTGACCGCCACCAATGTCCAGAAAATAACGGGCGAACCCGAAAGGCAGAAAAACGCAATGAGCAAGACCGCAA
>RFNS01000283.1 GCA_009927055.1 Alphaproteobacteria bacterium | reverse complement strand
ATCAAGCGCCAGGCGCAAAATTCTTCCCTCAATCCCCATCAGGCGTTTGTTGAGTGTGTAAAGTTGCTGCACCAATTGCTCAAGCCGCAAGGGGTTCAGGTGAATGGTGCGCACCACATCAACCAGCTCACCCTTCAGCACGTCAAATTTTTTCTCGGCCTGTTTTGAAACGTCTTCGCCCTTTTGCAACGCGGCATGGCGCTGCGCCTGAAGCTTGAAAAGTTTGGCATAGGTTACCGCCACCTTTTCAAAGGTTTCCATCACCTGCGGGCGCACCTTGTCTTCCAGCATGGCCAAAGACAGGGCAGCCTCATCATCCTCCTCATAAAAACTTTCAGCACCGCCTTCGGTTTTTTCTTCGGGTGCTTCTTCCTCGTCGTCTAAATCTTCTTCCTTGGGCGTGGCGGTCATGGCGCCTGGCTCGCCATCATAGGTCGCTTCCAAATCGATGATATCGCGCAGAAGCATTTTGCCGTCTTGCAGCGCATCGTGCCAGGCCAGAATGGCCTGAATGGTCAACGGGCTTTCGCAAATGCCGCTAATCATCATCTCGCGGCCGGCTTCAATGCGCTTGGCAATGGCAATCTCGCCTTCGCGGCTCAGCAGTTCGACCGTACCCATTTCGCGCAGATACATGCGCACCGGATCATCCGACCGGCTGACCTGCTCGTCGCTTACATTGCCGGCGCCAAACTCATTATCATCGTCACCCGCAATTTCTTTGGGCGCGGCGGCGTCATCCTCAACCTCGTCCTCGCCATCGACCAGATTGATGCCAATGTCCGATAACATGGCCATCGTATCTTCAATCTGTTCTGATGATAATTTGCCCTGCGGCAGCACCGCATTCAGTTCATCAATGGTCACATAGCCGCGCTCTTTGCCTTTGGCGATCAGCTTTTTGATGGCCTGCTCAATCACATCGCGGCTGATGGATTCATCACCCGCACCCTCGGCGCCGTCGCCGTCATCGGCGGGTGCAATGTGCGCTTTTTTTTTGCCTTTGGGTGGGGTCATGTGATTCGGAAGACCTTATGATGGCGCTAGAACGACTGTTCGCCAAGCAGCAATTGCGTTTCTTCAGCCTGAAGGATGGCCAACTCTTGATGAAGGGCGACAATGCGTGTCATATGGATTTCATCCCCCGTGGCGGCGTAATCGTTTTTGGCTGTCAGCATGTCATGCTGCAGGCGGGCTTGCCGGTTTTTGATCACCATGCCCTGCCAATGCCTGATGGCTTCGGCGGCCGTTTTGCACAACGGTTTAGACGCCAAAAGACCTTGCAGCAGGGGCGAGAGCACGGCGGCCTGTCTATGGCCAGCCACACAGCCCGCAAGGTGACTGGAAAATGCAGGATCGTCAAGGGCTTCGTCACCCCTTTCGCCCAGAAAATCAACCAAACACTGGCGCAGGGCCTCCAGCTGGGCATCGCCACATTCCCACAGCAACACATCTTCCTGATGCTGGGCCCACAGCGGGGGATAATGCAGCACAAGGGCCAGCATGGCCTTATCGCGCATCAGCTGGCCGGGCGGCGGGGGCGGCCTGTTGATAACAATTTGATTTTCCTTCATATTATACCCTTTACCGCCATATCCCTGCGCCCCCCCCGTTCTGGCCTGAGACAGGGCCGAGCGGCTGGCATAATGTTGCGCCATGCGGGCCGAAAATTCCTGCCCATACTGATCACGCAGGGCGGCATCGTTCACCTGACCCACCAGCCGGCCCAACGCCGATTTCCACAAGGCCCGATCTTCGGGTGTCTTCAGGCGGCGACCCGACAGCGTGGTGCGCCATAAATAATCGACCAGCGATTCGGCCTGATCCAACAGGGTTTGAAAGGCCAGCTTGCCCCGCTGACGCAGTAAACTGTCGGGGTCTTCGCGCTCGGGCAAAAACATCAAGCGCACGGTTTTGGCGGGGGTGATGAGGGGCAGCGCGCGTTCCACCGCTCGTTCGGCCGCGCGCACGCCCGCGGCATCGCCATCGAAACACAGCACAGGCGCGTGGTCGATTGTCAGCGCCCTGTCCTCCGCCCGCGGCAAAAGGCGCCATACTTCTTCCAGTTGCGTGGCGGTCAGGGCGGTGCCGAGAGGCGCCACCGCGCCCACATAGCCGGCCCCCTGCAGCGCGATCACATCCATATAGCCTTCGACAATAATAAGCGGCTGATTCTGCTGGGCCGCCATGCGCGCGCGTGAAAGGCCATAAAGCAGCTGGCCTTTATGAAACAGCGGATGATCGGGGCTGTTGATGTATTTCGGCCCGTCGCCCGACAATAATCGCGCGCCAAAAGCCACGGTGGCGCCTTTTCTGTCGCCAATGGGGAACATCAAGCGGTTTCTGAAAAAGGCGTACAGCTCATCGCGGTCGTCTGATTTTTTCAGCAAACCCAAATTCAATAAATCATTCAGCGCCACGCCCTGCTGCTGCATGGCCTGCATAAAAATTTTTCCCTCTGCGGGGGCATAGCCCAACTTATATTGCGCGATCACCTCGTCTGAAAGGCCGCGATGATGGGCATAATGCAACGCCTCGCGCCCTGCGGCGGTATAAAGCTGTTGATGATACCACCGGGCCGCCGCCTCCAGCGCTTTGCCAAGGCGCTGGCGATCATCATCCTTCTGCCGCTCGGCGGGCGTGCTGGCAGGAATGGCCATGCCCGCTTGGCGCGCCAGCACCTCCACCGCTTCCACAAACCCCAACTGCTGATGGTTCATGACAAAATTAATCACGCTGCCGTGCGCGCCGCAGCCAAAGCAGTGATAAAACTGCTTATCATCGTTCACCGTAAAACTGGGGCTTTTTTCGGCATGAAAGGGGCACAGGCCCTTATGCTCGCGCCCCGCGCGTTGAAGGCGCACAACTTTGCCCACCACCTCAGAGACCGGCAGGCGCTGTTTCAGTTCATCCAAAAAGGCGGGCGATAAAGCCATGCCCCATCAAACCGCAACCTAGGCTGGGATACAAGTGGCGACCAGTTTTTGATGAAGGGGCTTAAAACTTTCGATGAATTCCATTTGTCTGTCTGGTTGTGCCAAAATCATACGCGCGACATCAAAATAAGTTTCATTTTCAAGGGCCGCAAGGCGGGCATGCCCCGAAGGATGTGTCTTGCTATACTTGGTTGGGTGAATTTCTTCGCGCATATCAATTATTTTTCTAATCGCGGCTGCCATATTTTCTTTTCCCACCAAAAGAGCAGAAATGGCATCAGCCAAATACTCGCCCACATGGTATTCTTGGATGGTGCCTGGCCTTTTCATCCATGTTTTTCTTTGAAAAAGATTGTGACCAATTTCATGCCCCAGCACGCCTGCAATTTCTCTTGCCGCCATCCTCATCAGAATATTTTGTGTTAACCAAACTTCACCAAAAGCACCGAGTGCATTCATGACACGACTTTTTTGAATAAAAACTTCAACAGCCGTTGAGTTCCCCTTACGGCACAGCGCATCCGCATAAACGCGCAGGGGATGTTTGTTAAGCACAACAAAAGTGTTCGATTCTTCTCGATACTGATAAATTTTCAGACGTGCTAATAATTCCAAGTGCCATGGCAGTTTTGTTTTGATATCTTGAAAAATAATTTGTCTCATTTCTATATATCTAGCAGATGGATTGATTTTTCCAACCTCACTTGAATGTCATCCCTGGCAGCGCGGAAACGTTCAAGGCGCTGGGCCTCGCTTTCGCCCGCCACCACCACGGCGGGGTCGGCCAGGGGCCAGTGAAGCCGCTGCACTTGGCCCGGCACATAGGGGCACACTTCCTCGGCACAGAGGGTGATGATCATATCCAGCCCCGCCACATCAATCTCGGCAATGCTTTTTGAGGTGTGGCGCGAAATATCAATCCCCACTTCGGCCATGGCCGCCACCGCAAGCGGGTTAACGGTTGTGGGGGCCGAACCTGCACTCACCACCTCGGCCCTGCCGGCCCACAGGGCGCGGGCCAGGCCTTCGGCCATTTGGCTGCGCGAAGAATTGGCCACACACAAAAAAGCAATTTTTTTCATGAGGCTGATTTTTTCATCACGCTGCCGCGCCAATCACTTGCTTGGCCATGGCGCTGGCCTTCGACATATCCATCTGGCCGGCATAATTTTTTTTCAGCTCGCCCATCAGGCGGCCCATATCTTTGGCTTCCTTAATGCCCATGTCGGCCGCCATTTTTGCAATCAGCGCGCGTATCTCATCATCGCTCATCTGCTTCGGCAAAAAAGTTTCAATCACCGCAATTTCTTCGCTTTCCTGCTGCGCCAACTCCGGCCGGCCACCTTTGTTGTACAGCTCAATACTCTCGCGCCGCTGCTTAATCATGCCCTGAAACAGCGACAGCATCTCATCATCGCTAATGCCATCGGGCTTGTTGGCGGCGCGCGCGTCAATGTCGCGCTCTTTCAACTTCGCCATCATCATGCGAATGGTGCCGGTGGCGCGTTCGTTTTTAGAACGCATGGCTTCTTTCAATTGCTCGGTCAGTTGGGTGCGGAGTGTCATGCCCCCAACCTACGCCCGCGCGCCCAGCATTTCAAGCCACTGGGTTTCGGTCAGCACGGGCACGCCCATGTCGCGCGCTTTTTTCAGCTTGCTGCCCGCATCATCGCCCGCCACCACAAAATGTGTTTGGCGCGTCACGCTGCTGCCCACCACGGCTCCTGCTTTTTCGGCGCTTTCCTTGGCCGCCGCGCGGCTGAGGGTTTGCAGCGCGCCCGTGAACACCACCACCTTGCCCGACAACGGCCCGCGGGCCACTGTATCTTCCGCCATCACCTCTAATTCTTGCCGCAGCGCGCGCATGGCTTCTTGCTCGGCCTGATGCGCAAAAAAATTGGCAAGCTCGGCCGCCACGCTGGCGCCAATGCCATCGATATTCTGTAAATCACTGGCCTCAGCACTGTCGGGCACAGCGGCCGCCTTCATGCATTTTTCAAAGCTGGGAAAATTCCCATAATGTCTGGCCAGCAGTTTGGCTGTTTGTTCACCCACCTGGGGGATGCCCAGCGCATAAATGAATTTTGATAAGGTCACGCGCCGCCGCTCATCAATGGCGGCCAATAATTTCTCAACCGATTTTTCACCCCACCCCTCGCGCGCGGCCAAATCGCCTGCGTGTTTTTTCAGCCTGAAAATATCGGCGGGTTGCGCCACCCAGCCCCAATCCATCAACTCCTGCAGCCGGCGCTCGCCCAAACCTTCAATGTTCAGCGCCTCGCGCCCCACAAAATGTTTCAGACGCTCCAAACGCTGCGCGCGGCAGCCCATGCCTCCGCTGCACCGCTGCACGGCCTGGCCTTCCACCCGCACCACCGCCGCCCCGCACACCGGACACATTGTGGGAAAAACAAACGGCTGTGATGACGCGGGGCGTTGATCCACCATCACCGCCACCACCTGCGGAATCACATCGCCCGCGCGTTGAATGCGCACCACATCGCCCACGCGAATATCTTTGCGCCTTATCTCGTCCTCGTTATGCAGTGTGGCGCGGCTGACCAGCACGCCGCCCACATTCACAGGTTCCAACTCGGCCACGGGGGTCAGGGCGCCTGTGCGCCCCACCTGCACCATAATATCGCGCACGCAGGTGGTGGCCTGCTCGGCCGGAAATTTGTGGGCCACCGCAAAACGCGGCGCACGCCCCACAAAACCGGCTTTTTTCTGCAAAGAAAGATTGTTGATTTTATACACCAGCCCATCCACATCATACGGCAAGGTGTGGCGTGTGTTTTTCATGCGCTCATAATAATGCTGCAAATCATCCACGCCGTCGCACAACTCGGCCGGCTCGTTCAACACAAAGCCCCATTCTTTTATTTTTTCTCGCAACGCTTGTTGCGTCAGCACACCCACATCATCACTGTTGGCCACCGCATAGCCAAAAAAGCGCAAAGGCCGCGTGGCGGTGATACGCGCATCCAGCTGGCGCAGGCTGCCCGCCGCCGCGTTGCGCGGGTTGGCAAACACATCCTGCCCTTCGGCCTCGCGCGATTGGTTGAGCGCCAGAAAATCAACCTTGGTCATATACACTTCGCCGCGCACATCGACCGTGATGGGAAATTTTCCAGAAAGTTTTGGGGGAATATCGGCAATGGTTCTGATGTTATCGGTTACATTTTCGCCCACCTGGCCATCGCCGCGCGTGGCCCCCAACACCAGCTGGCCATCCTCATAACGCAGCGACAGCGACACGCCATCAATTTTTGGTTCAGCCATGCACGGCAGCGATCCATCATCCAACACATTCAAATAACGCCGCAGGCGCGCAAAAAAATCGGCCACGTCATCCGCATCAAACGCGTTATCGAGCGAAAGCATGGGCGTGGCGTGCGCCGCTTTGGCAAAGCCCTGGGCCACGGGCGCGCCCAGTTTTTGGTCGGGGTCATAGGACAGCGCCACGTGCGGATATTGCTTTCGCAGTTTTTTGAACGCTGCGCGCAACGCATCATACGCGGCATCTGAGATGGTGGGCGCATCGGCGCCATGATACCGGGCATCGTGCACGCGTATTTCCTCCGCCAACTGCCGAAGTTTTTTTTCTTGCTCGGTTTCTTGCTGCGACGATGTCGATGCTTTGGGCATAAGCGCAGGTTACCACAGATGTTGTCACTCTCAAGAACCTCATATCAACTATTGCTTCATCAAAAGTCTTCCCTCAAGATTAAATAAACTGATGCCCCTGCGCAGGCAGGTGTCCATCACACAACCAATGCGCCAGCATGACATTCGGGTGTTGGGTGCCTGCCTTCGCAGGCACAGCCGTAAGACTTCATTCCACAATGGGTGCGAATACTGATGACAGTTTTAACCCGCCGCCGCGCCTCGTTTTTCAATGTATTCTTCAGCGCTTTTTTGCGCCATCAGGGCGGCCGCTTCGCGTCGTTCGGCGCGCGTGATGGCGGCGGCATCTGATTCTTCCAGCAAACTTTTGGCGGCATCGCGCGCGGCCTTGGTAATGTGGTCGCCCGAAAGCATGCGCGCAATTTCATCAATCCGCTCACCCACACTCAGCGCGCGCACGCTGCTGGTGGTTACCTGACCATCGGTTTGTTTTGAGACGGTAAAATGCTGCTGCCCGCGCGCCGCCACCTGCGGACTGTGCGTGACCACCAGCACCTGCGTTTCATCGGCCAGCATGGCCAAACGTTCGCCCACCGCAGCGGCCGTGGCGCCGCCAATGCCGGTATCCACCTCGTCGAAAATCAGGGTGGTTACGCCCTGCACGCGCTGCAAAATCACCTTCAGGGCCAGCATCATGCGCGCCAATTCACCGCCCGACGCCGTTTTGCCAATGGGTGTAAAGGGGCTGCCTGGGTTGGTGCGCGCGGTAAAATTCACCTCGTCCAAACCGTGCGGGCCAAACTGCGCATCAGGCAGGCGGGCCACATCCACCACAAAATCGGCCTGCGCCAGTTTAAGCGGCGGCAATTCGGCCTTGATGCCGGCACCCAGGCGCAACGCCGCTTCTTTGCGCGCGGCGCTGAGTTTTTCAGCCACATCCATATAAGCGCGCTTGGTCTGCACCACGTTGCCTTGCAGTTCTTGAATGCGGCTGGTCGCCGTTTCAATGCGGTTCAGGCGATGCGAGAGTTGCTCAAACAACTCGGCCAAATTTTCTGGCTCGTGCTGATGTTTGCGCGCAATTTCCTTGAAGGCGAACAAACGTTCTTCCAATTCTTCCAAACTTCCGGGGTAAAGTTCATATTGCGGAATAAGCCGCACCAACTCGCGCGTGGCTTCGCTGGTGTGCTGCAGCGCCAGGGCCAGATGTTCGGTAATGGCGGCCAGCACATCGCCATCCATGGTGGTTTGGCGTTCTAAAATGCGGTTGGCCTGCGAGAGCGCGCGCTCGGCCCCGCTGCCCGCCACCAATTGCGATTGTAAATCTTGCAAAAGCGCCCGGATGCGGTTGGTCTGCTGCAATTTTTTGCGACGTTCCTGCAATTCGCCATACTCGCCGGCCTTGGGCGAAAGGGCGCGCAATTCACGCACGGCGTGCGATAAAAAATCGCGGTCACGCATTTCCAGCGCCACGCGTTGTTTTTCGGTTTCCAATTCTTCTTCGGCCGCGCGCATGGCCGCCCACGCTGCGTGCGTGCCAGTGACCAAATCGCCGTATCCGCCAAACAAATCCATCAGCTGGCGCTGTTTATGAGATTGCAACAATTCGTGGTTCGCAAACTGACCATGAATTTCAACCAGATGGGGGCCCAATTCTTTCAGCAGTTGCAAGGTCACGGGCTGATCGTTCAGCAAAATTTTGTTTTTGCCATCGCGGGTGATGATGCGCCGAATAATCAATTCATCGGCCTTGGCCACTTCATGCGCCGTCAGGATGGGCCACACCATGCTGGTTTTGGGCGGTTCAAAAATGGCGGTGACCGATGTTTGCTCGGCGCCCGATCGGATCAGGTCGGCATCGGCCTTGTCACCAATAATCAGCCCCAGCGCATCCAGCAGAATTGACTTACCGGCGCCCGTTTCACCGGTCAGCACAGTCAGCTTGTTTTTCAAATCAAGCCGCAGCTCCTCAATCAAAATAAACTGGCGAATGTCGATCTGCGTCAGCATGGGCGCAGGCCTGCCGAAAAAATTAATGTTTTATTCACCTTTGGGCGCGTCATCACTCACCAATTTAGCCTCCTCAAGTAAAGCAAAGCTTGCTTTATACCAGCTGGAGGAGGGGAAATTATAGCCCAGCACGGCGCCCGCCGCCTTGGCTTCGTCTAAAAGGCCCAAAGTCAGGTAACATTCCACCAAACGGTGCAGCGCTTCGGGGGCGTGGGCGGTTTGCTGAAAATTCTTCACCACATTCTGAAAACGCTTCACGGCCGCCGTATAAACCCCCTGCAGCTGATAATATCGGCCCACCGCCATTTCCGATCCTGCCAGCTGGTCAGCCACCAGCGATAATTTCACCACCGCATCGCGCGCATAGGTGGTCTCGGGGAAGCGGCTGATCAGGTCATTCAGGGCCTTCTGCGCATCGCGCGTCATGCTTTGGTCGCGCCGCGCATCGGGGATGCGTTCATAGTAAGAAAGCGCCCGCAAATAATAGGCATAAGCAATATCGGGGTGGCCGGGGTGGTTTTGAATAAAACGATCAAGCGCGATGATGGCGTTATCATAGTCCAGCGCCTGATAGTGGGTGAAGGCCGCCATCAGCTGGCCGCGCGTTGCCCACTCCGAGTAGGGGTGCTGGCGCTCAACCTCCTCAAACTGCTTGGCGGCTTTTTCATATTCGCTGTCATCTAACAGGCTGGCCGCGCGGTTATAAAGTGTTTCGGGCGGCGTCTCGGGCACAACCTCGGCCTCTTTGGTGCCAGAGCACGCGGAGAGAAACACAAGAAGGCCAGCGGTCACAAGCAAAAACGTCATCCATCATTATTAACAAAATTCCTGGCCAATGAAAATATGCGATGGTTTTGACTTAACCCCTCTTTTTCACTAAAGCTACTGACAAGACACATGGAGGATATATGAAAAAGCCAATCACAGAAGAACAACGGCGCGAAATATTGGGAAAACTTTTTCCAGATATTCCTTATGAAAAGCTCATAAAGCGCATTTATGGTTTCCCCGTTCACACCCCTCTGCCAAACAAACGAGAAGGATATACACAAGAAGTCACCGTGGGTGGTCACACGGTTGTTCTGCGGACTGGCGAATATGATGATGGCGCGCTTGGTGAAATCTCGGTTGATATGCACAAGGAAGCGTCGGCTTTCGGGGCTTTGATGAAGCAATTTGCCATTGCCGTATCATTAGGGCTGCAACATGGCGTACCATTACAAGAATTTGTTGACGCTTTTACGTTTACGCGATTTGCCCCAAGCGGCATGGTCATGGGTGATGACCATCTAAGACATGCGACCTCTCCTGTCGATTATCTTTTCCGTCATCTTGCCATATACTATCTTGGCAGAGAAGATTTAGCTCATGTTGTGCCAGAGGCAGACGAGCCTGAGCCTGAGCCTAAGTCTGCGCCAGATCAATCAGCACTGAGGCGGGCAACACAGGCGGCAAAAAAAGACCTTGGATACGGTGATTGAATCAACCCCTTAGCATTCAATCTCCCTTCAACAGAACCGCCGTAACGCCCGCCGCCCGCGGGCGTGTTTTTCAACCCTTCCACGCGCGATGAATATAAACCACCCCGCCCATCAGCGGGTCGGCGCGGGTGTGGGCAAAGCCCGCCGCCTGCAAACGCGCGCCCAGAGCGTGGGGCGCTGGAAATTTTTGAATGCTTTCGGCCAAATACTGGTACGCCGCGCGGTCATGGGCCACCACAGCCCCCAAGCGCGGAATGATATGATCACGATACAGGGCATAGGGTTTGGCCAGCGGGGCCGCCACCTGGGGCGAAAATTCCATGCAAAAAAAGCGCCCGCCTGTCCTCAGGCACCGATAAAACTCAGCCAACGCATCATCGATGCGCGTGACGTTGCGCAGGCCAAAGGCGATGGTGATCACATCAAAACACGCATCATCAAACGGTAAGGCCGCCGCATCGGCCTGCACCCACGTCACCTTGTTCCAATAGCCCGCATCGGCCATGCGGCGCTTTCCCACGCTCAGCATCTCGGGGCTGAGATCGGCGAGCGTAAGGTTGATGGCGCCGCCGGTTTTTTTCAAAAGGCGTTTGGCAATGTCGCCGGTGCCGCCCGCCACATCCAGCACATTTTCGCCCGCACGCGGCGCCACCACATCGACAAAGATATTTTTCCACACCCGATGCCACCCGCCCGACATCACATCGTTCATCACATCATATCGGGGCGCCACGCGCTGAAACACATGGCCAACACGCTGTGTTTTTTCGCCCGCATCCCCCACATGGGCAAAACCAAACTGCGTCGCCTCTGGGTTGCGTGCCGCGCGGGGCATGGGGGCCGCCGCCCTTGGGTTAGCCAATGGGTTAGCCAATACGTTAGCCAATTTGCTTCAGATTATATTCAATGCGATCCACCAGCGGGTCGCTGACCTGCTGAATGGTTTCACCTGTTTCTTCCAGCTGGGCCAGAATTTGCGCCAGCGCACTCACAATGTGTTGCGTTTGCGATTGTAAATCGCCACGCACCAAATCAGCCTTGCGATGCAGCGCATCCAGCGTGTGGTTAAGGGCCAAAATTTCGCCGCGAGCCGTCGTTGTGCCATCGGCCAAGGCTTGCGCGTGACGCTGCCATGTGGTGGCGGCCTGCTGCATGCGCCCACTGGCATCATCGGCCGCGCGTTCAATGCTGCCCAGCTGCTTGGTGGTTTCGTTGTTCACCGTGGTGAGTTTTTGTAGCATCTGCTCGCTCATGCCGCCCACAATATCACGCGTAATGGTCAGCTGCGTGGTCATGGTCTCGATCTGACGCAGGGCGCGCTGCGCTTCATCATTCAGGCTGCGATCCTGCTGGCGCATCACCTCGCTGGCGCTGGTCAGGCGCGACAGCATCGTCTCAATCTGCGTGTTAAACCCTTCCATCAGACGGCCCGATTGTTCCGCCACCTCACGCAGCAGCACGGCTTTGCTGGCCAGCTGCTGGCCACCGGCCTGGGGCAGATGCTGCAAATCGGCCACCATGTTCTGCACATCGGCCAGCGTTTGGCGCGCCACCTGGCGGGTGTGTTCACACAGTTGCTCAACGCGCTGCGTGGCTTGGGTCATCATCTGGCCCAGGCTTTCTTGCGCGGTTTGCAGGTTACCAAAAATATGATGGTTTTGCTGCAGCACCTGGCCCGTGCTTTCCACCTGACGGCCCAGAGAGGCCATGCGATCTTCGACCAGTTTAATGGCTTCGGCCGACAATGTTTGCAGCTGGGTCATCTGCCCTGTCGCCGTGTTCAGGCTGTTCAGCGTTTGCGCCAGCTGATGCTGCGTGCGTTCAGCCTGAGAGGTGCCCATGGCGCTGGTTTCTGATACTTTGTGCATCAAGCTTTCCAAATCGTGGCGATAACTTGCCAGCGCCACCGCGGCCTGATCCTTCAACCCCTTCAACTGGTCCAGCTCGCTTTGCAGCTGCTGACGGCCAAGGCCTGTAGCATCCACCATCCAGGCGGTGTTTTTCTCAATTTTCTCCAGCGCCTCTTGCAGGGTGGCGGTGGTGTGCGTGGCCAACGCCTGCGTATTTTGCAAACGTGTTTGCGCATCGGTGACCAAGCTGTTGATATCGCGCAAGCCCGCGGCCAGCGATTGCTGACGCACCACCAAACGATCTTCGGTGCTGTTGGCGGTCTCGGCCAAATCAACAATGCCCTGCTGCATGCTTTCCATAATGCCGGTAAATTTGCCATTCGCCGCCTGCATTTCCTGCTGGCCTGTCAGCAACGTGCGCAGGGCATCGGTCATGTTGCCCACCAGCTGTTGCAACTCACGCCGTGCATTTTCATTGGCGCTGGCCAATTCGGTGTGCTGTGTGCGCAGCGCTTCGCTGAACTGCGATTGGGTGGCTTTCGCCGTCGCCGCATGATCGGCCAGCTTGGCAATATCCTCGGCCGATTTTTCGCTAAGATAGCGAATACGCTCGGTCGAGCCATCCAGCTGCCCCACCAGCTCGGCCAAGGCTTCGCTGGCACGCTGCGTTTCGGCCAGGGTTTGTTCGCGCGATTTGGTCGCCTGCTCAGATAAGGTTTGCGTGGCCACCGTCATGGCGCGCATTTGGTGCTCAACAGCCTGAGCATTGGCCAACATGCTGCTGGCCTGCTCGCCCATGCCGCCTGTCGCCAAACGCAACTGCTGCGCCGACATCTGCGCCTGTTCACTGCACTGCGCCATCATGCGGGTCAGCTGTATCAGCATTTCTTCCAAACGCTGGCTGGCGTGTGCCGCCGCGCTGGCCGATTGCTGATGCGCCTCGCCAAGACGCTTAAACCAGTTGGCCAGCTCGGCCTGCTGATTATCATTGGCCACCGTCAGTGTTTGTTGTTGAGACGTAAGGGTTGAGACCTGCTGCGTCAGGTGCGATGCCGCCGCTTCCAATTGCGCCTGCGTTTGCAACAAGGCGTGTTCAGCCTCGCGTGTTTGCTGTTGCAGCTGCGTGGTGTTCACCGACATCTGCTGCGCCACCTGCTGGCTGATATCGCCAAAGCGGGCCGATGATTGTTCAGCCCCCAGCAACGCCGTGGCCACCACATGCTGCAATTCTTGTCCTGTGCGCTGCAGGCCGGCCACCACCTGCTGCATTTCTTCTTGCGTGCGTTCGTGCTGACGCTGTAATTCGTTGCGCAGGCTGGCGGCGTGTTCGCCCATGGCGCTGGCGGTGCCTGTCAGCACGCGCACCTGCTGATCGGATTGCGTCGAAATCTCAGAAAGACGTGTCAGCTGCTCACTGAACGATGAAATGGCTTTGTTCAGCGAAACCACCGCCTGCTGCGCGCCTTCGGCCACGGCGGCCGATTGACGTTGCAGGCCCAGCCCCATTTCATCCAGTTTGGCAATGCCCTGACCCACCATGTGCGCCACATGCTCCGAGGTGCGGCCAGTGCGTTCCACCACACCTTCCAGCTGTTTCACGGTGCGTTCGGCCATCTGCGTTGTATTGGCCGATGACTGGCCAAAACGGCCCGCCGCATGCTCGATATTCTCAATGGTTTTGGCCAGCGTGGTGTTCAAGGTATCATAGCGGTTTGAAATCAGGCTGGTTTGCTCGCTGATCTGTTTCGTGCGCGCAGCAATTTCAGTGGTAATGTGCTGGCCCGCGGTCTGGCTGTGCGCAATGGTGCGATCCAACATGGCATAAGCATCATCGCAGCGGGTTTTCAGCTGCTCGCCCATGGCCTGCAATTGCTGCTGCAAACGGCCCAAATCGCCAATCAAATCGCCCGTCTGTTTTTGGGTCAGCGCGCGCAGTTGTGTAATATCTTGCTGCATGGCCTGGCTGGTTTGCGACAGCGTGACAGCCCCCTGCCTTGCGGTTTGCTGCAGGTTTTGGGTTTCGGTGGCCACGGTCTGGCTGGCGTGCTGCAGTTGTTCGGCACTGGTGGCGGCCTGTTTACCCAACGATGCCATGTTGGCCTGAAGCACTTGGGCAAAACGCTCGGCCGCGGTCAGACCTTCTGTCGAGAGGCGTTCTTGGTTTTGCTGCAAAGCCCCAAGACGCTCAATCAGCTGTTCGGCTGATTGGGTCGATTGCTGGCTGGATGAGGTGATAAGGGTGCCTGTCTGCTGCAGGCGAGCCACATCGGCCTCCAGCGCGCGGGTTTCTTTCTCAAGCTGCTGAATATAATTGGCAATGGTCTGGCCGCCCTGCTGGGTTGACATCTCCATGCGCTGCAACAGTTGCTCAATGGGCTGCGCGGCCTGCGATGTGATCGCCTGAAGATGATTGCGGC
>RFNS01000259.1 GCA_009927055.1 Alphaproteobacteria bacterium | reverse complement strand
GCGTAAAGCTCTGCCGAACGGTGCCGGCCCCACCGCCATCGGCCACGGGCTTTTTCAGCTCCAGTTTCGGTTTCTGGCCAAGGCTTAAAATTTTCTGGTTTTCGCTCATTTTTCTCTCATGTGTTGTGTGGCATGCTTTGGGGCGGCAATGCAAGCAATCCCGCCAATTTCTGCAAATTTTCCTGCACTTTTGTGGTCAGCGGGTGGGGGCAAAGCCCCACAAATGTCAAGGCATCGTGGCCCAGCGCCCGCCCCAGCTGTGCGCTATCAAGCACTTGCAGCATGGGAAGGGCAAAGGGGGCCAGTTTCCGCAGACCATCGGCCCCAGCATCGGGGGCGGTGAGGAGTAAAGACAGTTGATGGGCCTTGGCCGCAGCCTGGACCTGTGGAAATCCATGAACAACAACACCAGCTTTATTGGCCAACCCCATTAAAGATAATGATTTTTGTTGAAGTAGGCTGATGGTTAATTCAAGCAGATCCGCCGCCGGTTTGGCCGAAGCGCGTGCCGCCTTGGCAAACAGATTTTTTTTAATAGCGTGGGCCAGTTTATCCCGGCAGGCCGAGACCCACAGGCCGCGCCCCGGCAGTTTTTCATCGATATCGGGGAAAACCTGGTGCTGTGGCCCCACCACAAAACGGATCAGTTGCGCGCGCGGCAACGCCTCTCCCAGAACAAGGCAGCGACGCTCGGTCGCGGCCTGATCTGGGGTTATGTCTGGCTGACCGTCATCGGGCAGTGGAGGGTTGACGTGCACGGGAACATCCCCCGCTCCCTAGGCTTCAGGCGAAGCGGCGGGCGCTTCATCCTTAAACCAGTGAGCGCGTGCCGCCATGATGATTTCATTCGCGCGGCTTTCGGGCATATGGTCGGCGCCCACGGCCTCGCGCAGTTCATCACTGGCCAGATCGGCCACATCATCCAGCGTGCGAATGCCTTTTTCACCCAGCTTCACCGCCACATTAGGTGTTAAGTGCGGCAGCCCCAGCACCGCATCATCCACACCCAGTTCTTTGCGCTTGCGCTCCATCTCGGCGGCGCGGGCCTGCAGCCAATCGCGCGCGCGCTGTTGAAGCTCGCCCGCCACTTCGGCGTCAAAGCCTTCAATCTCGCCCAGTTCATCCAGCGCGATATCGGCCACCTGCTCAACCTTGCTGAAGCCTTCGGCCACCAGCAGCTGTGCGATCATGTCATCAACCGATAACGCTTCGATAAACAGCGCGGTGCGCAGTTTGTTTTCTTCCTGACGGCGTTCGCTTTCTTCCTTCTCGGTTAAAATATCAATATCCAGACCCGTTAACATGGCGGCCAGACGCACGTTTTGACCGCGACGACCAATGGCCAGCGATAATTGTTCATCGGGCACCACCACATCGATGCGGTTGTTTTCCTCGTCCAGCACCACTTTGCTGACTTCGGCCGGCGCAAGGCTGTTGACCACAAACGTGGCGGGGTCGGGCGACCAGGGGATGATATCAACCTTTTCGCCTTGCAGTTCGGCCACCACAGCCTGCACGCGGCTGCCGCGCATACCCACGCAGGCGCCCACCGGATCAATGCTGCTGTCGTTACTGAAAACGCCAATTTTGGCGCGGCTTCCGGGGTCACGCGCCACCGATTTAATTTCGATAATGCCATCATAAATTTCGGGCACTTCGCGCGCAAAAAGTTTGGCCATAAACATGGGGTGCGTGCGCGACAAGAAAATTTGCGGCCCGCGCTGCTCGCGCCGCACATCGTAAATATAGGCGTTGATGCGATCGCCGTTTTTGAAATGCTCACGCGGGATGGTTTCATCGCGCCGCAGCACGGCTTCGGTGCGGCCCAGATCGACCGTGACGTTGCCATATTCCACACGCTTCACAATGCCGCTGGCAATTTCGCCCACGCGATCTTTATACTCATTAAACTGGCGATCGCGCTCAAAATCACGAATTTTTTGCACAATCACCTGCTTGGCGGTTTGGGCGGCGATGCGTCCAAAATCAATGGGCGGCAGATCATCAATCAGAAATTCGCCCACCGCGGCATCTTTTTTCTCGCGCTTGGCCTGCTCAACGGTCATTTGCGTAAATTCGTTTTCCACCAGCTCGGTCACCTGACGATAGCGTTGCAGGCGCGTGGCACCTGTTTTGCGATCGATGGTGGCGCGAATATCATGCTCTAGGCCATATTTGGTGCGGCCAGCCTTTTGGATGGCTTCTTCCATCGCGGCCAGCACTTCTTCTTTATCAATCGATTTTTCGCGGGCCACTGCATCGGCAACGTGAATCAGGTCCATTGTTTTCTCCTTCAAACCTTCTGTTTCTGGGTGGCCTTGATCAGATCATCTGTCAAGACCAGTTTGGCGCGCGCAATGTGGGCCAGGGGCAAAGCCACCTCGCCTTTATCTGTGCGCAGATGAACGTTTTTTCCTTCAAGGCCCAGCAGGCGACCTGTAAAATTGCGCTGACCATCGTGCGCGATGGCGGTTTCAATTCTGGCTTCGTATCCATTGAAGCGGTTAAAATCATCAGGCCGCGTCAGGGGGCGATCAATGCCGGGGCTGCTCACCTCCAGCCGGTAGGCGCCTGTAAAAATATCGGTTTCATCCAAAGCGGGGCCCAGCGCGCGGCTCAGGTTCGCGCAATCATCAATGGTGGGGCTCTCGGTGCCGCGCTCGATCATAATCTGCACCACGGGCGAGCCTTTGCCGCCCTGCATCTGCACGCGCACCAGTTGCAGCCCCATGCCCTCGGCCACTGGACATGCCAGTGTGGCAATGCGTTGCGATGTGGTATCAGCCCCGATCATCAAGACGAAAACCCTTTGGTAAAAAGCCAACAAAAAAGGCGGGCTTTTGGCCCACCTTTTTGTTGTTATCGTTGCCTCATAGATATCAGACTGACCAGAAAAATCAAGCCAATTATTGTATCTGTTCCCGAATACTGGCCAGATTATTGACAGAAAGCACCCCCGCATGGTGCCAAACAATCTGGCCCTGTGGGTTAACCAAAAAACTTTGGGGGATGCCCCGAACACCCCAGGCGGCGGCCCCGCGTCCCGATAAATCGATGCCCACCGCCGCATAGGGGCTGCCATGATGTCGCAGGAATGAGTTGGTGCTTTCATCGCGATCGCGGTAGGCCACGCCCAATAAAACCAACCCGCGCTGCTGCGATAGTTGCATCAGTTGTGGATGCTCGGCCACGCAAGGGCGGCACCAACTGGCAAAAAAATTGACCAGCACCCACATGCCCCGAAAATTTTCTATCCCCACCTCGCGCGTGGGTTGGCCCATCAGCGGCCAGGTTGTGTGGGGCGCTGTCTCGGCCCATGCCAAAGGTGGCATGAATAAGGCCATCAACAGAATCAACAATCGCATGATGGGCAACAATCGCATGAGGGGATGTTGCAAGTAATTTTGTTCTTGCCAAACGGTGCATGTTTGTTAAACAGATGTATGACGTTGCTTTTGTGCCCTGCCACAAACATCACCACCTAAAAACCTCTGAGGAATATCATGACGCCACTTCGCGCCGATGCCAGTATTTTGTGCCTGTTTGCCAACGGTGTTGACGAAACCCAATTTACTGAAATTCAGCGCGCGGTGATCAAGGCCGGCTATAAACTTACCACCGTGGCGCCATCAACCGGCGTGGTGCAAAGCTGGCATGGTGCCTCGTGGGGGCATTTTTACCCCGTTGATAAAGTGGTGGGCGAAGTTTTGGGCAGCGATTTTGATGCGCTGATTGTGCCGGGCGGCCAGCGCGCCATGCAAAAACTGCGTGAGAATTTGCACACGCGCCGCCTCATCAACCACTTTTTGGAAGCGAACAAACCCATTACGGTGATGGGCGAGGCCGTGGGCCTTTTGGCATTGTCGCCAAAAATTTCGGGTCGCGAAGTGACCGCGGCCCCAGCCGATGCCGACGTGTTGCGCGCGCAGCACGTAACGTTGACCACCGCAGACATTGTGCACGATGATAATTTGCTAACTGCCCTTGGCCCCGCGCCCGATGCGTGGGTGCAAGCCAGCCTGCAGTTGTTCAGCACAGGCCAAGTGGAAGAAACGCACGCCGACATGATTGCCGAAGCGGCTTAGGGATAGAGTCCAACAGGGGAAGACCTATAAAAGTTGAGTGTCATCAGCAAAAGAAATGGCGTCATCCCCGCGGAGGCGGGGATCCATTCTTCCACCCTTAATGCTTTCTGGATAATGGATTCCCGCTGGAGTTTACCCCGTACCCCGATACGGGGCGGGAATGACAATTGTGTATGTGGCGCGGGCGTTCTGAATGCCCTCTAGCCCACAATCAATTTTCTGAGTTCTGGAAGTTTGGTGTGGCGCTTTCCGGCCAGAAGGTGTCGCTCAATAAAATGGGCGGCCAGCGCCAAACCCTGCTGGATATCTCTTTTTTCAGCAGGTGCATTGGGGCTGGTCAAAAAGGCGGGCAGGGGCAGCAGTTTTCCCTCCCACGCTTTGCCGGCATCAAGGCACACGGCGCGCCCTGTTTTGGGGCTGACAAAGGCCAGGTTTTCAGCGATGCCCGTTAAGGCGCAGCGCGATAAGTCAAGCCCATAACCCAATTCAGACAGCAGGGAAATTTCCCACATCACGTAACGTGCGGGCCAGTCATCGGCATGATCAGTCTCAAACAACTTTATGGTCTCATCAAAAAGCTGGGGCATGGGGTGGCCTTCGGCGCAGCATATCTCCAGCAAATGGCACGCGCTGCCCACGCATGCCAGCGGGGCGGGGGCTGAAAGCCAGCGGGCTGATATATTTTTCAGCACTTCAAGCGTGAAATGCCCCAACTGCTCGGCCAGGCGCGCGCGCCATTGCACATGCACCACATTGCCCGCCTGAAGGTGTGGTGATTTTTTTTTGCTCTGCCCACCATGAAGCAGCCCGCGCGCAAGCCCGTGCTGAGCCGAAAGCACGGTCAGCAACATGCCGTTTTCGCGCCACCTGCGGGCCGATAATACAATGGCATCATCCTGCCATTCCATTACGCCGCCAGATCAGACAGTTGCCGCAGCGATTGTGTCATCCCCCGCAATCTATCTTGCGCATCGGGCCACACGCGCACCAGCACCAGTTTCTGATCGGGGCGCAATTTGGCGCTGCCGGCCTGCGTGCCAAGCCATTGAACCAATTTTGCCGCATCGCCCCTGAACTGATCGTTGTAGAAGGTCACCACGGCGCCCTGCGGCCCGGCATCTACCTTCGAGACACCAATATTTTTGCATTGCTGTTTGATGCGAATAACCTGGAGAAGATTTTCCACTTCAGCGGGCAGGGGGCCGAAACGATCGATCAACTCGGCCGCGAACAATTCAATGGCTGAATCATCGGCCAGCTGCGATGCGCGTCGATAAAGTGCCAGCCGCACATTCAAATCGGCCACATATTTTTCAGGGATCAAAACCGAAAGGCCAAGGTTGATTTGCGGTGTCCAGTCAGACTCAATATTTTCGCCATGTTGTTTCGCGTTATTCACGGCATCTTCCAGCATCTGCTGATAAAGTTCGACCCCCACTTCGCGAATGTGGCCCGATTGTTCTTCGCCCAGCAAATTGCCTGCACCGCGCAAATCCATATCGTGGCTGGCCAGCTGAAATCCGGCCCCCAGCTGATCAAGTGTTTGGATGATTTCCAGCCGCCGCTGCGCCATCTCGTTCAACGTTTGGGCATAGGTGAAATAGGCATAAGCCCGCTGCTTGCCGCGCCCCACGCGCCCTCGCAGCTGATAAAGCTGCGACAGGCCAAACATATCGGCGCGATGAATGATCATGGTGTTGGCGTTGGGGATGTCGAGGCCGCTTTCGACAATGTTAGTGCTCAGCAGCACATCAAATTCGGCGCTATCAAACGCGGTCATAATATCATCCAACTGCGCGGGCGGCATGCGGCCATGCGCCATAACAATGCGCACTTCGGGCACCAACTCGGCCAGTTGCTTTGTCATATCCTCCAAATCTTCAATGCGTGGGCAGACATAAAACACCTGTCCGCCCCTAAAATGTTCTCGCATGATGGCCTGGCGAATGATCATGGGATCGTACGGCAGCACAAAGCTGTGCACGGCCAGGCGATCGATGGGCGGGGTGGTGATCAGGGATAAATCCCTCACCCCGGCCAACGATAGCTGCAACGTGCGCGGAATGGGCGTGGCGCTGAGGGTGAGAATGTGCACGTTGTTTTTCAGCTCTTTCAAACGTTCTTTTTGCTTCACGCCAAAATGCTGTTCTTCATCCACAATCAGCAGGCCAAGATTTTTGAACGATAAATCTTTCGTCAACAGGGCGTGCGTGCCAATGACAACATCAATTTTTCCTTCCTGCAAATCGGCTTTGATTTTTTTGGCATCAAGGGCTGAAATAAAACGTGATAGCTGCGCAATTTTGAAAGGCAGACCCGCAAAACGCTTTGAGAAATTTTGATAATGCTGGCGCGCCAGCAGCGTGGTGGGCACCAGCACCGCCACCTGCATGCCCGCTTGGGCCGCAATAAACGCCGCGCGCAGGGCCACTTCGGTTTTGCCAAAACCCACATCGCCGCAAACCAATCTATCCATGGGTTTGCCGCTGGATAAATCATCACGCACGGCATCAATCGCGCGGGCCTGATCATCGGTTTCGACATAAGGAAAGCGCGCCGAAAATTCTTCGTACAACCCTTCGGGGGCGTCCATCACCTCGCCCTGCTGTGCGGCGCGGGCGGCCGCCACTTTCATCAGCGCATCGGCCATATCTTTCAAACGTTTTTTCACGCGCGCCTTGCGCTGCTGCCAGCCGGCCCCACCCAGTTTATCCAGCGCACCTTCCGATGTGTCGCTGCCATAACGGCTCAGCAGATCCATATTCTCGACTGGCACAAACAATTTATCACCGCCCTGATAAAGCAGTTTAATGCAATCGTGCGGCGCGCCCAAAACATCCAGCGCCAACAGGCCATCATATCGGCCGATGCCATGTTCGGCGTGCACAAGCAGATCGCCGATGGCAAGGGTCGATAGCTCAAGCTGAAATGCTTCAGACGCGCGTTTTTTCTTCTCACGCCGCGCCAGACGATCGCCCATCATGTCTTGCTCGGTAATGATGGTCATATTGGCACTGCGGAAACCATGCGCCAGATTAAACACGCCCAAAGCCAATGTTTTTTCGGGCAGTTGCCGCGCCGCGCCAAGAGATGAAACAACCGCGCACACGATGTGCTGCTCGCTGAAGGTTTTAGAAAGCCTTTCACGACTGCCAGCGCTGTGGCACGCCATAATAACGCGCGTTTTTTGTTGAGCGAGATAGAATTTCACCGCCTCATAAAGCTGGCGGCTTCCTTGCTGGCGCGCGGCGGCAAAATCAGCCCCTGCGCGGGCGCCTGCATCATGTTTCCCGCCTTCATCGGCAAATGGAGAGAGGGTGATGCACACATGCTGCGATAATGTTTTCTCCACATCATCGGCCGGCCAGTAAAGCCATGATGTGGGGATGGGTTTGTAAATATTTGCATGATTTTTTTGTGTTTTGCTGGCTGTCAGAAAATCATGCCGGGCCTGATAATATTCGGCAATCTGTTCGCATCGCGCTTGCTGGCTGGCGGCGGCCTGGGCAGAGAATGAAACCGCCGCATGGGGCGTGTAACTGAGAAGCGGCACCAATTTTTCAAAAAACAAAGGCTGCCAGTGTTCGATGCCAGGGTGCATGCGCCCCGCGGTGACCGATTGATACAGCGCATCGTGCGTGCTGCCCGCGCCAAACAATTCGCGATAACGCGTGCGAAAACGTTCAACCGCATCGGCCGATAAACTGATTTCTGTCGCGGGTTTGAAATGCCATTCAGACACCGTCCCGATGGTCAGCTGGCTAAGCGCATCGAACACGCGGATTTTTTCCAGCGTGTTGCCAAAAAAATCAAGCCGGATGGGGTTTTCAGCGCCGCCCGGAAAAATATCCAAAATGCCGCCGCGCCAGGCATAATCGCCCACATCGCGCACTACATCGGTGCGGCTATAGCCGTGCGCAACCAGATAATTATTGAGATGGAGAAGGTTGACCGTGGCCCCTTCAACCACCGACACCACCGAGTTTTTGAGTTCA
Source organism: Alphaproteobacteria bacterium (assembly GCA_009927055.1). Classification (GTDB taxonomy): domain Bacteria; phylum Pseudomonadota; class Alphaproteobacteria; order UBA9219; family RFNS01; genus RFNS01. The sequence continues at coordinate 39,719 of RFNS01000259.1, read as the reverse complement.
TGAACAGGTAACACAAGTTGGGTGAAGGCGGCAGCGGTTGTGATGAGAATAAACGCCTGCGGCGGCTGCAAGAGGGCGGCCAGAACAGCCAGCCGCGCGCCTGAAACATCGCGCGAGGGGCCCGTGCGATCGTACGGCAAACAATCCCACGCGGGGAAAAGGAAGGTTTGAAGCTGGGGCGCGAAAAATAAAATTTGTTCCCGAAAACTTTCAGCATCGTGGTCATCGGCGCACACATGCACAAGGCCGCGGGGGCCAAGGCGCTGCGCCAGGTCTGCCAAAAGAAACGCATCATACCCCGCGGGGCACCCTTGCAGCACATGACGCGCGGCGGAATCGAGATGATATGTGTTCCAGTCCATCATGATGCGGCAAACGGGTGGGCCAGAAAAAGTTGAAGCACAGCCGTGTTTTTTTCGGCAGGCACGGGCAGATAGCCGGCATACCAATCGTACAGATCATTATCTTTTTCGTTCAGCAGGTTGTGATATTCCGCCAGCTGAGATTCATTGAATTGATCAAGATGCGCGCGGGCAAAACTGCCCAGCAGCAAATCCATCTCGCGCGTGCCGCGGTGGGCGCTTTGATACATTAAACGGGCCCGCAGGGTGCGCATATCCTGGGGCTTGTGGGTGGGGTTGCTTGCCATGTATTCTGTTTAGACATTTGCCATGACTGCATCAATCGCCCCTTTGCTTGCACCCCTCTCGACCTTAAAGGGTGTGGGTGCCAGCCTGACGACGCGCCTGAAGCATTTGTTGGGCGGAGAAACTGTGTGGGATGTCCTGTGCCATGTGCCCACAACCGTTGTTCAGCGTGAATATCGGCCGCACCTGAAAGGGGCCGAGGCCGGAACAATGGTGACGCTGCCCGTGCAGGTGAACGAGCATGATGCCCCCACACGGCGCGTGGGGCGCAGGCCGTATCGCATTCATTGTTTGTGCGGCGATGATGATGTGACGCTGAGTTTTTTTAACTGGCATGGTGATTATCTGGCCAAAAAATTTCCGGTGGGGGCCAGATTGCTGATCAGCGGCAGGTTGGAAAAATATGATGAAGGATGGCAAATCACCCACCCCGATGAGGTGCAGCCCTGGCGCGATGAAAAATCTGGCCCTAGTACAGAAGTGGTTTATCCGCTGGCTTTGAACCTCACCAGCAAACAGGTGCGATATATTATTCAGCTGGCCCTGCCGCGCGTGCCCGATGTGCCCGAATGGCTGGATGCGGCTTTTATCGCGCGCCAGCAATGGCCCACCTGGCGGCAGGCGCTGCGGGATATGCATCACCCACAAAGCCCTGATGATTGCCTGCCCACATCATCCGCGCGGCAACGGCTTGCCTATGATGAATTGCTGGCATCGCAGCTGGCGCTGCAGTTGATACGCAAGGCGGCCAGCAAAAGAAAAGGCGAGCCTAAACCCGCCAGCGGCTTTTTGACGCAGAAACTTTTGGCCACGCTGCCTTTTCAACTGACCGATGGTCAACAATCGGTGTGGGCCGAGATCAGCCGCGATATGTCATCGCCCTATTGCATGGCGCGCTTGCTGCAGGGCGATGTGGGTAGCGGTAAAACAATTTTGGCGCTGCTGGCCATGCTGCAGGCGGCTGAAAATGGAAAACAGGCGGCGCTGCTGGCCCCCACCGAAATTTTGGCGCGGCAGCACGCGGCAACGCTGAATCGTTTTCTGTCCCCCCTGAACATGCGGGTGGAATTATTGCTGGGCGGCCAGCGCGCCAAGGGGCAGAAGGCGGTGATGGCGGCGTTGGCCACCGGCGCGTGTCGCTTGGTGGTGGGTACGCATGCGCTGCTGACCCAGAAGGTTGATTTTGATGATCTGGGCCTGGCGGTGATTGATGAACAACATCGCTTTGGGGTTGAACAGCGCATGAAACTGGCCAGCAAAGGCCGCGATGTTGATTTGCTGGTGATGACGGCCACGCCCATTCCGCGCACGCTGGCCATGGCGGTGTATGGCGATATGGATATTTCTCGCCTGACTGAAAAACCAGCGGGGCGCCAGCCCATCACCACCCGTGTGATGGAGATGACAAAGTATGATGATTTGGTGGCGGGATTGGCGCGGCAAATGGCGCTGGGCGCGCAGATTTACTGGGTGTGCCCGCAAATTGGTGAAACCGATGAAAGCGATTTGGCCGCCGCCACCATGCGCGCCGAAAAATTGCAGGAGGTGTTGGGCAAGCATAAGGTGGGGCTGGTGCACGGCCAGCAAAAAGCCCATGTGCGCGAGGCCACCATGCAATCATTTGTGCTGGGGCATCTGCCCGTGCTGGTGGCCACCACGGTGATCGAGGTTGGGGTGCACGTGCCGGCGGCCACCGTGATGGTGATTGAACATGCCGAACGTTTTGGCCTGGCCCAGTTGCATCAGCTGCGGGGCAGGGTGGGGCGGGGCGAGAAAAATTCAAGCTGTATTTTGCTGTATCATGGCCGCCTGTCGCCCACCGCGCAGGCGCGCCTGAGTATGATGCGTGACACCCATGATGGTTTTTTAATCGCCGAGGAAGATTTGCGCCTGCGGGGCGCTGGCGAATTTCTGGGCACGCGCCAAAGCGGCCTGCCCCCCATGCGGTTTGTTGACTTCAACCTGCACGCCGAACTGCTGCGTCTGGCCCATACCGAGGCCAAAATGATTGTGGAGAAGGATGAAAATTTAACAAGTGCGCGAGGAATTTTGTTGCGTAATTTGTTGATATTGTTCAATAAAAATATGGAAGCAAAGTTTTATCGTCATTAAATGCTGTTTTCACTTGCGCTTAATCTTCAGGCGTTTAATAATCAGCCATTCGCGTCGCATGGCCCCCTCAGAACGTACTGACAGGCGGCGGCGCATCACACAAGGGATGGGCTTTCCTTGGCGCGGCAGTCAAACACCGCGACGGCAAGCCAGAAAGGTAACCCCATGAATCGTATGCTTATCGACGCCGTGCAGTCGGAGGAGACTCGTGTTGCGACGCTGGATGGCCAGTATCTGGAAAATCTGGATGTTGAAGTGGCCAGCCGCCGCACGCTGAAAGGCAATATTTATCTGGCCAAGGTGATGCGGGTTGAGCCCTCGCTTCAGGCCGCATTTGTCGATTTTGGGGGCAACCGCCACGGTTTTCTGCCCTTTACCGAAATTCACCCTGATTATTTTCGCATCCCCGTGGGCGATCGCCCGCCCATGCTGGATGATGATCAGGATCAAGGTTCTGACGAAGGCATGGATGCCGCCGAAATGGCCGAGTATCAGGCCGATGCCGCCGAACTAGCCGCCGAACAAAATATGGATGAACCGGGCGAGGTGGCGCCGATTGCTGATGGATCACCCCAGGTTCAGGTTCAGCCCGTCCCTGTTGCCCCCGTGCATGCCCCTATGCAGGCCCCCCCGGCCTTTGACCCGTGGCAAACGACAGCGCCAGGTTCGGGCGCGCTGAGCGATTTGCTGCCCGATTTTGCTAACCAGGGCCCCGTCACCAATTTTGGCCAGCCAGCGCCCATGCCGGTGGCCCCCATGCCCGACATGCCAGCCCAGCCGCAGGCCGCCCAACCGCAAGAAGCGCGCCCGCCACGGCAATATCGCCCCCGCTATAAAATTCAGGAAGTCATCAAGCGCGGCATGGTGATGCTGATTCAGGTGGTGAAGGAAGAACGCGGCACCAAAGGGGCGGCGCTGACCACTTATTTATCGCTGGCTGGCCGTTATTGCGTGCTGATGCCCAATACCCTGCATCAGGGCGGGGTCAGCCGAAAGATTACTGATTTTGATGAACGCCGCCGCATGCGCGAGCTGCTGGATCAGCTGGAAGTGCCCGAAGGCATGGGCGTGATTTTGCGTACCGCTGGCATGGATCAGACCGCGCCAGAAATTCAGCGCGATCTCGATTTTCTGCTACGCCTGTGGAACAACACGCGCGAACAGACATTACAATCGAACGCGCCGGCGCTGATTTATGAAGAAGCCAATCTGATCAAGCGTGCGCTGCGCGATTTTTATACCAGCGACACCCAGGAAATTCTGGTGGCGGGGGACGAGGGTTATAAAATCGCCCGCGACTATATGGCAACGCTGGTGCCCGAAGAAGTGGGCAAAATCAAACCCTATACCGAGCCTGTGCCCATTTTCAGCCGCTTTGGGGTGGAGCGCCAGATTGATAATCTGCACAGCAATACGGTGCAGCTGCGCTCGGGCGGATATATCGTCATCAACACCACCGAAGCTTTGGTGGCCATTGACGTGAACAGTGGTCGTTCGACCCGCGAACGCCATATTGAAGAAACGGCCTATCGCACCAACCTGGAGGCTGCGGGCGAAGTGGCGCGGCAACTGCGTTTGCGCGATCTGGCAGGTCTGATTGTGATCGATTTCATCGACATGGAAGACAGCCGCAACAATTATAATGTCGAGCGTCGTTTTCGCGAAGCCATGCGCATTGATCGCGCCCGCGTGCAAATTGGGCGCATTTCGCAGTTTGGGTTGCTAGAGTTATCGCGTCAGCGGTTGCGCCCCAGCCTGATTGAAACACATTTTGAAAAATGCCCCGCGTGTGCCGGCAGCGGCTATGTGCGGGCGGCTGAATCATCGGCCCTTGGCATTCTGCGCGCGCTGGAAGATGAAGGGTTGCGTCGTGGTTCGGGTGATATCACGGTGCAAATGCCATCTAAGGTGGCGCTGTATCTGTTGAACAACAAGCGTCATGCCATTGGCGAGATTGAACGTCGTTATGGCTTGACGGTTGAGTTTGTAGAAGCCGAAGTGCAAGATTTTGTGATTAATCGCCAGCGCGGCCGTGGCGGAGAGACGAGCGAGAATTATCGCCATCAGTACGATCATCATGACCATGCGTCTGATCATTCTTCGCATGACAACACCGCCGAGGCGATGCCAGAGGCGAGCGCTGAGGCCCAACAATCATCCTATGGGCGTGAGGAAAACAGGCGCGGCGGACGCGATCGCGGCGGGCGTCGTCGTCATGGGCGCGGCGGTGGTGGCGGTGGCGGCTATCAGCAGCGCCAGACAAACTATGCGCAAGATGCGGCGGCCGATCCGTTACAACCCGTTGATGGCGCGCACGCGCCAGGCGGCGAGGTGACGTTGGTGAATAATTTTAACAGCGATGCGGCCAATAATATTGGCAATGGCGCTGATTATCAGCCCCAGCAGGCTTCCGCGAATGAGAATGACGATGATCGTGGTCGCCGTCGTCGTGGTCGCAGGGGTGGGCGTCGCCGTCAGGGTGGTGGTGGCGGACGTGATCGTTTTGAGGGTGGCGACCATCGCCGCCGCGATGGTTTTCAAGGTGGTGGTGAGGGCAGGGCGCAGCCGCTATCGGTTGATCAGAACGTGTCGGGGGCCGCCGCGCAACCGCCGTCGCCGCGCACAAGCCCTGTGGTGCCGCTTTATGTTGAGCCGCCACGCGAGCAGGTGACAGAGCGTCCCGCCGCGCAGCACGAGGTGGTGAACCCTCCGCCCGCTAAACCCAAAGCAGGCTGGTGGCAGCGGCTGACAGGTAGTGGAGAATAGTTTTTGCCACAATCGTGTGCCATGATGACGGGCATGAGAATCTTTGTGGCGTTTCTGCTGATGATGCTGGTGGTGGGGGGCGCGGCCCCTTTGGCCCGCGCGCAATTGGGCGAGATGCGCATTATTCGCGACACCGAAATTGAGATGGGGCTGCGCCAGCTGGCCACGCCCGTTATTCGCGCCGCCGGACACAAGCCCGAAGATATTCGTTTTATCTTGATCCAAAATTCTGATCTCAACGCTTTTGTGGCGGGGGGGATGAATATTTTTCTGAACACGGGGCTTATTCAGCAAGCGGAACATCCAGGCCAGCTGATTGGCGTGATCGCGCACGAGCTGGGCCACATTGCAGGCGGGCATTTGGTGCGCGGGCGCGAGGCTGCCAAATATGCCGGCGTGCAAACCATTTTGGGCACTCTGGCGGCGGTGGCGGCCGGCGTGGCGGCCGGATCGCCTGAAGCTGGATTGTTTGTGCTGGGCGGCACGCAAGACACCGCGCGGCGCACTTTTTTTACACACTCGCGCGCGCAAGAAGGCAGCGCAGATGCGGCAGCGCTGGAATACTTAAACAGGGCCAGCATCAACCCGTCAGGTCTTGGCGAATTTTTACAAAAATTGGCATCGCAAGAACTGCTGCCCTATGACCGTCAAAGCGAATGGGTGCGCACCCACCCCATTACACTCGATCGCGTGGATACCGTGCAAACGCATGTGATGGATTCCCCCCTGCGCAATCAGCCCCTGCCGCATGAATGGAAAACTTTATTGGCCCGCATTCAGGCCAAGCTGGTGGGGTTTTTGCAGCCTGAGCAGGCGTTGCTGCGCTATACCGATCATGACAGCCGCTGGGCCGCACGCTATGCCCGCGCCATTGCGTTATATCGCACAAACAACATGCCGCGCGCGCTGGCCATTTTGGATGAACTGGAAAAAACAGAAACCACCAACCCCTATTTGTATGAGTTGCGGGGGCAGATTTTGCTGGAAAACTCAAAACCGCGTGACGCCGCCGCCGCCTATGCCAAAGCCATCAAACTTTTGCCCCAGGCACCGCTGATTAATATCGCCTATGCGCGCGCGTTGCTGGAAAGCAGAGATGATAACCAGATTCCGCTGGCGTTGACCCAAATTCAAACAGCCTTGCAAAAAGAACCGCGCGAGCCTGAAAGCTGGCGTCTTCTGGCCACGGGGTGGGGGCGCTTGGGCGAGCTGGGCAAAGAAAAAAATTCAGCCGGATTGGTTGCCTATGCGCTGGCCGAGGAGGCGATGAGCAAAGGCGATGCCAAGGTTGCCTTGCCGCTGGTCAAGCGCGCGCTGGAGCAATTGCCCAAAGATCATCCCCTGTGGTTGAAGGCCAGCGATTTACGCCTGGCTGTTGAAAAAGTCATCGAGAAAAATTGATGGATTTTACACCCATCGCCGGCATTTTGGGTACAATCGCGCGGCTGACAGGCGATGCTTTATACGTTCACAGCGTGGCCTATGGTCGCACACGCCCGCACATCGCCTCGCAGCTGCCGTGGGCGGTGATCGGCGGTATTATTTTCGCCAGCCAGATTGCCGAAGAAGCCGGCCCCAGCATTTGGATTTATGCGGTCAATTTTTTGATGTGTGTGGTGTATGTTGGCCTGGCGCTGTGGCGCGGCACGCGCGATATTAAACCGGTTGATTGGGTGGTGGTGGGCGCGGCATCGCTGGGTATTCCGTTTTGGCTGCTGGCGCATGATCCGCTGTATGCCGTGCTGTGGGTCACCGCCATCGATATCGTGTGTTATTATCCGATCTGCCGAAAATCGTGGAATAATCCGTGGAGTGAACCCCGCATCCCTTATCTTTTATCGAGCATCAAGCATGTGTTTATTTTGCTCGCGCTTGTTAATTTTAATCTCACCACCAGTATTTATTCTTTTGCCATGATAGTGGCCAACATATTTTTGGTGGGGCTGCTTTTGTTGCGTCGCCGACAACTTCAATCACCTTCAGCGATTGACGGTGGCTATCAAAACTGATTTGTTAAAGAAGGGAGACAACCATGCGCATCGCGATTCTGTTAGGGTTTCTTGTGTTAACACCTGCTGTGGTATTGGCCGCAGCCCTGAGCGACGAACAAAAAGCCGAAGTTGAAACCATTGTGCGCCAGCTTTTGACGCAAAAAGACCCCGATATTGTGGCGAAAGCGATTGAGGCGTTGCAAGCCAAGCGCGAGGCTGAAGATCAGGCCAAGGCCGCCGGCATGATCAAAGATCGTTGGAAAGATATTTATGAGGATGCCGAAGCCCCGGTGACCGGCAACCCCAAGGGCGATGTGACGGTGGTGGAATTTTTTGATTATCAGTGCGGGTTCTGCAAGCGCGCGCACGAGGAGACAGAAAAGGTTTTGGCCGAGGATAAAAACCTGCGCTATGTTTATAAGCAATTCCCCATTCTTGGCCCCAACTCACTGCTGGCGGCCAAAGCTGCGGTGGCCGCGCATAAGCAGGGAAAGTTTTTACCCCTGCACACGGCCTTTATGAAACATAAACTCCCCCTGACTGAGGAGGAGATTAATAAACTGGCTAAGGATGTTGGTTTGGATGTGGACAAGTTGAAGCAGGATATGGAATCGGAACCGGTTGTGGCCTATGTCAACAAAAGCCGCGAGCTGGCTGAATCTCTGGGCGGGCGCGGCACACCGCTGTTTGTCATTGGCGATAAAACCTATCCTGGCGCCATGGGTACCGATCAGATTAAGGAAATTTTGGCCGGCATCAGGGCCAGCGCGACGCCCAAAACGCCATGAACGTTATTATTATCAATGGCCCCAATCTTAATCTGCTGGGCAAGCGCGAGCCGCATATTTATGGTCATGAAACCTATGACCAGCTGATGGAGCGCTGCATTACGCACGGTGCCCGTCTGGCCATGAAGGTGGAGACCTTTCAAAGCAACCATGAAGGCGCCTTGATTGAGGCTGTGCATGGGGCCGATGGGAGGTATGAAGGTCTTATGATCAACGCGGGGGGCTATAGCCATACATCGGTCGCGCTGCGTGATGCGCTTTCGGGCATATCTGTTCCGGCCATTGAGGTGCATCTTTCAAACATTTATGCGCGTGAAAGTTTTCGTCATCACAGTTTACTTTCGGCGGTTTGCAAAGGAGTCATTTGCGGGCTAGGTTCGCATGGCTACTTTGCCGCGCTGGAAGCCATGGCCCGGTGGCGCTCTTAACCTTTGAAGCAGACCATGACATCGACACTGAACATCGATACCGACGCTGTACGCAAGCTGGCCAAGTTATTGGATGAAACGGGCCTGACTGAAATTGAGTATGCCGAGGGTGAGGCGCGCATTCGCCTGACGCGCCACCAACCCCAAGCGGCCTATGTGGCGGCGCCTGCGGCCATGGCGGTTGCACAGCCGGCCCAGTTTCAGTCGGCCACCCAGGCAACTCCCGCCCCCGCCGCCGAGGATGCGGGTGGAGAGACTATTAAATCGCCCATGGTGGGTACGGCTTATTTGTCGCCAGAGCCGGGGGCCAAGCCGTTTATCAGCACCGGCGCCACGGTCAAGACTGGCGATACGTTGCTGATTATTGAGGCCATGAAGGTGATGAACCCCATCAAGGCGCCGCGCGATGGCGTGATTAAAAAAATTGTGGTGGCCGATACCAAGCCGGTCGAATTTGGCGAAACCTTGCTGGTGCTGGGCTAAGGCTGAGTGATGTTCGAAAAAATTCTTATCGCTAATCGTGGTGAAATTGCCCTTCGTGTTCATCGCGCCTGCCGCGAAATGGGCATTCGCACGGTGGCCGTACATTCTACCGCCGATGCCGATGCCATGCACGTGCGCCTGGCCGATGAAAGCGTGTGCATTGGCCCGCCACTGGCCCGTGAAAGTTATTTGAATATTCCGGCCATTCTTACCGCGGCCGCCATTACGGGGGCCGATGCCATCCACCCCGGCATTGGGTTTATGTCTGAAAACATGCGCTTTGCCGAAATGGTGCAGCAGCACGGCTTTACGTGGATTGGCCCCGACCCCGAGCATATTCGTGTGATGGGCGATAAGGTGGCCGCCAAATTGAAGGCGAAAGAATTGGGCCTGCCGCTGGTGCCTGGGTCTGCTGGCGCGCTGGCCAGTGTTGATGATGCTGTCACCTGCGCGGCCGATATTGGCTATCCTGCGCTGATTAAGGCGGCGGCCGGCGGCGGCGGCAAAGGCATGAAAGTGGGCCGCGATGAACCAAGCCTGCGCGAGGCCTATCAACTTGCGCGCAGCGAAGCCAAGGCCGCGTTTGGCGATGATACCGTGTATATGGAAAAATATTTAGAAAAGCCGCGGCATATTGAAGTGCAGCTGCTGGGGGATGGCAAAACAGTGCTGCATTTTGGCGAGCGCGATTGCAGCATTCAACGCCGCCACCAAAAAGTGGTGGAGGAGGCGCCATCGCCCGGCCTGAACGCCGAGGAACGCGCGCGCATTGGCAACATCGCCGCCAGCGCCGCTACAAAATTTGGCTATCGCAGCGCCGGTACCATGGAATTTTTGTATCAGGATGGTGAGTTTTATTTTATTGAAATGAACACGCGCCTGCAGATTGAGCACACCATCACCGAAATGGTGACAGGCATAGATTTGGTGCGTGAGCAAATTCGCGTGGCTTCTGGCCTGCCGCTGCCTTATAAGCAGGAAGATATTACGTTTGAAGGCCACGCCATTGAATGCCGTATTAATGCTGAGAATCCTGAAACATTTGTGCCATCACCGGGCGTGATCAAGAGCTATCATGCGCCGGGTGGTCTTGGCGTGCGGGTTGATAGCGCGCTGTATGATGGTTATCGCATTCCGCCACACTATGACAGCATGATCGCGAAGTTGATTGTGCATGGCCGCACACGCAACGAATGTTTGCTGCGCGTGCGCCGCTGCCTTGAAGAATTTGTGGTGGGGGGGATTGATACAACACTGGCGCTGCACCAACGCATCATCGCGCAGCAAGATTTTTTGAACGGCGATTATGATATTCACTGGCTGGAAAAATTTTTGGCGAAGTCTAAATCTTAGAATTTTTCAAAAAATATTCTGCCACATAAACGCGGATGGCGCTGGAAAGGTTTCCCTCGCGCCCACTGTCAATCTCATTAATCAGTTGCGAGAGAGATTGGTTGTTTTTTTTCGCAATACTGTTCAGCGCATCCCAAAAAACTTTTTCCACACTCACGCTGGTGCGGTGCCCCGACAGCGAGACCGAATGTTTGAGGACAGGAGATGATTTTTTTTGTGGCACACGCCAATGTACATGATTTTTTCTGATAGGCGAATGCTAGTGTGAAATGCTTTGCCTAAAGTACGCCGCAATGCTGTCGATAAGGCCCTGAATGGTTTTCAGCATCATTTCTTTTTGCGCCTTTGTGGCATCGCGGTTCTGCTCGGCGGCATAGCACGCCTCTCGCAGGCTCTCGGCGCCCAGATTGCCCGAAGCGCCTTTCAATCTGTGCGCGGCCGATTGCCAGGCCGAAGCATCATCATACGTCATCGCGTGCTGCAGCACAGACACAATTTCATACGCCTGCTCAAGAAACAGAGAAATAAGATGCTGCTCTTCCTGCACATCGCCATCGGTAAATAATCGCAGTTGCTCCATGTTGATGGGACATGATGAATGGGTGGGCAATTCTGCGGGCGTGCTGGCCGATATTTTTTCGCCCACGCTGTTGCCCGAAAGTTTAAAAAAATTCAAAAGCGCGCGGCGAACATGATCAGCCCGCAGTGGTTTTGTCAGATAATCATCCATGCCGGCTTTCAGGCATTTTTCTTTGTCGCCCACCATAGCATTCGCTGTCATGGCGATGATGGGCACATGCCGGCCAAGATTTTTTTCTTCTTCGCGTATTTTTTGCGTGGCTTGATAGCCATCAACTTCTGGCATCTGACAATCCATAAAAATAACATCATAGGCCGTTTCTTTGCATTTTTCGATGGCTTCTTTCCCGTTTGTAGCCAGCGCAATCGATGTTAAGCCAAATTTTTTCAATAGTTTTTCTGCAAAAATCTGATTAACAGGATAATCTTCCACCAATAACGCTTTCGCGTTTTCAATTTTTATTTTTTTCCTATCTGTGGGCGCAATGTAAAAAAGCTGATCATGAAAATTTTTAATATCAGCATCATCAGCCACAGCATAGGGAATATGACACACAAAGCTAGAGCCGTGCCCCACCGTGCTTGTCACATGAATGCCGCCGCCCATCATCTGCACTAACTGCCTGGTAATGGCCAGACCAAGACCCGTGCCGCCAAATTTGCGTGTCACGCTGGCATCGGCCTGCGAAAATTTATCAAAAATTTTATCCAGCTTGTCTCTGGGAATGCCAATGCCGGTATCGGTCACAGAAATTTCCAGCATTTGTATATTTTTTCCACTGGCGTTTAACGTGACGCCCACATATCCATTTTCTGTAAATTTGACCGCATTGCCCAGCAAATTTGTAATAATCTGCCTGAAGCGACCAGGATCGCCCCAAATATGCGACGGCAACTGACGATCGATATCCAGAAAAATATCAATGCCTTTTTTAATGGCCTGCGGCCGCAGCAAATCAACTGTTTGTTGCACCGTTGGGTGCAGCGCGAAGGGAATTTTTTCAAGTTCCAGCGCGCCCGCTTCGATTTTTGAAATATCTAAAATATCATTCAGCAGCACAAGCAACGTCTCGGCTGAGCCGCCAATGGTGCTAACATATTCTTTCTGCTCATCAGAGAGGGCGGTATCTTCCAGCAAATGCGTCATGCCCAACACCCCGTTCATGGGCGTGCGCAATTCGTGGCTCATGTTCGCAAGAAAATCACTTTTGGCGCGGTTGGCTTCTTCGGCCCGTTTCAGAGAAATTTCAAGTTCGTGAGAATACTTTTCTGTCTTTTCGTTGGCAATGCGCAATTGCTGCAGTGTGTCATTTAACTCGGCCTGCGCGTGTTTTTGCTGGGTGATGTCGCGCTCAACCGCCGCAAAATGTGTCACGCTACCGCTTTCATCCACAATGGGCACAATGCTGATGCCCAGCCAGTAAGGATGACCTTCTTTTGAATAATTCAGCAACTCGCCGTTGAACGGCATTTTCTGGCGCAGACGCTGTTTTATTTCGTGCAGCGTGTTTTTATTTGTTTCGGCCCCTTGCAAAATTCGTGGTGTTTTTCCAATAATTTCGTGCTGAGAATAACCCGAAATTTCGGTAAAAGCATTGTTGACGTAAATAATTTCTGGCCCACCCTGATCAAGATCATTGTTGGTAATGATCACGCCATCTTTCACGCTTTGCAGCACAGTTTCAAGAAGAATGGCCTTGCGCGAGGCCAGGCCGCGCTCAATCACCTGGCCAAGTTGCCGGCCAATATTGGCCATGGCGCTTAACAGTTCTTGCGCGGGTACCTCGGCTTTTGTTGAATAAAATTCAATCACGCCCACGGGCTTTTTCCCAATCATAATGGGAAAGGCAAGTGCGGTGCGCAGCCCGCACGCCATGGCTGAATTTTTGCGCGCATAGACGTTTGACGTGCTCACATCTAAAAGCCATAGAGGGGTGCAATCGGCGTAAGATTCTCCGATAAAATCCACGCCGGGTGTGTAGGTGTGGCACTCACTCTCCCAGCGGAACTGATGATATTTGTTCGGGTCTTGAATATACCACGCGCCAGAGCTTGTCAGTTTTTTGCTTTCTTCCTGATAAATATAAGCGTGTCCCACGGGCCATCCCGCAAATTGACACAGAATTTTCAGGCTCTCCTCTAACCCTGTGGTGATGGAGGTGGCTTCGTTGGCGGCCGTTGTCACGGTCTTCAGCAGCGTGACAATGCGCAGTGTTTGTTTGGCCAAATTTTGTTGATGCACAAGTTTGGCAAAAATCACCGCCACAAAAGCCACAAGAAGCACAATGGCCACCTGGTGCGTTTTCACCATCTCAAGGCTGTATCCCCAATATCCCACCGCCCACGCTAGAAGGGCGACAAGAGAAAGAATGATAGACAGCGTAAGCAGATTTTTATGTTTGAGATTTTTTGGGTTGAGGAGTTTCATCGCCGCCTCTAATTCAAGGTTTTGCGATGATGGGCGGCGCTATCGCCAATATATTGCAGCAGTTGGTCTCTTTTGAATGGCTTGCCAATAAAGCCAGAAGCGCCGGCGTTGAGTGCGGCCGTGACATTATCCAGATAACTGTTGGCGCTAAGCATGACCACATAAGCGTCATGATCGTTCGCCACAATTTCGTGCAGCGCTGCAAAACCATCGACATCGGGCAAACCAATATCAAGAAAAACAATATCGGGCGCGTAGATCAGATAATTGGCCACAGCTTCATGCGCGTTGGTGGCTGTGATGAGGGCGTGGTCATCTTTCAGGCAACTGGCGATAATGCGGCGCGTTAAAGGGTCATCCTCCACAACAAGAACATGCAGCGGGCTGCGGCACTTTCTTCTTTTTCGTGCGTCATCTAAAATGCCTTTCATGGCCGACGTTTCACCAAAAATGCCCACCGGAGGAGTGATGACAGAAGGACGGCCACAGCTTTGACGACGTGATTGCAGCACAAGATCGGCCACAAACGCTCGCAGTTGCCGCCAATCGGTATAAGCATCAAAAAATTGTGGCGTGGCCTCGTTTTCCTGCAGAATAAAGGCGCACATCTGCTCCAACTCGGCGCGCTTCATCTCGCGACTGAGGATCAGAATATCTCCCTCGCACGAGCGGACAACATCGCCATCATGCGCGCCATAAATTTGAGGCAGTTGCGAAAGATTTTTGAGCAGAAAGTTTTGCTGGCTGGGCGCAGAAATTTTGACAGCCTGCCACCCACACAGGCTGAGAGGGTCACGCTCAAGCGACACAAGAAGTGGCTGAAGATAATCATAAGTGTTTTCTGTGATCAGGCGCATGTTATTCTCCTTGTTTTTTGATCAATGAAAATTTTTCCAGGTATTGCAGTATTTTTTCGCGCGTAAATGGCTTGGCAATAAAACCTTTGGCACCCAGTTTCATGGCTTGAGAGATATTTTCTTTGTCGGCATTACCGCTGAGCATGACAATGCACGCTTCCGCATCCAGTTTGATAATTTCCTGCAACAGTTCATGACCTGTCACATCGGGCAGGTTGATATCGAGCAGCAAAAGATGTGGCGCAGTGGCCAGATAAGATGATATCGCGCGCTCGGCCGTTGAGAGACTGAGCACCTGAATGGTTTTTGGAATAATATTTTCAACCAGACGGCGAGAGAAATGATCATCTTCAATCAGCATCACATGCGGCCTGCTGTGCGCGGCGCGCCTCTCTCTGCACGATTGATGTTGAGCAAAATGCTGCGCGGATGTTAGAATATCTTTGCGGCGTTGCAGTTTTTCTTTTTCTTCCGAAATTTTTTGTGCGGCTTCTGTTTTTTTTCTTTCATGATCTTCTTTTTGAAGCATGATGCTTTTAATGCGCGTAACGTTTGTGGCCATATCCATCAATTCTTGGCGTGATGACAGCGCAATAATTTTTTCAGCCACCAGCGCATCAATCAGCCGTTTCGCATCGCGCGCTGAAAGAGATTCTGAGGTAATGAAAACATCGCCATCGATGCATAAAAACGCTTGCGCGTTTTCTAGAAATGATTGGTGCGCCTGACTGATCAAATTTTGGGCGATGATATTTTTATTGGCCTTGGCGGCGGTGATAGTCAGAAGCCTTAATCTCGCAATGTCTTCCGGCCTCTCCAGAAGTTTGAGAAATTTGGTTTCTGCATGTTCATCATTGATAATCATTTTTTTTCTCTGATCATCACACTGCATATTGAGTGCCAAAATTAGAAATGATGATGATCAATGGGTTGTATGATTTAACCGCATCAGTGAATGAAAATTAGTTCGATATTGAGAATTTATTAGAACTATTATTCTTATAATCATACGCATGAGTTCTGAAACGATCTTAATCGCGGAGGATGAGCCATTGCAGCGGGAAATGCTGAAGGTGCTTCTGCAAAAAAAAATGGGCTTCAACGTTGTGGAAGCCAGCGATGATGATGAGGCGGTAGCGGCGGTTGAGCGATCGCACCCCGAAGATATTGCTGCGGTTATTTTAGATGTGTTCATGCCACGCATGAACGGATTAGAGGCCTTGAGCGCTATTAAAAATCTGCGTTCTAGTTTGCCGGTGCTTGTGCTGACGGCGAGTGATGATATGTCGCATGCCGTGCAAGCGATGAAATTGGGCGCGGCCGATTATATTCCCAAACCGCTGAACCCCGATGTGCTGTCGCTATCATTGGAGAATGCGTTGCGTTATGCGCGCATGGCGAATGATTTGGCGAAAATTAAGCGCGATCAGGCGGGCGCGCTTTCGTTCGCCGATTTGATTGGTCACAATTCTGGTTTACGCACGGCCGTGGCGATTGGGAAAAAAGCCGCGCTGACAGAAGCGCCCGTGCTGTTGCAGGGCGAGACAGGAACGGGGAAAGAATTGTTTGCGCGCGCCATTCATGGAGAAGGGCGGCGCGCCGGCGCGCCGTTTATTGCGGTGAATTGCGGGGCTATTCCGGCTAATTTGGTGGAGAGCACGTTGTTCGGTCATGAAAAAGGATCATTCACGGGGGCCATTCAGCGCACGCTGGGGAAGTTTAGAGAGGCTGAAGGCGGCACACTTTTTCTTGATGAGATTGCCGAACTTTCGGCCGATGCGCAGGTAAAAATTTTGCGCGCTCTTCAACAAAAAGAGATTGAGCCGGTAGGGGCTGCGCGACCGGTGAAGGTGAATGTGCGCATTCTGGCCGCAACGCATAAAAACCTTGCCCACGAAGTGACGGCAGGTGCCTTGAGAGAAGATTTGTTTTTCAGGTTGAATGTGCTGCCCATCACGCTGCCCCCTTTGCGAGAGCGCGGCGATGATGTGCCGATGATGGCGCAGCATTTTTTATCGCATTACGCTGCGCTGGATATGGCCACGACAAAAAAATTATCACCCGATGCGCAGCATTATTTGCGCGCTCACCACTGGCCCGGCAACGTACGCGAGCTGGAAAACCTGATGCGTCGTGCGCTTGTGCTGTCTGATCAGAATGTTTTGACCGCCGCCATTTTGCAAGATTTGCAACAGGGTTTTTCAACCGAAGCGCCTGTGCGCACTGTGGCCGAAACACGCCACATCACCCTGAGAAAAGATGACGGCACACCCAAGACAATGGATGAGATAGAGCAAGAAGCCATGGCACTGACACTGGAAGATTGCGCAGGCAATGTAACAAAAGCGGCAGACAATTTGGGCATGGCAAAATCAACTTTTTATCGAAAGATGGATGAGAAAAAAAAGCAGTAGTCAGGCGCGGCGTGTTGGTTTAATGTGGTGGCATGCATCATTTTTCCTATCACCACAATGTTTTGTGCGCCGAGCAAACAAATTTAGCCCAACTGGCGGCCGATGTAGGCACACCTTTTTATGCCTATAGCACCGCCACGCTGGTGAGGCATTATCAGGTGATTGATCAATCACTGGCCGCGTTGCCGCATGTGGTGTGTTATTCAATGAAGGCCAATTCTAATCAGGCGGTGTTGGCCACACTGGCGCAATGGGGCAGCGGGGCCGATGTTGTTTCGGGGGGCGAGTTGGCGCGGGCGTTGCGGGCGGGCGTCCCTGCGCACAAAATTGTTTTTTCTGGCGTGGGCAAAACGCCCTATGAAATTGCGCAAGCATTGAAGGCAGGCATTCTGCAATTTAATGTGGAGTCGGAACCTGAGTTGCACGCCATCAACACGGTGGCCGAATCCATGGGCGTTTCTGCCCCCATTGCCCTGCGCGTGAACCCGGATGTGGATTCAGAAAGCTTTAGTGAAAAAATTAATACCGGAAAAGCAGACACAAAATTTGGCATCCCCCTGACTGATGCCAAAAAAATTTATGCGCATGCCGCCAGCATGAAAAATATAAAAATTGTTGGTGTGGATATGCACATTGGCAGTCAGATTTTAAGCCTCGATCCTTTTCGTGCGGCTTATCAACGCTTGCGCGATTTTGTGTTGGCCTTGCGGGCTGATGGGCATCAGCTGACATATATCGACCTGGGTGGCGGCCTTGGCGTGCCGTATGAGGAACTGCATGCGCCTTATGAAAATGCGACGGCCAACACGCCCCAGCCGGCTGATTTAGGAAAACTGGTGCACGAATATTTTGGCGATCTTGGCTGCACAATGATTGTTGAGCCAGGGCGCGCGATTGTGGCGAATGCGGGTGTGCTGGTTACGCAAGTGATGTATATTAAAAAAACGGCGCACAAAAATTTTATCATTGTTGATGCGGCGATGAATGATTTGATCCGCCCCACGTTGTATGAAGCGTATCATGAAATTTGGCCCGTGATGAAGAATGATGCCGCGCAAAAAAATCTGGCCGATGTGGTGGGGCCTGTGTGCGAAACGGGCGATTTTTTGGCGCAAGACAGAATGATGCCAGACGTGCAGGCGGGCGATTTTCTGGCGGTGATGTCGGCTGGCGCCTATGGCGCGGTAATGGCGGGCACCTATAACACTCGTCCGCTGGTGCCAGAGGTGATGGTCAAAGGGGGTGACTGGGCCATCATCCGCCCCCGTCAGACGGTGGATGCGTTAATAGGGCTGGACAGGATGCCGGGGTGGCTCGATCAAGGTTGATAAAAGTGGGCATTGATTTCTTAACATCGCCATGCCGGCGAAGGCCGGAATCTCAGGTCATCCAAGAAACTGCTGGGTTTGTTTTTGCCGCCTTAGATGCCGGCTTGCGCCGGCATGACGACTTTTTCAGCGGATGCGCAGGGTGCAAGCAAAGAAGGACTGGACAGGAGACAAAGCACGCATTATAACGGGGCAACCGCTGTAGAAGGTTTGGCCGCTGGCCCGCCGCACTACGGCACCCAATTGTTGGCCTGGGTTGTGGCCGAACGCGCTGGATCCGCTGAAATAACGCCCCGGTGCTGTGGGAGGATATCATGGCCAAAGAAGCCATTGGTTTTATTAAACTTCAGGTGCCTGCGGGCGCTGCCAATCCATCGCCGCCCATCGGCCCTGCCTTGGGTCAACGCGGCTTGAACATTATGGAATTCTGCAAGCAGTTTAACGCCAAGACGCAGAGCATGGAAAAAGGCGTGCCTATTCCGGTCATCATCACGGCCTTTTCTGATCGCAGTTTTACCTTTGTGACCAAAGCGCCGCCGGTTTCGTATTTTGTGAAGAAGGCCGCCAAGCTTGAAAGCGGCTCGAAAACGCCGGGCACGCACGTGGCAGGGAAGATTACGAAAGCGCAGGTGCGTGAAATTGCAAAAGCAAAATTCAACGATATGAACGCCAACGATGAAGATGCCGCCATGGAAATGATTGTGGGTTCGGCGCGGTCGATGGGCATTGAGGTGGTGGAGTAAGCCATGAAAAAAGAACAAATTATCGGCGGAAAAAAATACCGCAAAGTGGCGCCTCAGGTTGATCGCAGCAAGGCCTATGTGTTGACAGAAGCCGTGCAACTTGTTCAGAAAATGAGCCAGGACGCAGGCCGCAAGTTTGATGAAACGCTGAATATTTCTATGAATTTGGGTGTGGACCCCAAACACTCTGATCAAAACGTGCGCGGCATGGTGCAGTTGCCCGCGGGCACAGGCAAAAGCGTGCGCGTGATTGTGTTCTGCAAGCCCGAAAAGGCCGAAGCTGCGCTGAAGGCCGGCGCCGATGCCGCGGGTGGCGATGATCTGGCCCAAAAAATTGAAGGTGGATGGCAGGAGTTTGATCGCGTCATCGCCAGCCCCGATATGATGGGCGTGGTGGGCAAACTGGGTAAGGTTCTAGGCCCACGCGGCCTGATGCCCAACCCCAAACTGGGCACAGTCACCCCGAACGTGGCCGATGCGGTGAAGGCGGCCAAGGCGGGTTCGGTTGAGTTTCGTGTGGAAAAAGCGGGCATTGTGCACGCGGGTATTGGCAAAATCAGCTTCACGGCTGATCAGCTGGCGCAGAACGTGCGTGCCTTTGTCGATGCCGTGGCCAAAGCCAAGCCTGCCGCCGTGAAAGGGACATACATCAACAAAATCACCCTCTCCAGCACCATGGGGCCAGGCGTGAAGGTTGATGTGAACACCGCGCAAGCGGCGTAATAGGTTTTCTCTGTCGCCAAGCGACAGAGTATTAGTTTATTGGGGAAATTTCCCACATGTGGGATTTTTCCCTGATGCCTGTCCAAGACCGTCAGGTCGTGCTGCAAGCCAGTACGATTAAACATCTGACGCAGACGGGGGTGAGAGGATAAAAAAGGCCAAAGGCCTTATCCGGTCGCTCGCGGGGCAGGGGGTTGTGAAAGCAACCCAAACCGCGAATGCGGCAGGAAAGGGCGGCGTGGTGCCAAACTCTGCGACATTTGCATAAGTAAGGGAGAAGCGCATGGATCGCGCAGCCAAAGCGGCAGCGATTAGCGATTTGCAGGAAAGCATGAACCGTGCAACCACCGTGGTGGTTGTGCAGGCTTCGGGCCTTTCTGCCGATGAAACGCGCACATTCCGTGTGAAAACACGTGCCGGTAACGTGACGCTGAAGGTGATTAAAAACACCTTGGCCAAACGCGCCATTGAAGGCACAAAGTTTGCCGGAATTGCCAACTTCCTGAAGGGTCAAACGGCGCTGGCGTTTTCGTCAGATGCCATTGCGCCCGCCAAAGTAATTGCCGAGTTTGCCAAAACAAACGACAAGGTGAAAATTGTTGGCGGCGCCATGGATGGTCAGATTTTAGATGCTCAAAGCGTCAAAAATCTTGCCACATTGCCCAGTTTGCCCGAAATACGCGCCAGTTTTCTGGGTCTGCTTCAAACACCTGCCACACGCCTTGCTGTTCTTCTCAAAGAACCCGCAGGTCAGCTGGCGCGTGTGATGGCGGCCAGAGGGCGTCAGGAATAACGCTAATTATTGTCACACAAAAGGAGAACAAACATGTCTAAGTTGGAAAAAATTGCCGAAGATCTTAGCACACTGACCGTGCTGGAAGCGGCCGAACTCAGCAAAATGCTGGAAGAAAAATGGGGCGTCAGTGCGGCGGCTCCTGTGGCTGTGGCCGCAGTGGCGGGCGCTGCCGCGGGTGGTGGTGCCGCCGCCGCCGCTGAAGAGCAAACCGAATTCACGCTTGTTCTTGATAACGCGGGCGATAAGAAAATCGACGTGATCAAGGAAGTGCGAGCCATCACAGGGCTTGGCCTGAAAGAAGCCAAAGACCTGGTGGAAGGCGCGCCCAAAACCGTGAAGGAAGCGATGTCGAAAGCCGATGCCGAAAAAGCCAAAAAAGCTTTAGAAGCCGTTGGCGCCAAAGTCACCTTGAAATAAGGTTGCTTCAGTTCTCTAACCCGGGTTGCGAAAGCGGCCCGGGTTTTTTATCGTTCTTGAGACAGCGCCATCATTGATGACTGACCATCGGGCAGCTGTTTTTTGTTGGGAAATTTTTTTGGGCCAAATGGTTTACCGCCTGCTTTCAGCGTTGTTGGTTTTGTGTGCGGCAGGATGGTGCAATGTGTGCCCGTTTCTGAAAAAGCCTGCTTCTGAATAAGGCATAACGTATTAGAAGCCGCCGTGATTTTTTGCTGAAGTTTATCCTGAAAAGCCTTATCGATGCGGGCTAGATAACCCTTTGTCGCCCCCGTTTTATCAAACAGCGGGCCCTGGCCCGTGGCCAGACTGGTGATGCCTTCGGCATCGGTGCGCAGTGTGATGAGTTGCTGAAAGGATAGCGTGCCAACATCTTTTTGAAGAAATTTTTTAAGGGGCGGTGATTGATGGACAGCAGTGCGAAAATCTTGTTTTAATTGATCAATGATTTGTGATCTTGCTGTTGATTGAAATTCTGGTGTTGGGGTGATTTTTCCGCCTGTGCGCCGCATAACTTCTGGCCACATAATGGCATCTACGCTCGCGCCACTTATTTTAACGCCTGTTTTTTCTTGAATAACTTTGACGGCTTCATCAGCGATGCGATCAGATTGCTTGGCCAAAGCTCCCCCCACAGTGGCGGCTGTCCCTTTGGGAATTTGTTTTGAAATTTCATGTTTCATATGATCAAATAACGATGTGTTGACGGCTCTTTGGACAAGTTGGTGGTCGCCTGACTCGAGTGCCCTTTTAAGCTTCTGATACACAGCATCAGTGACTTTATTGTCTTCAGGGAGTTGGGCGCGGGCTTCTCTTAAAAACTGCTCTCTGATTTCTAAAGCTGCTGTCTCATGATATTCTTTGATTTGTGCGTTCGTGATTTGATGATGATGCCCCGGTAGAAATTGTAAGTAGTGATTGATAATTTTTGCGCCAACATCAATTCCTTTCTGCTGTTGCAGAGGCAAGCTGAGTTTTTTATTTTGCTTGGCCGCGAGCATGCTAACACCTTTAAGTTCCATCAAAAAAAGTGTTTGCCCGGCCCCCATGGCCCCTGAAGGCTGCGCAAGAAGTGTTTTGGCAATGGCGCGTGCTGGTGTGTCTTTAATAGAAATGTTGAGTGATGGATGAGGAAAGAAACGAGATATCACGGCATCAGTTTCGCTGATTGCTTGGGGTAGAGCTGCTGCAATATTGCCCAAGGCTGGCGGCAAGGGGGTGTTGTCGTGCGTATCCAAGGTTAGCTCTTGGAGAAGCGTAGCAAAAAATAACTAAAAATTAATCAAGGCAGAAACATTAATGATACCAAAGCGTTACGCACTTTCAGCCTTTTTGGCCATGCGTTTGCGCTCGTTAGAATCGAGATAGCGCTTGCGCAGGCGGATGCTTTGGGGGGTGACTTCCACCAGCTCGTCATCCTCGATATAGGCCAGCGCCTTCTCAAGCGTCATGATCAGGGGCGGGGTCAGGCGCACGGCCTCATCCTTACCTGAGGCGCGCACGTTGGTCAGTTTTTTTCCTTCCAAAATGTTCACTTCCAAATCATTGCCTTTGGCATGTTCGCCAATAATCATGCCGGCATAAATTTTCACGCCAGGCTCAATCAGCATCGGCCCGCGCTCCTCCAGCTTCCACATGGCATAGGCCACAGCCTCGCCCGCGCCATTGGAAATCAGCGCACCCGTGCGACGCCCCGCCACGTTGCCTTTGTAAGGGGCGTAACCATGAAACAGCCGGTTCATCAACCCTGTGCCGCGCGTTTCTGACAAAAATTGACTGTGATAGCCAATAAGCCCGCGCGATGGTGCATAAAAAACAAGCCGCTGTTTACCGCCGCCGCTGGGACGCATATCGACCAACTCGGCCTTGCGTTCGTTCATGTTGTTCACAACGGTGCCGCTGTAAGCTTCATCAACATCGATGATCACTTCTTCAATCGGTTCCAACCGCTGGCCCGTGTCATCGTGCTTATACAACACGCGCGGGCGGCTGATGGAAAGTTCATACCCCTCGCGGCGCATGGTTTCGATGAGAATGCCCAACTGAAGTTCGCCGCGACCGGCCACTTCAAACGCGTCTTTATCGCCACTTTCGGTGATGCGAATGGCGATGTTGCCTTCCGCCTCGCGCAGCAAGCGATCACGAATAACGCGGCTGGTGACTTTATCGCCCTCGGTGCCGGCCAGCGGGCTGTCGTTGACAGAGAAGGTCATGGCGATGGTGGGCGGATCAACCGGTTGAGCCTTCAGTGGTTCTGTGACGGCCACATCGGCAATGGTGTCGGCCACGGTGGCTTTGGTCAGGCCCGCAATGGCTACAATATCGCCCGCCTGCGCTTCATCGACCGGCACCCGCTCTAACCCGCGAAAGGCCAGAAGTTTTGTAATGCGCCCTGTTTCAATGGCCTGACCATCGCCGCCGAGGGCGCGAATGTTCATGTTGGTGCGCGCGCGCCCGCTGGCAATGCGGCCTGTTAAAATGCGCCCAAGGAATGGGTTGCTTTCTAAAATAGTGGCCAGAAGCGTGAAGGGGGCTTCAGCATCAACCACGGGGGCGGGCACGTGGCGGACAATAAGATTAAACAGGGGGGATAAATCTTTTGTCTCATCGCCCAGCTTTTCAATGGCCCAACCTTGGCGGCCACTGGCATAAAGTGTGGGGAAATCCAGCTGATTTTCGCTGGCATCAAGCGCGGCAAACAAATCGAAAATGTCGTTGTGAACTTTATCGGGGTCGGCATCGGGCCTGTCGATTTTATTGATCACAACAATGGGGCGCAGGCCGAGGCGCAAAGCCTTGGACAGCACAAATTTTGTTTGGGGCAGGGGGCCTTCGGCCGCATCCACCAGCAGCACCACGCCATCGACCATGCCCAAAATGCGTTCAACTTCGCCGCCAAAATCGGCGTGGCCGGGCGTATCGACGATGTTGATACGATAATCGTGCCAGGCCACGCCGGTGCATTTGGCCAGAATGGTAATGCCGCGCTCGCGCTCTAAATCGTTGCTATCCATGGCGCGTTCGGCCACTTGTTGGTTGGCCCTAAACACGCCGCCCTGGCGCAGCATGGCATCAACCAGTGTGGTTTTGCCGTGGTCAACGTGGGCGATAATGGCGATATTGCGAAGATTCATGCGCCACAAGTAGCGGAAGCGCGGGCTGTAAGCAAATGAAATCTGCCCTAAAGGGCGCCATTCATGGGGTTTTCGGCGGTCAGCCTGTAAAAACGATCGTGGCCGGCCTGAAATGACAGTTCGCCCGCGTAGTTGATGGCCATCAGGGCGGTTTGATAGGCGGCCTGAATACTCTCGCACAGGGGGGGCGGCAGCGTTTTTTCGCTTCGCAAGATCACATCGAGTATCGAGGGACGCACCAGCCCCTCGATCTGCACAGCGCCCATGTTTGTAAACTGCGCATCGACGATAAAACGAGTTTGAGATTCCTTTTTGTTCTGCACAGGGTCAAAATTGTGGCGTTCATGATCGCGGTGAACATAAAGGTGCATAGGGCCGGCATAGCCCGCATCGTTCAGGGGCAGCTGATAATGTCGCCACAGATCGTTCTGATGATCGCGCGCAGGGGTGATGTGTTTGTTCACTTCGGCCAGGATATCGGCCACGTTGCCGCGAAGTTGCGGAAAATCATTCATCAACTGTTGAAGCCGATCGTGCGATTGATCAAACTTGCGCAAACCCGCAAGCCACATGACGAGTGTTGATGGTTCTTTCGCCTGCGGCCAAGAAATTTTTGTGGGCACATCGGCAGGAAGTTGAAGCGAGGCGAGTGTGGCGTGAAGATCGGAAAGTTTTTCATGAAATTGCACAGGCGTTGTGTTGCCAGACAGCGATTGTTGTAACAGATTTTGATGGCCAACCTCGGCCACGACAGTGTATTTTGAATGCAGGGGCAGAAAAGCGGGTGCTGTAAACGCTTTATCGGCGATTTGGATGATGCTGTATTGCTGGGCTGTGTGGCCAATCACCTGCGCCACAAGCAGGCGCGGGCCTGCCTTATCGCCCACGGTTTTTACCGCAGACGCAAGACTTTCAAGCGAGACGTTGATGGCGGCTTGGCCCGCGGGATTGGCTAATCCTTCTTTGGATGGCGTGGAAGAAATGTGCGGCACCGATGTGCCAGGCGGTGTCATCGCACCTGATATTTTATCCATCAGTGGTGCGACGATATTTTTAAGTTGCTGCAGCGTGTTGTTCCATGGGGGGCGGCCATCATCTTTGGCCGTTGGCAGTGTTGTCGCGCCAGCCAGCCCCGATGGCAGAGGCGTGAGCGCGAGACCGATTTTTTGTGAATCTTTTTGTGCCGTTGTTGCGGGTGTTGTTTTTGTGGTGGTGGGTGTGCCAATCATCAACGAAACTTGCGCCGAGGATGACGAAAAAAGCCGCAGCGAGGCAGAAATTTGCGGACTGGCCAGCGATGACGAGAGAGAAAGTTTTTGCTGTAAATCGTGTAAGGGCAGCGACGCAGACAAAGAAAATTTCCCCTGTGGTGTTTCAAAAATCAGCTGTGTTGCATAAGGATTTTGCGTGGGCGGTTGAAGAAAAATTTTCCCCTGCAGCAGCAAACCGTTGTCAGGAATGGTGATGTGCGGCGGCCGCGATAAAATTTGCACCGCCAGGGTGGTTAAGGCGTTTTGGGGCAGCGAAGGATGCGTGCCGCCCGATAATAGACTGGCGAGCGTGAGAGGAGGAATTTCGCCACCACTCACAGCGTTTTGGCCAGCGCCAGCACATCGTGCGCGGCGTCAGTGTTGGGATAGCGCGTCAGCAGTGATGTTTGAGATTTAATGGCCGCGCTGACTTTCACATCGCGCCGAATGATGCCGGCCAGCTGCGGTGCGCGCCCCAGCGAGCGTTCGGCCGTCAGCTTGATAGGCTGATAACTTTTTTCACCCTCTGCCACGCTGGAAGACATGTTGACCACCACCCGCACATCAGCCTTGGGCGATGTTTGCCACGTTTTTTTGATGAAGGCGTAACCATCCATCCAGCTTGTTTGTTCATCGGTCACCACAATCAGCAATGTTTTGGCCAGTGCGGCGAGGTGGAGGTTGAGGCGATCGACGCCGGCGCCGATATCGATAATCACGCGGTCATAATCGCCGGCAAGAATTGTGAGTTGATCGCGAATATCATTCACACGCGGCAGCGGCATGTTCGCCAGCGCACCAGAACCTGAACGCCCCGCAATAATATCGATACCCGTTTCGGTGTGGCGCTGCACAACCTGACGCAGTGTCATTTTTTCGTCCATTACATCACCCAGATCATGTTTGGGGGTGAGGCCTAACTGAAGATCGACATTGGCCAGACCAAAATCGCCATCGAACAACAACACGCGCTGCCCTTGCTGAACCAAGGCTTGCGCGAGTGTGATAGAAAACCATGTTTTGCCCACGCCGCCCTTGCCGCTGGCCACGGCCAAAATGTTGGGCGCTGGCAGCACAAGGTGAGACGTTTGGGCGGCGGGTTCGGTCATGGTCAGGCTCGCTTTGCTTCGCGCATGGTGTTGTGGTGGGGCAAAAGGGGTGGCGATAAAAGAAGTTTCGCCAGAAGAACGGGGTTGAGAATTTCAAGCGGTTCGGTGACGTTGGATGAGCGGCTGAGCGCGGCAAGCGGAATGCCCGCAAGATGACAGATGTTGAGCATGCTGCCGAGACGACGCGCCATATCGACCCGCGTGATGAGGAGGCTGCCAGCGCCAAGCTCTTTGAAAATGGCGGCGATTTCGGCGCCATCTTGTGTATCATACGATGCGGGAAGCACCATGGTGATGGTCAGCGCCGCCGTGCCCAGGATTGATTTAAGTTCACGCAAATCGGCCGCATCAAAAGGGTTGCGGCCGGCAGTATCGATGATAACCATATCGTTCTGATGAACGCTCAGCGCATCTTTCAGCGCGTTGGTATCTTCAATTTGCAGCAAAGGAACCTTGAGAAGTTTGGTGAAAGACGAAAGTTGCTCAACCCCGCCAGCGCGAATGGTATCGGTGGTCATGACGCACACAGGTTTGTTTTGAATTTTTGCCTGCGTGGCAATTTTGGCGGTGCTGAGTGTTTTGCCAGCCCCCGGCGGCCCCACAAAAATAATGGGTTTTCTATCGGCTGTTTGAAACAGTGGTTTGAATTTAAGGTGCGCATCGCACGCGGCGGCCAGCGCCAGAGAGGCATCATCGCCACTATAGTGCATGGCGGTGGCCAAAAGTTTTTCTGAAAGTGCGGCGGTGACCCCGTGGCGATAGAGGTGGCTGGCCAGTCGGTCGATGACGTTTTCATCGGTTTGTTTGGCAGATGGGGCGGCGGCGGGTGTTTCGGTGGCTGGTTTTGCGTCATCATCCAGCGCGGCGGTCACGCGCACGCCGCCTTGTTCATCATCGCGCGTGGCCACAATAATGGCATCGTCGCCCAGCGCCTCGCGCACCATTTTCATGGCTTCGCTAAGAGTGCCGGCGTGGAATGATTTTAGTCGCATGATGTTATATCATCCCCAAGGTTTTAATTTTGGCTTTCGCATGAATTTCATTTTGTGAAAGAACAGCGGTTTGTGACCTGAAACGCTCGATAATCGAGCGGACATAGGGCCGAATGGCGGGGCTTGTGACCAGCACGGGGTTTTCTCCCATCATGGCGTGTTTTTCATACACCTCGCGCACATGGCGAATGAACGATTGAAGCAGAGATGGCTGCATGGCCAGCTGTTTATCTTCGCCCTGGCCCACCAGGCTTTCTGCAAAGTTTTGCTCCCACTCCGGCGAAAGTGTGAGGATGGGGATATATCCCACACTGCTGGTATGATCATCTGAAATTTGGCGCGCAAGGCGCGAGCGCACATGCTCGGTGATCAGTGTCAGGTTGCGCGTAAAGGCCGAGGCTTCGGCAACACCTTCAAGAATATTGGAAAGATCGCGAATAGACACACGCTCGGCCAAAAGGTTTTGCAGCACGCGCTGCAGGCCAGTGACCGTGATCTGGCTTGGAATAACATCGCTGACCAGCTTTTGCTGCTCCTTGCCCATTTCATCCAGAAGTTTTTGTGTTTCGCTGTAGGTCATCAATTCAGGAATATTATCCTTAATCACCTCGGTTAGGTGTGTTGTCATCACCGTGGGCGGATCCACCACGGTGTATCCCTTGAAATTGGCTTCTTCCCGATAATGCGGCGACACCCACATGGCCTGCAGACCAAAGGTAGGCTCGACTGTATTTTCGCCAGGCAGAGTAATGGTGTCGCCGCGCGGGTCCATCACCATCAGCATGTTGGGGCGCACCTCGCCGCGGCCAGCTTCAATTTCTTTGATGTAGATGACATAGGCATTGGGCTGCAGCTGTAAATTATCTTGAATGCGCACGGCGGGCATAATAAAGCCCATATCGCTGGCCATTTGACGGCGCAGACCTTTAATCTGATCAGTCAGTTTTTGTCCTGCATCGCTGTTCACAAGCGCCAGCAGGCCATAGCCAAGCTCAAGCCGGATGTGATCCATGGCCAGCGTTTTAGAAATCGATTCCTCGGCCGGTTTAACCTGAACCTTGGCGGCTTCAGCGGCGGCGTGCTCTTGCCGTTTGGTGGTTTGCTGCTGCTGATGCATGGTGAACGCGGCATAGGCCGTGCCACCCGAAAGAATAAGAAACGGAATAAGCGGCATGCCAGGCACAAGGCCCATGGTCATCATTAAAACCGAAGTGAGGCCAAGCGCCATGGGATAATTCCCAAGCTGCCTGAACATGGTTTTTTCAGCGCCCCCTGAAACCCCCGCCTTGGAGACAAGTAAACCAGCCGCCACCGACACAAGAAGGGCCGGAATTTGGGTGACAAGACCATCACCCACCGTCAGGCGCACATAGCTATCAGCCGCGGCCGACACTTCCATATCATGTCTGAAAATGCCAATGGCAATGCCGCCCGCAATGTTGATAAAAGTGATGATGATGCCCGCAATCGCATCGCCGCGCACAAATTTTGCCGCGCCATCCATGGCGCCAAAAAAGCTGCTTTCGTCTTCCAGATCGCGGCGGCGGCGGCGGGCTTCTGTTTCGTCAATCAGCCCCGATGATAAATCAGCATCGATGGCCATTTGTTTTCCGGGCATGGCATCGAGTGTGAACCGCGCCGCCACTTCGGCAATACGGCCCGAACCTTTGGTGATCACCACAAAATTGACGATGGTAAGGATGGCAAAAACAATGACCCCGATGATAAAATCACCGCTCATCACAAAGCCGGCAAAGGCTTTCACCACCTCGCCTGCGGCCGTCTCGCCCTCGTGACCATGAGAGAGAATAAGACGCGTGGTTGAGATGTTGAGCGTGAGGCGAATAAGCGTGGCGATAAGAAGAATGGTGGGGAAAGCGCTGAAATCTAGCGGGCGGTCGATGAACAGCACGGTCATTAAAACAATCACAGCAAAAGTGATGGATAGCGCCAGCCCAAGATCGACAATAAACGAGGGCAGCGGAATGACCATGGCGCCCAAAATAAAAAGAAGGCCCAGCGCCATCCACACATCGCCGCGCATGAACATATTGCCAATATCCGCTCCTGTGCCGCCTGTTGGGGGCGCTGCGTTTTGCCCGGTTGTTGCCACTGCGTTGTCGGCCATGGGTTGCCTTTAGAAACGGTGAAGGGGCGTCAGCATCATGCCTCGGCTCGCTCTTCCTGCGGTGGCGGAATGGTGACGCCTGAATCGGAATAAGTTTTCAGCTTGTTGCGAAGCGTGCGGATGGAAATGCCCAAAATGTTGGCCGCATGTGTGCGATTGCCAAGACAATGGTTGAGCGTATCGAGGATCAAATCGCGCTCGACATCTTCCACTTTTCTGCCCACCCACGGCTGGCCCGCCAAAGCCGCAGGGCCGCCGCCAGGTGTTGAAAGTTGGGTGCCAGAAAGCACAATCGCTTCGGGTTCAATCTCGGCCATGCGCGCCAGCAAAACCGCGCGGTGCATGGTGTTTTCAAGCTCGCGCACGTTGCCGCGCCAGTGGTGAGATTGCAGCATCGCTCTGGCAGGTTCGCTGAGAGGTCGGTACGGCACGCCGTTTGCTTCGGCATATTTTTTGCCAAAGAAATCGGCCAGCGGCACAATATCGGCCTTGCGTTGGCGCAGCGGCGGCAGATGAAGGTTGACGACGTTTAACCTGAAATATAAATCTTCGCGAAATTTCCCGGCATTCACTTCAGATTCCATATCGCGGTTGCTGGTGGCGATAATACGAATATCGACTTTCACCGGCTGTGTGCCGCCTACGCGATCGATCACACGTTCTTGAATGGCGCGAAGCAATTTAGCTTGAAGGCGCAAATCCATCTCTGAAATTTCATCCAGCAGCAAGGTGCCGCCGCTAGCTTCTTCAAATTTTCCCACACGCCGCGCCACCGCACCGGTAAAGGCGCCTTTTTCGTGGCCGAATAATTCTGACTCTAAAAGATTATCAGGGATCGCAGCGCAGTTAACCGAAACAAAGTTGGCATTTTTGCGTTTGCTTTTGTTGTGCACATAGCGCGCCAAAACCTCTTTCCCTGTGCCGTTTTCACCCGTCATCAACACGGTGGCATCGCTGCCCGCAATTTTATCGGCCAGGCTGATGACCGCCCGAATAGAAGGATCGTTCGCAATAATGGTGTTGTTTTCTTCGGCCACCGCGGCCAGCACCGCCGCGATTAATTCAGCATCAGGCGGCAGGGGCAGATATTCTTTGGCACCCGCTTTAATGGCGCGCACGGCGGCGTCAGAATCGGTGCCGATGCCGCACGCAATCACAGGAATATGAATGCGTTCTGATTGAAGGTGAGAGACAAGCTGATAAACATCCAGCTTCACATCCACCATCACCAAATCGCCACCCTGGCCCATGCGAATGGCATTCAAGCCGCCTTCCACCGTATCAACATGCGCCACCTTGGCGCCTTTTTGTGTCGCGATGCGGCCGGCTTCGGTAATATAGCCAGAGAGTTGACCGATAATTAGTAAGCGCATCGCTCTACTCCGCCTTGATGATTTCTGTCATGGTGATGCCCAAACGATCTTCCACCACCACCACTTCGCCGCGCGCCACCAGCCTGTTGTTCACGTAAATATCAACCGCTTCGCCCACTTTGCGATCAAGCTCAATCACCGCGCCGCGCCCCAGTTTAAGCAAGTGACTGACAGGCATTTCAGCGCGGCCAAGCACGGCAGAGACCTGAACAGGAATGCTGTAAACAGCGCCCAAATCTTCCAGCGTGGCCTGGGGCGGAGGGGTATCTTTTCCTTTATCCGATTCAAGTTCGGAAAGTGTCAGCGAGTCAGAATCAGACATGGTGGGCTCCTAAGTGGTCAGTGAGGTTGTGGGTTGCTGTTGTTGTTCGGCCGGTTGTGATGAACCAATGGGCCGATCATCCAGCTTCGCGCGCGCCTTGATCAGCGCGGCTTCAAGAGATTGCACAAGCGCGGCCATGTCGCGCTCTAATCCGCCATCGGCCCATTCAATTTTCACATCGCTGGGGCCCATGGCATTTTCAGCCAGCAGAATAATTTTTCCGGCAAAGGCCGCGCGCTCGGTCAATTTCGCCAGCCGTTCATTCACCGCATCGAACATGCTATCGGCCACGCGCACAACGAGGCGCGGCTCCTGAGAAAGTTCCTGCAGCGTTTCTTGAATAAGAAACGAAATTTCGGTCAGGCCAAATTCGGCTTCATACGCGGGCAGCAGCTTGCGCATCAGCTGCAGGGCAAGTTCGCTGGCGGTTTGGTCGTGGCGCGATTGTCCTTGAACCTGTTGCTCAAACGCCTGTTTGAATTGATCATGAAGTTTTTTCAGCAAAGCTGAAATATTTTCTTCCGCCACTTTTTGTCCGGCCGCCAACCCTTCGGCATAGCCCGCGCTTTTGGCATCATCCAGCTGCTGCTGGGTGAACGTGGGCGGCTTGGCCTTTTGTGTTTCGGCCGCCATGGCCGAGGCATCGAACGAGCGGCCAAAATTGAATTTGCGTACGGAAGGATCGTTCTGCGTCATCATCAGTAAACCATTTCTTCTTGTTGATTATCTTTCGCCACTGTAATTTCACCTTTCGCCTGCAAATCTTTCGCGATCTGAGCCAGGTGTGATTGGGCCTCCTCCACATCGCGCACGCGAATGGGGCCAAGCGAGGCAATATCTTCCATCAGCAGTTTGCTCGCGCGCTCTGACATGTTGCGTGTAAACAGGCCGCGCATTGTTTCGTTTGCACCTTTCAGGGCCACGGGCAGCTTGGCTTTATCGGCCACGCGCAGAATGGCCTGAATGCCTTGATCATTGATCTTGCCAATGTCTTCAAAGGTGAACATCAAACTTTTTATTTTGTCGGCGCTTTCTTTGTTGCGTTCCTCCAGTGCGGTCATGAATTTGGCTTCGCTGCTGCGATCGAGGTTGTTGAAAATCTCCGCCATCGATTCATGCGGATCGCGCTTGTTGGTGCGCGCCAGGTTGGTCATAAACTCGCTGCGCAGCGTGCGCTCTATATCGTCCAGAATTTCTTTCTGCACAGTCTCCATGCGCAACATGCGATTGACAACTTCCATGGCAAAGGGTTCTGGCAGCACGGCCAAAACTTTCGCTGCATGATCCGGGGTGATTTTTGACAACACCACCGCCACCGTTTGCGGATATTCATTTTTCAAATAGCTGGCCAGCACCGTTTCGCTGACGTTGCCCAGTTTATCCCACATGGTGCGTCCTGCGGGGCCGCGAATATCTTCCATAATGCTGCTAACACGGTTTTTATCTAACACTTTGGCCAGCAGGCGTTCGGTCGATTCAAGGTTCCCCATCATCGAGCTGGTGCTGGAAAGTTGTTCAGTAAAATCGAACAATAAACGCTCCACAACGCCCGATCCGACAGTGCCAATGCTGGCCATCGCCTGGGAAATTTCCTTGATCTCGTCATCCGACATGTGGCTGAAAATGCGGGCGGCCCTATCCTCGCCCAATGTAAAAATCAGCACGGCGGCGCGTTCGGCTCCGCTCATCGATCGTGCGTCATCTTTCCCTCCGCGCGCCATGGCTAACGACCTTCCTGGTTCATCCAGTTACGCAAAATGGCCACCGATTCTTCGGTGTGCGCATCCACAAGCTCGCCAACTTTTTTAATGCTGGTGGCCTTCACACGACCTTCAACCTTGCCAATGTCAATCAGCTGATCAATGGCCGATGTTTCTTCTTCGCCCGAGGCCATCAGGCCACTTCCCGCGGGGCCGGCCAGCTGGGCCGGCATGCCGCCGCCTTCAAGTTGGCCAAGAGTTTGCCCGCTGTTGACTTGCTCAAGCGCGCTGCCTGTGGCCTCCATCGCGCGGTTGAGAAGGGGGCGCACCACCAGCAGCAGCACAAGAATGCCCACAAGACCCAGCACGCCAATTTCGATCAGACGGAATAAATCTTCTTTCGGGAAACCAAACATCATATCGACATTGGCCAGCAAATCGACCTCGGCCGCGTCTTCTTGAATAAAGCGCATGTTGACAACTTCCAGCGTATCGCCGCGCGCTGTGTCCATGTTCACGGCCGAACGCACCAGCGATTTGATTTGCTCCATCTCCTCGCTCGTGCGGGGGGTATAGTTCAGTTTATCGGCTTCGCCTTTTGAATAAAGGCCATCAACCACCACAGCCACAGACATACGGCGGATCTGCCCAGACTCGCGCACCTGACTGCGGATGGTTTTGTTGATTTCGTAATTGATGGTTTCTTCGGCGCGCTCGCCTTTGCTGCCTTCGCCGCCGCCGGCGGCCGCTTCTCCCCCAGGAAGATTAGAGCTGAGGCTTGCCGCATCAGCCGCGGCAGAGGCACTGCTGTTTTGCTCTGATGTTGTTTGCTGCGAGCGCACCACCTGGCTTTCAGGATCAAAAATTTCAGATTGCGTGGTGACGCGGTCAAAATCCATTTCAACCGAAACCTGCGCCCTCACTTTTCCAAAACCCAGAGACTGCGCCAGCAGGTCTTCAATTTTTTTGGCTTGCGTTTGCTCATAATTTTGCCTGATTTCATCTTGCGTGGCGCTGGTGGCCAGCACGCTGTCTTGCGCCTTGGGGCGGGCCAGCAAATTGCCGCGGTCATCGACAATCGAAATCTGGTTGGGTTGAAGTTTGGGCACAGCGGCGGCCAGAAGATTTTGAATGGCGGTGACTTGCTCCTTATCAAGCCCCGCGCTGCCGCGCAGTTTGATAAAAACGCTGGCGGTGGCCTGGGTTTCGGTGCGGCTGAACAATTCGCGCTGCGGCAGCACAAGATGCACGCGCGCGCTGGCAATGTTGGCAAGGGTGGAAATGGTGCGGGCCAATTCGCCTTCTAGCGCGCGAAGGTGATTGACATTTTGCACAAAGCTGGTGGTGCCGAAACTTTCTTTCTGATCAAAAATTTCATACCCGACCGAGCCGCCGCGCGGCAACCCTTCGCTGGCCAAGGCCATGCGCGCGCGCCCCACTTCGTTGCTGGCCACTTTCAGTGTGCGCCCATCGGCCGAAATCTCGTGCGGGATTTTTTGCTGCTGCAGACGCGAGACCATGGCCGCCGCATCAGATTGTTCAAGATCGGCATAAAGCAACGACATAGGGGCGCTGCCCATGCGCGTGGTCAGAAATGTGAAAAAACCCAACATGGCGACGGCCACAATGCCGATGGCCATCAGTCGGGCGGGGCCAAGGGCCCGCAAAGTGCCAAAAAACGCGCTCACGTCAGTTCTCCCCACTGAATCGGGCCACAACAATGAACACGGGCCGGATTAACCAAAATATTGTGACGAATTTTATGAAAAAGCTCTTAAGGGCAGGAAATTTTTGCCTAGCAAGATTTTTTTGATTAACGCGAGGTTAATTTGTGGCGATTTTTGAACTTACCCTTGATACGCCGGTTTGCCATCCATCAGGCGCAGGGTTTCAAGCTTGGCGATGTCAAGCCCCAATGATGAGAGATTTTTCTGAATGGCCAAGATATCGTTGTAAGAAATTGCCTGAGAGGGTTCAGAGATAAAGCGACAGCGGAAACGATCAACCAGTAACACGCCATCGCCGCCTTTGGGCCACACGGGCACGCCGCGACTGCTGATGTGCTGGAGTTTAAGCGCACCACCAACCGTGTGGTTGATTTTTTCGGCAAGCGCGGCGGGTGATAATCCCTGCGAGCCTACATAAATATCAGCCCCCACCAGCGTGATTGTTTTGGCGGCCCGCGGTTTGAGGGTGATATTGGCAATGTTTTCTCTGATACCTGCGCGATAACTGACAGGTTTGAATTTTTGCGGCTTCTGGCCAAGACGTGCGATGACCGCTTGGGCAAACCCTTGCGTGCCCACTTTTTGTGTTGAAAGTTCGGGCTTATACAAATCGCCCGTATGCACGCCATCCTCAATCGTTCTCAGCCACGCGTTATGAATGGCGCTGGCAACATCGGGCTGGCCGATGTGCACCAGCATCATGACCGATGACAACAGCAGACCCGATGGATTAGCCATATCTTTGCCCGCAATATCGGGCGCGCTGCCATGAATGGCTTCGAACATGGCAATGTTGGGGCCGATATTGCTGCTGGCGCCAAGGCCGACCGAGCCTGTTAATTCTGCCGCGACATCAGAAATAATATCGCCATAGAGGTTGAGGGTTACAATCACATCAAATTTTTCGGGCGATGCGGCAAGGCGCGCCGTGCCAATATCAATAATCATTTCATCGGCTTTGATATCGGGATATTCGGGCGCAATCTCGCGGAACAGGCGCAGGAAAAGACCATCGGTCTGCTTCATAATGTTGGCCTTATGAAAACATGTCACGCGCTGGCGGCCATTGGCCCGCGCATAGCCAAAGGCATAACGAATAATCCGCTCGCACCCCTGGGCGGTGACAAGTTTAATCGACTCCACTTCATCTTGCGATTGCTGATATTCAATGCCGGCATATAAATCTTCCTCATTTTCGCGCACCACCACCACATCCAGCTGGGGGTGTTTGGTGGCCACATAAGGCGTATAAGAAACGCACGGGCGCACGTTGGCAAAAAGACCCAGGCGTTTGCGCATGGTGACGTTCAAGCTTTTATATCCCTCGCCCACAGGGGTGGTGATGGGCGCCTTCAGAAAAACTTTGGTTTTGTTCAGGCTGTCCCACGCGCTGTCAGGAATGCCGGTGGCAATGCCGCTCAGGTACACTTTTTCGCCCACATCAATTTCTTCCACAGCAATATCGGCGCCAGCAGCCTTCAAAACGGCCAGCGTGGCTTTCATAATTTCGGGGCCAATGCCATCGCCATAGGTGACTGTGATGGGGGTTGTCATGGTGGGTCCTTTGCGAAAGGAAAACATAGCGAAGCATGGTTAAGGGGCTGCTAAGAAAATCAGCTATTTCGAAATTGTTGGTTAATCTAAAGTTGCATTAAGCGTGGCCATATATGCTGACAATCATTATTACACAGATTTAGAAGATTTTTTTTGAAGGGAGGACGTTATGAAGCGCCACATGCAGCTGGCCGGCATGGATGAATTTTCAGCCGCCGAGATGGGCAAACTGTATGATCAGTATTTCGAGGCGCGACCGGCCTATACGGCCGAAGATCATGCGGCGGTATTCACCCTGCGTTACAAAGTGTTGTGCGAGGAAAGGCTGCTGCTGAGCATGAGCCAGTATCCGAACCACCAAGAAAAAGATGAGCACGACGAGCATGCCGTGCCTTTGATGCTGTGGCACAGGCCAACAGAAAAGTTGGTGGGGTGTATGCGCCTTATTGCGTCTGATCGTGGAAACCATGTGCTGCCAGCGTTTGCGCTGTGCCCGCAGATGACAGAATCGTGCGAGATGGCCTCGACCGTTGAGTTGTCGCGTCTTGTCATCGCGAACCAGATGCGTCGCAGACAAGGCGATTTAATGTATGGCCGCGTGATGGACAACAAAGAGGATGAGCGGCGAAGATTGCCGCATATCATGCTGGGATTGTGCCGCGAAGCGCTGCGCCAAATTCAAGATCGCAACATCACGCATGTGTGTGCCATTGTTGAACCCGCGCTGCACATTACCATGAAGCGGCTGGGGCTGTTTTTTGCGCCCGCCGGCCCAGCGATGGATTTTCATGGCCTGCGCATGCCGGTGTATGCGAAGGTGAGCACGCTGCTGGAGCGTTTGCGCGCCGAAAACCCACAAAACTGGCATTTTGTGACAGAGGGCGGAAGACTGGGTTAACCCCGCAACGCCTTCAACTTAGCGGCAATCGCATCCATAAATTCGGTGGTGTTGAGGTGGGGCTGATTTTTCATGCCTGTCAGCGCCGCCAAATCTTTGGTCATGTGGCCTTCTTCCACGGTGGCGATGCACGCGCGCTCCAGCGTTTCAGCAAATTTGATCACGTCAGGTGTTTCATCAAAACGGCCGCGATACATCAGCCCCTGTGTCCAGGCAAAAATGCTGGCGATGGGGTTGGTGCTGGTGGGCCTGCCGGCCTGATGTTCACGATAATGCCGCGTGACCGTGCCATGCGCTGCTTCGGTTTCCACTGTTTTGCCATCGGGCGACAGCAGCACCGATGTCATGAGACCGAGCGAACCAAAACCCTGCGCCACGCTGTCTGATTGCACATCGCCATCATAATTTTTGCACGCCCACAAAAAGCCGCCGCTGCCACGAATGGCCTGGGCCACCATATCATCAATCAAACGGTGTTCATAAGATAGTTTGGCGGTATCGTATTGTGCGGCAAATTCAGCCTCAAACACCTCGGCAAAAATATCTTTGAACCGGCCATCATAGGCTTTCAGAATGGTATTTTTGGTGGAAAGAAAAACAGGATAATGCCGCATCAGGCCATAGTTAAAGCAGGCGCGCGCAAAACCGCGGATGCTTTCATCCTCATTAAACATGGCCATGGCCACGCCTGATCCGTTTTTATATTGCGTCACCTCATGCACAATCGGCGCGCTGCCATCATCGGGCGTGAAGGTGATGCTGAGTTTGCCGTTGCCTGGCACCTTAAAATCGGTCGCGCGATATTGATCGCCATAGGCGTGGCGCGCAATCACAATGGGCTGTGTCCATGTGGGAATATAGGGGCGGATGTTTTTGATGATAATAGGCTCGCGGAACACCGTGCCGTTCAGAATGTTACGAATGGTGCCGTTCGGCGATTTCCACATTTTTTTCAAATTAAATTCTTTCACCCGCGCTTCATCGGGCGTAATGGTGGCGCATTTAATGCCTACGCCATAGTGCTTAATCGCCTCGGCCGATTGGATGGTGATTTTATCATCGGTGCGGTCGCGCGCCTCTACGCCTAAATCAAAATATTTCAAATCAATATCCAAATAAGGCGCAATCAACTTTTCTTTGATCATCGCCCAAATGATGCGCGTCATCTCATCGCCATCAAGCTCGACCACCGGTGTTTTGACTTTTATTTTTGTCATGGGTTTCTCCTGTGCAGGTGACTGGGGGATGACGATAGGGTGAGGGAAAGCGGTGTTCCTCATGAATGAGTCTTACCCTTGATTTGACGACCATTTTTCAGAGGAATCAAGTTCAGGCATGGCGGGAGATTCAATGGCGGCCATCAGGGTATCTAGGTTATCAATCACGTCGTACAAAAGTTTGTTGTTGGTGGGGGCAAATTTGTGGGCGATGATGTGGTCGATCATTTGCAACAATGGCTGCCAGAAACCATGAATGTTGAAGATGATAATTTTTTTGTTATGAAATCCCAGCTGCTTCCACGTCAGCACTTCAAACAATTCATCCAGCGTGCCCAGGCCACCTGGCAGCACCACAAACATATCAGACAGCTTCACCATCATCATTTTACGTTCGTGCATATCATCCACCACGTGCAGATGTTTCAACACAGGGTGGCGGCCTTCTTTTGTCACCAAATCTTTCGGAATAACGCCCACAACCTCGCCGCCATGCGCCAGCGCAGCATCGGCCACCACACCCATTAAACCTGTGCGCCCACCACCATACACAAGGCGGATGTTGTGGCGGGCCAGGGTTGTGCCCACCTCGTGCGCGCTTTCGATATATTTGGGGGCAACGCGGTTGGATGAACCGCAGTAAACGCAGACAGAAACCATGAAATCTCTCAACACCATTCAAGCGGCAAGGGCTTTAAGAACAGGTTAAATTGAAAAACAATCAGTTGCCTGCTAGGGTTTGGGCGATCATGAAAAGATTTTGGTGCGTCAACATCGTGTCATTCTGGCGAAAACCGGAATCTGGGGCGGCCCAAAAAGTTGCTGGGTTTGTGAATGCCGCCCCAGATGCCGGATTAACCCCGGCATGATGGTGTTGTTTCGTAAAGTCTTTTTTGGCCAGTATCGATACACCAGAACCAACGGAATGATGCGATGACAACACCACATGGGCCGCACACAAAACAAATCACCCTAAGGCGCCCCCAATCGGGTGAGATAAAAATCGCCAACAACCTGCCGCTTGTCATTATTGCGGGGCCGTGTGTGCTGGAATCGCGCCAGCATGCGCTGGAGGTGAGTGCGGCGCTGGCCGACGTCTCGGCCCAGTTGAATGTTCCGCTTATTTACAAATCATCGTTCGATAAAGCCAATCGCACCTCGGTGTCATCAGAGCGCGGGCTGGGGCTGAGTGCGGCCCTCGATATTTTTGCCGAGGTGCGCCAGAAAACCAATCTGCCCATGCTGACAGACGTGCACGAATCCTACCAATGCGCCGAGGTGGCGAAGGTGGTGGATGTTCTGCAAATCCCCGCGTTTTTGTGCCGCCAGACCGATTTGCTGCTGGCCGCAGGGCAAACAGGCAAAGTGATTAATGTGAAAAAAGGTCAGTTTCTGGCGCCATGGGATATGAAAAATGTGGCCG
>RFNS01000105.1 GCA_009927055.1 Alphaproteobacteria bacterium | reverse complement strand
TCCTTTCTTAGTGCGGTGCACTCGGCCCATTCATGACGCGAGCATGGCCCTTAAAACAAAAAACCCCGCCTGCGGCCTTCCGCATCGGGGCTTTTAATTGTCAGCACCATGCTACACATTTCATCAGCAAAAAACAAGGGAAAAATCCCATACTTGCCTGAAATAGCAGGCGTATCTGGCCAAACAGCATAAAAATTGTGGATATTGAATAAAAAAACTCTTTTGCCCTCTCTTAAACCCCGCGCATGGCGGCGGCCTTCACCGCATCGGTCACTTGCGCTTCGTACTTTTTGAAATTATCGGCAAAAAGTTTGGCCACATGGGCGGCTTGCTTATCATACGCGGCTTTATCGGCCCACGATTGACGCGGGTGCAACAGGTTTTCAGAAACACCTTCAAACGCCTTCGGCACGCTCAGGCCAAAGACGCCATCATCGGCAAAGTCAACCTTGGCCAGCGTGCCATCGAGAATGGCGCGCACCAGCGCACGGGTGACGTGAATGGGCATGCGCTGCCCCTGGCCGTGGGCGCCGCCTGTCCAGCCGGTGTTGACCAGCCAGCATTGCACCTTGTGATAGGCGATTTTTTCGCCCAGCAGTTTGGCATAAACACCAGGGGGGCGGGGCATAAACGGCGCACCAAAACAAGTGCTGAAGGTAGCCTGCGGTTCTGTCACGCCGCGTTCTGTTCCGGCCACGCGGGCAGTATAGCCAGAGAGGAAATGATACATCGCCTGCTCGGCCGTCAGTTTTGATACAGGGGGCAGAACACCAAACGCGTCGCACGTCAGCATAATGATGTTTTTGGGCGTGCCGCCAAGGCCCGTGGGGCTGGCGTTCGGAATAAAATCGACCGGATAGCAGCTGCGCGAATTTTCGGCATGGCGGTTATCATCAAAGTCAACCTCGTGGGTGCCATCTTGCAGCACCACGTTTTCCAGCACAGTGCCAAAGCGCTTGCTGGCCGCATAAATTTCAGGCTCCTGCACGGCATTCAGGCGAATAGCCTTGGCATAACAGCCCCCTTCAAAGTTAAACACGCCATGATCAGTCCAGCCATGTTCATCATCGCCAATCAGCGTGCGGCTGGCATCGGCCGACAAAGTGGTTTTGCCGGTGCCCGACAAGCCAAAGAAAATGCACACATCACCCTCTTGGCCCATGTTGGCACTGGCGTGCATGGGCATCACCCCGCGTTCGGGCAGCACATAGTTCATGATGGTGAAGATGGATTTTTTCATCTCGCCGGCATAGGCTGTGCCGCCAATCAAAATCAGCTTCTTCGCAAAGTTGACCAGAATGAAGGTGGGGCTGCGCACGCCATCTTGTTCGGGGATCGCTTCGAAATGCGGAAAATCAATCACCGTAAATTCGGGGTTGTGGGCGGCCAGCTGCTCGGCGGTGGGGCGAATAAACATGTTGCGCACAAACAAGCTGTGCCAGGCAAACTGGGTGACAAAACGCACTGGCAGGCGATAAGTTTCATCGGCACCGCACAGCAAATCTTGCACAAAAACTTCACGTCCCTGCGCCCACTGCATCATGCGCTGGTGCAATTTATCAAACGCCTCAGGGCTGATGGGCTGGTTCACTTTGCCCCAATCCACCACATTTTCGGTGCTGGCATCGCGCACCACAAATTTATCATTAGGCGAGCGGCCTGTGTGGCTGCCTGTCAGCGCGCGCAGGGCGCCATCGGCGGTTAAATCCGCCTCCTGACGGGCCAGCGATTCTTGATACAGCGCCGCAGGCGAAAGATTGGCATGAACCGCGGCCAAACGTGAGAGACCGACATAAGAAAGATCGACCTGAGGAGGGATCATGGAAGCTGTTCCTTCATTGTTAATAACTTTAAGATTGGCGCGCATGGGGGACATACTATTCTCCAAATTGGGGTTAACTATGAAAACATTTACAGAAGCCGTATGATTAACGCAATTCTTTCATTGCGCTGTTGCAAAAATATGTTACATCACAACAGGTTAAACTGGAGGCCCCATGTCACAATCCATCGCCCTTGTCGATGATGATCGCAATATTGTCACGTCTGTCAGCCTCGCGCTTGAGGCAGAAGGTTTTGATGTGCGCACCTATCATGATGGTGAAGAAGCGTGGAATGCCCTGAGCATCCGCCCTGTCGATTTGGCGGTGCTCGATATCAAAATGCCGCGCCTGAATGGCATGGAGTTGATGCAGAAATTGCGCGGGCACCACTTGACACAAAAAATGCCGGTTATTTTTCTAACCAGCAAAGACGAAGAGGTGGACGAAATTATGGGCCTGCGCATGGGGGCCGATGATTATATTACCAAACCGTTTTCTCAACGATTGTTGATTGAGCGCATCCGCTCGATCTTGCGGCGCGAACAGTTGCGGCAATCGACCGCGCCCGATGATCCTTCGGCCGTCATGGTGCGCGGTGATCTGGTGCTGGATAACGGAAAACATTTATGCACCTGGAAAGGCAAAGCGGTTGATTTAACCGTGACCGAATTTTTGCTGGTCAAAACCCTGGCCCAGCGCCCAGGGCACGTTAAAAACCGCGATCAGCTAATGGATTCAGCCTATGGCGAAAACATTTATGTTGATGACCGCACCATTGACAGCCATGTGAAGCGCCTGCGGAAAAAATTCCGCGAAGTGGATACCGATTTCTCTCAAATCGAAACGCTCTATGGCGTGGGCTATCGGTATAAAGAATAATGAAGCGTCCGCGCATCTCGGCGCTTACCTGGCGCATTCTGGCGGTTAACGCCCTTGCGCCTGTGCTGCTGGTGGCCAGTTTTTTCTATGTGGGCGATTATGAAGAACGCCTGATTGCGAACGAATTTGCGCTGCTGCAATCGGAAGCCAAGCTGGTCAGCATGGCCGTGGCCGAAAGTGCCGCCGTGCTAGATTATGAGGAAAACCCATCTCTCTCGGCCGATCTCGCCGCCAATCTTGTGCGCCGCATGGTCGATGACAAGCAAGGGCGTGTGAGGTTGTTCGATGCCGATTTAACCCAGCTGGCCGATAGTCGCACGCTGGTGGGCAAGCGCGGACAGGATATTCAGATCGAACAACTTTCGGCCCTGCCGCCTCACACCCACGGTTTGAAAGAAATCTTGGTCAATTTTTTTGATTGGCTTCAGCCCTATTTCAGGGCGACGCGGGAATATCCGCACTATGTTGAAAATGCCGCCGATACGGGGCGGCAATACCCAATTGTCACAGAAGCCGCGGGGGGCGAAACAGCAAAACAACTGTGGCAGATGGACGATGGAAAGCTTCTGCTGGGTGTGGCGGTGCCGGTGCAGCGATATAAAAAAGTGTTGGGCGCCATTTTGCTGACCAAAGATGGCAGCCCGATTGATAAGGGGTTAAGCAATGTGCAGGCCGATATTATTCAAATTTTTGTGGCGGTGTTTTGCTTTACGCTGCTTGTTTCTTACTATCTGTCTTACACGATTACCGAACCACTCAGCCGCCTTGCCGCCGCTGTGCGCGATATTCCAGCCAGTGCGGGCAACGCCATTACGCTGGGGCGCTTGTCGCATCGCACGATCCCCGATCTTTCCATGCGGCAGGATGAGCTGGGAGAATTATCAACCGCATTGCGCAGCACCACGCAGGCGCTTATTCAGCGCCTCACCGCCATTGAACATTTTGCAGCCGATGTAGCGCACGAGCTGAAAAACCCCCTCACCTCGCTGCGCAGTGCGGTTGAAACGCTTCAGCGCGTCAAAGATTCTGGCCAGCAGCAAAAACTCCTTTCCATCATTCGCGATGATGTCGATAGGCTGGATCGCCTGATCACCGATACCTCTACCGCCTCACGCCTGGAGGCTGAGCTGAGCCGCGCGGCCATGCAGCCTGTGGGGTTGTCACAACTCCTCACCACACTGTGCGATTTATATTCGACGCCCGATCTTTCATTACCGCCGCGCCTTCAACTGACCACCCCCATTCCTGCAGAGTGGCAGGTATCGGGCATTGCCAGCCGCCTGATGCAGGTGCTGACCAATCTGACAGATAATGCTCTGTCGTTTTCTCCGCCCCACAAGCC
Organism: Alphaproteobacteria bacterium; assembly: GCA_009927055.1. GTDB lineage: Bacteria > Pseudomonadota > Alphaproteobacteria > UBA9219 > RFNS01 > RFNS01. The sequence continues at coordinate 29,312 of RFNS01000105.1, read as the reverse complement.
TGTGTGCATTTCTGTGCAGAACGACAACAAAAAAATAAAAATTATTGTCGATGATGATGGCCCCGGCATCCCTGAAAACAAACTGGTCGCCATTTTTGATAGATTTTACTCAGAACGCCCGGCGGGCGAGGAATATGGCAAGCATTCGGGTCTTGGCCTTTCTATTTCAAAACAGATTATTGAAGGTCATGGCGGCACGATTGAGGCCAGCAACCGCACAGCGCCCGATGGAAAAATAGAAGGGGCGCGCTTTGTCATGACGCTGCCTGCCTTATCATGAAAACGCCGGCGCGCATGGCGACAGTCATCGAAATTTTAGATATATGGCAGCAAACGCAAAAACGGCTGGATATTTTGTGCGGCGATTTTTTTCGTGCGCGTCGATATATTGGCTCTAAAGATCGGGCGGCAATCAGCCAAACTGTTTATGATATCGTGCGCCACTATGCGCGATTAAACTGGTGTGTTGGCCAAAAAATGGGCAATCCCACACGCCACATCATGCTGGCTTATTTAGCCATGATGCAGAAAAATTCATCCGCCGATATTCATGACATATTTTGTGGGGGCACCTACGCGCCACATGCTTTAAGTGAGACAGAAAAAAAACTGCTTGACCATTTTCTTGCAAAAAAGTTTGATGATTTTAAGATGCCAGAAAATTATTGGCTTGAGTGTCCTGACTGGGCCTTTGACACACTTAAAACAAGTTTGGCTGAAAATTTTGCAGCCGAGTTGCTGGCGCAACAACACGTCGCCTCTGTCGATTTGCGGGTGAATGCGCTGAAAGCCAGGCGCGATGATGTGTTGAAGGACATGATCGCCGCTGGGTACAACGCCACCACAATCGAGAAAACCGATTTTGGCATACGCCTGAGCAATCGCGTGGCCTTTGGCGCGCTGTCCTGTTTGAAGGATGGCCGGGCCGATGTGCAAGATTCCGCCAGCCAGCAAGTGGCCGCTATGGTGGGTGCTGCGCCAGGCATGCTGGTGCTAGATTTATGTGCAGGCGCTGGCGGCAAAACGCTGGCCATGGCCGCAACCATGCACAACAAAGGGCAGATTGTGGCGTGCGATATCAGCAAAAAAAAGCTGGATGAACTTAAACGTCGTGCACGGCTGGCCGGCGCCCAAAACATTCAAACTTTTTTGCTGCATGAATTATCGCAAGATTATTCAACAATCCCATTCGCCGGAAAGTTTGATGTTGTTTTGATCGATGCCCCCTGCAGCGGCACAGGCACATGGCGCAGAAACCCCGATGCGCGATGGACAAAACCAGCCGATTGGGAAAAACTTCACGCCACACAATGGCAATTATTATCGGCCGCATTCACCCTTGTGAAAAAAGATGGTCATGTTGTTTACGCCACATGCTCGCTCGCACAATGCGAAAATGCTGATATGACGGCCGCGTTCACTCAATCGGGCAACGCCGCGCTGATCAGCCAAAAACAATGGCTGGCCAGCGCTGATGGCACCGATGGTTTTTATGCCGCGCGCTTGGCGCCGGTTGCAATCGCATCATTCGCCGAAAGCAACGGATAATTCAGCGCATGGGCCACGCCGGGGCATGTAATGCGCCCGTTGGCCACATTCAGGCCGTTGCGCAACCCTTCGTCATCACGGCATGCCTGCAGCCACCCTTTGTTGGCCAGCGCGAGTGTATAAGGCAGCGTAGCGTTATTCAGCGCAAAGGTGCTGGTGCGGGCCACAGCGCCGGGCATGTTCGCCACGCAATAGTGAATAACACCATCGACCACATAAACCGGATCAGCGTGCGTGGTGGCCTTGGCCGTTTCAACGCACCCACCCTGATCAATCGCCACATCCACAATCACCGATCCGCGCTTCATGCGCGAAACCATGGCGCGGCTGACCAATTTTGGCGCCGCGTCTCCGGGCACCAGCACGGCGCCAATCACCACATCGGCGCGCAGCACTTGTTCTTCAATCGCATCGCTTGTGGCATAAAGCGTGCGAACGCTGTTTCTAAATTCACGATCTAATTCGGCCAGGCGCGCAATCGATTTATCCAGCACCACCACATCGGCCCCCATGCCCACGGCAATGCGCGCGCTGTTGTACCCCACCACACCGCCGCCAATAATCACCACCCGCGCGGGCGCCACGCCCGGCACACCGCCCAGCAGCATGCCACGACCGCCCTGCGCTTTTTCTAAATAGTGCGCGCCCGCCTGCACGGCCATGCGCCCCGCCACCTCTGACATGGGGGCCAGCAGCGGCAAGCGCCCCTGCTTATCGGTGACTGTTTCATAGGCAATGGCCACGCAGTTTGATTGGATCAGGGCCTTGGTCTGCTCCGGGTCTGGGGCAAGGTGCAGATAGGTAAACAGCAGCTGGCCCGCACGCAGCTGCGCGCATTCTTTCGCCTGCGGTTCTTTGACTTTCACCACCATCTCGGCCTGAGAAAAAATTGTGGCAGCATCGCTAACCAGCTCAGCCCCCGCGGCATGATATTGCGCATCATCCAGCCCAATCTCATCGCCAGCACCCGACTGGATCATCACCTTATGGCCGTTTTGCACCAGCTCTCTCACGCTCGCGGGCGTTAAGCCAACGCGATATTCGTGATTTTTAATTTCTTTGGGGCAGCCGATCAGCATGTGTTCCTCCGCTAGAGGTCTCATCATACCCACGCGCCCGCACCACCGCAAACCTGTGGGTTTGCAGTGCACTCTTAGAATCTTGCCAAGGGTCAAGGCATGCCCTCATCTCAAAGAGAGAGGCATAATATCAAACCGAATATCAAACCAAAAGAACACCCGGCAGCATGGAGATTCTTCTCGAGCGGGAGAAAAGTAAAATATATCCTACACGCCCGTGCGCATAATTTCTTGGTAGGCGCCAATCACGCGATCGCGGATGGAAACCACGGTGGTGAGAAGGCTTTCGGCGTTGTTCACGGCCAGCACCACATCGGCCATGTTGCCTTTGCCTTGTGCCGCCATCAGCGTGGCTTTTTCACCAGCCTGCAAACTATCCACCGTATCATCCACCATGCTTTTCAGCATGTCATCGAAGCCGCCGGCCTGTCCGCCCTTGGCTATGCCGCTGACAGAGGGAAGGTTGCCCGCCTTGCTGTAGGCCGAGACGGCATCAGAGACTGAAAACACCATGATAAACCTCCTACTGGCGCAGCAGATCAAGCGTCCGCAGCATCATGCTGCGGGAAGCTTCGATCACGCTGATGTTGGCATCGAAATTCTTTTGCGCCTCGCGCATATCCAGTGTCTCAATCAGTGGCTTGACGTTTGACACCAGCACATAGCCCTGTGGATCGGCAGCGGGATGAGACGGATCAAACCGGCGGTTAAATTGGCTGTTATCGGTCTTGATGCCGGCCACCGACACTTTGTTGGCGCCCAACGCCCTGTCAAACTCGCTGCGAAAAGTGATCACCTGCCGTTTATAGGGTTCGCCGCCCGGCGTGGTAGCTGTGCTGTTGGCGTTGGCCAGATTTTCGGCAATCACCTTCATGCGCGCGCCCTGCGCCTTCAGGCCGCTTGTGGCGATGTTCATGGTTGTGGAGAGATCACCACTCATTTTACACCCGTGTCGAGACAGCTTTGAACATATTTTGCCACTTGCGCAGCAGGCCAATCATGCCCTGATAGTCCATGGCGGTTTCGGATACTTTGATCATCTGATCTTCAAGGCTGACCGCGTTGCCGTTAATTTTAATATCGCGCGCGCTGTAATCTTTCACTTCCACCGTGTTGGGCGAAAGGCTGGGGCCCATGGCCATGTGCCCTGCGTGGGTTGCTTTTGGCATCACACGACCTGAGGCTTTCACCATCGCATCGAAGGTGGGCGGGGCCAGATCACGCGGTTTGTAATTGGCTGTGTTGGCGTTGGCCACATTTTCGGCCAGCACGCGCTGCCGCTCGGTCAACCATGACAGGCGTTCACGAATGCCGGTAAAGAGTTCTGACTGAAAAATGCTCATGGCCTGTGCGGTCGCGCAAAAGGCGTGACACAACCCTATTGTCATCTTTTGGCGTTTAAGAATTGGTAAAGCATAGGGTTTTAGGTTGAAAAGATGGCCGAAGACCTTAACAAAAATATAAAAATGCCGGTGGCCGTGGCCCTGAAACAGGAAGGGGCAGGCCAGCCCAGCATTATTGCCAGTGGTCGCGGTGCCTTGGCTGAGCAGATTTTGGCTCTGGCGTTTGAAAAAGGCATCAAGGTGCGCGAGGATGCCGACCTGGCCCAGCTTCTGGCCACCATGGATTTGGATACCCCCATCCCCACCGAGGCTATTCTTGCTGTGGCCGAGATTCTGGGTAAGGTTTATGAAGCCAACGCGCTTTACGACCAGCGGAGTCGCTCATGAACACCCACCCCCCCTCTCTTGCCGATGTGCAGCAAAACTATGGCCGCCTGTATGCCACGCTTGAAAACATGCAAAAGGCCATCGCCCGCAGCGAACCGTGCGATTTATTCGGCCTCGATTCTCAAATCGCCACCCTGTGCGATGATGTGCTGGCCCTGCCCAAAAATGATCGCGCGGGCATGGAACCGCGCCTGAAACAAATGATTGAACTGCTGGATAAGCTGGAACGCGATTTGCGCCAGATGCAGCAGCGCAGCCTGGGCCCCACGGCCAGCGCGGCCTATGCCTCGACCACCAAGGTTCAATAATGCTGCAGCCGCTTGATTATGTGCACTATGCGCTGGCGTTTATTTTTGTCATTAGTCTGATTGGGCTTTTGGCCATGGCGGCCAAACATTATCAGGGCAAAAAAATTCCGTTTCTGCCCAACAAGCGCATCAAAGTGCTGGAATGGCAACTCATCGACAGTCGCCGCAAAATGGTTCTGGTGCGCCACGATCAGACCGAGCATTTATTTTTCATCGGGGCTGATGGCGAATTTTTGGTCAGCACCCAATCGGCCAAAAACCCCGCGTCAGAGGAAACGCCATGATCTTTTTTCTGCTTCTACTTGCGGGTGTGCTGGTGGCGGGCGATGTGTCGGCCCAATCGCTGAATATCGATTTTGGTGAAGGACAGGGAAGCACCGCGCGCCTGATCCAAATGTTTTTATTGGTCACCATCATCTCGCTGGCGCCGTCCATTTTGGTGATGATCACAAGTTTCACCCGCTTTGTGGTGGTGCTGTCGTTTTTGCGTACGGCCATGGGCGTTCAGCAGGTGCCGCCCAACAGCGTACTGATCAGCCTGGCCCTGTTCCTTACTCTTTTTGTGATGCAGCCGGTGTTCGACAAAGCATGGGAAAATGGTCTGAAACCCATGATCGATGAAAAAATATCGGAAGAAGATGGGTTGATGCGCGCGGTGGAGCCTTTTCGCGAATTTATGTTAAAGCACACCCGCCCCAAGGATTTAGAATTGTTTATGGAGCTGGGGAAAATTGAGCCCCCGGCCACCGCGCTGGAAACGCCCCTGAAGGCGCTGATCCCCGCCTTTATGATCTCTGAGTTGCGCCGCGCGTTTGAGATTGGGTTTCTGCTTTTTCTGCCGTTCTTGATTATCGACATGGTGGTGTCATCCATTCTGATGTCGATGGGTATGATGATGCTGCCGCCGCCCACCATTTCGCTGCCGTTCAAAATTATTTTCTTTGTGCTGGTCGATGGCTGGCACCTGATTGTTGGCAGCCTTGTGAAAAGTTATGGCCTGAGTTAGCCCGGCAGCGATGACGAAAGATTGGTAATACGCACCTGCGTCTGCCGTTGCACCGTGCGGTTGGCGGGGAAGCTGATGGTTACTTTTGTGCCCTCGCTCACTTTGCTTTGAATATCTAAATTGCCGCCATGAAGTTCGACCAGCGCCTTGGTCAGCGGCAGACCCAGGCCCGTGCCCTGGGTTTTGCGCGACAGGGCGCTTTCAATTTGCCCAAAGGGCGCCAGCGCCACCGGAATATCTTCGGACGCAATGCCAATGCCCGTATCCTCTACCGTAAAAAAAATACCGCCCAAGGGGGTTTGCCCCACGGTCATCGTCACCGAACCACCTTCGGGCGTAAATTTAATGGCGTTGGTCAGAAGATTGGTGAGGATTTGCTTCAGGGCACGTTCTTCGGCGCGTATTTCGGGCATTTGCTGGGGCACGCGCGCCGTTAAACGCAACCGCTGCGCCTTGGCCCGCGCGGCCACAAGACGCAAACAAGCGTGGATAATTTTCTCGATATCCAAATTCATTTCTGATAGCGGGCGTTTGCCTGCCTCAATCTTCGACATATCCAAAATATCGTTGATCAGCGACAGCAAAAGCTGGCCACTGTCATGAATATCTTTGGCATACTCCACATATTGGTCTTGCCCTACTGGCCCAAACATCTGCTCCTTAATAATTTCGGCAAATCCAATAATGGCGTTCAGGGGCGTGCGCAGCTCGTGGCTCATGTTCGCCAGAAATTCTGATTTACTGCGGTTCGCAAAATCAGCCTGTTCCTTGGCGGCCAGCATGGCGATGGTATCGTGCTTGCGGGCTGTAATATCAATCAGCGTGCATTCGTAAAAAACAACATCGCCGTTTTTTTTCTTCTCGGCGTGGCCAGACCAGTTTGTCCATATCTCGTCGCCGTTTTGCTTCAGCAACACAAATTCGACATCACGCACGGGGCCAATGTTTTTCAGATGCTCAAAAAAAGCGGTGCGCTTATCGCCATCTCTGAACAGCTGGCCCGAAAGATCGGGCTGCGCGGCCAGAAAATCATCCAGCGATGCGTACCCCAGCATGGATGCGGCGCTGAGGTTAGCGGTTTGCCAGCGCCCTTCGGCATCAATACGACACAGGCCAATGCCTGCATGATCAAACACTTCCAGATAGGCATCGGGGTTGTGCAATGTCTGCCGCGATTCAAGACGACGCACCCACCACCATAGCCCCATCAGCAAAACCGCGGGGAACATGATGGATAGCAGCACAATCAGATCAATCGAGGGCAGGAACACCCCTGCAAATTGACTCTTGAAGGCCTAAAAACAGGTTAACCGGCTTTTTGCCTTACGCCCGCCAGCCGTGCCAGAAAAGAACATCAAATGTTGCCTGCAACTGATTGTTTTTATTTGAATATTTTTCAGCATACCCCTTGCACGCCTCGGCCAGCGCCCGCCGTGACAGCGGTTGCCTGGCCCCAGAGGTGAGGTTTGTTTCGGCCATGCCCCGCAAATCGTGCAGCAAAGAAAACAGACGGGGATAGGACGCCTGAACAGTTTCACCATCGGCCACGGGGCCATCAAAACCTGTGTGCTGCAGCAGGGCGGCGGCATCGCGCAGACCAATCATGGGCAAGGTGCGCTGGGCCGCCCCTCCCCTTGTCAGCACTTCGGCCTGCATCAGCGCCTCGCGCAATTCGTGCAGCGTGTTTTCGCCAAAGCAGCACGCCATGAACAACCCGTTCTTGCGCAGCATGGCATGATACTGCCGCAAAAGCCCTGGCACATCATTGGCCTGATGAAGCTGAAAAAAACTGATGATCAGATCATAACTTTGCGGCTGCGCGCGCGCAGGCAAAAAAGCGACCGATTCAATATCGCAGGCATGAAACATGCTTCTGGCCGCAAACTCATGCCCCAGAAACAAAATATTTTCAAAACGCTGGGTCACAAAATCTAAACGCTCGCGCAGGCTTTCCAGCGCAAGCTTGTATAAATAATCGTGCCGCGCCAGCGCAGGTATGGCCCGCTGCAAACGCAGCCTGCGCCATTCTTCAACAAAAGGGCCTTCGGTTTTGGTGCCTGTTGGCATCGTGGTCATTCTATCGTTTAATAAGCACATGCTGGCCATTCGCCAAGTCGCCCGCGCGGCGCTGCACCTTATTCTGCCGCCGCTGTGCAGCAGCTGCCAAACCCCTGTTAGCACGCCGCATGCTTTTTGCCACACCTGCTGGGGGGCGATGCAGCGCATCGATGGCGCGGTGTGCGTTCAATGCGGCATTCCCTTCCCCTCGCCCGTGCTGGAGGGTGAAAAGTGTATTCACTGCAGCGCCGATGAACCCGCCTATACCCACGTGCGCGCGGCCGCCACCTATGATGATTTATCGCGCGCGCTGGTGCTGCGCCTCAAGCACGCCGACCAGACAGATTTGATCCCCAGCCTGGGGCAGCTGATGCTTTCATGCGGGGCAAGCTTGCTGATGCAGGCCGATCTGTTGGTGCCTGTGCCGCTGCATTATACGCGGCTGATCAGGCGACAATTTAATCAATCGGCCCTGCTGGCCCGCTGGCTGGCAGAAAAAACAAACAAGGCGGTTGCAACGCAAATTCTCGTACGTCACCGCGCCACCAAAACGCAAGGGCATAAAAAACGCACCGAGCGGTTTAAGAACGTGCGCGATGCTTTTTCGGTGCATGAACAGGCGCCCCCCCTCATCAAAAACAAGAATATTTTGCTGATCGACGATGTGATGACCACAGGCGCCACGCTGCACGAATGCGCCAAAACCCTGCTTCAGGCGGGGGCCTTAGGTGTGAATGGTCTTGTGCTGGCGCGCGTGGCATTGGCGGAATGAGCAAGAGCCCCTATATTATTCCTGAAAACAGGAGACCCCATGCCCGATATCATCGTTTACTCTGGCCCCCACTGCCCTTACTGCGTGAAGGCGAAAAATCTGCTGACCATGAAAGGGGTCGCGTTTACCGAATATAACGTGAAGGAAGACACCGCGCGCTTTGAAGAAATGCTGGCCAAAAGCAACGGCCGCAAAACCATTCCGCAAATTTTTATCAATGGCCAGCACATTGGCGGGTGCGATGATCTGCACGCGCTGCATGACGCCGGCAAGCTGGATGCGCTGCTGACATGACACAATTTCTTGCCGCCTGCGTTCAGCTGAACAGCGGGCCAGTGATGGCCGACAATTTGGAAACTGCCGCACATTTTATTGTCGATGCGGCCAAAGCCGGTGCAACATTTGTGGCGCTGCCGGAAAATACTGGCTTTATTGTTGCCACGGCGGCTGAACGCCAAGAAAAAGCCTGCGCCGATGATGAACTGCCAGCCCTGCCGCTTTTCACAACACTGGCGCGCGATCATTCTGTGTGGCTGATGAGCGGAAGCTTTTGCGTGCGCCTGCCCAGCGGCAAACTGGTCAACCGCTGCTATATGATCTCGCCGCGGGGAGAGATTGTGGCGCGCTACGATAAAATCCATTTGTTTGATGTCGATTTGCCGAATGGCGAGGTGTACCGCGAAAGCGATACCTACAGCCACGGCCGCAATGCTGTTGTTGTCCATACAGATGTGGCCGACTTTGGCATGACCATTTGTTACGATCTGCGCTTCCCCCACCTTTATCGCCAGCTGGCGCAGCATGGCGCGCATGTTTTGCTGATCCCCGCCGCTTTCACGGTGCCCACGGGCAAGGCGCATTGGCATGTGCTGCAACGCGCGCGCGCCATTGAAACGGGCTGTTATGTGCTGGCGCCCGCGCAAACGGGCACCCATGCGGGCGGGCGACAAACCTTTGGCCACAGCCTGATCATCAACCCGTGGGGCGAGGTGATGGCCGAAAAACCAGAAGGTGCGGGCGCTATTTTTGCCGAAATTGACCTGAATAACGTGACCAAAGCGCGCAACGCCGTTCCTGCGTGGCGGCACGATGTTGCGTTTTCTTAGGGCAGGACTCACGAAAATTGGATACCGTGACGTCACAACCCATTGTCATTCCGGCGCAAGCCAGAATCTATGAACAAAAAAGTCCGCCCTTTAAGCGTTGATGTTGTGGTCAGTCATTGCCATGGATCCCGGCTTGCGCCGGGATGACATGATATCTATCACCTCAGTCGCTGATCATGCCTATCATCTTGTCTACATGATCTAAACCCACCCAAACGCCGCAAAATAATTGATGCTAACATCGGCGGGGTTCACAGAAAAATCGCCCGTGATGGGGTTCATGATCAGGCCTGAAATATCGTGCGGTGCCAAGCCTGCCCCTTCGGCCATCGCCATCAACTCACTCGGCTTCACAAATTTTTTCCAGTCGTGCGTGCCCCGCGGCACAAGGCCTAGCACATATTCTGCCGCAATTTTCCCCAGCCATAAACTTTTCATGGTGCGGTTCAGGGTTGAAAAAATCACCACGCCGTTGGGGCGAAGCACGGCCGCAAGCTGCCGCACAAATTGATGGGCGTCATCGACGTGCTCAATCACTTCCATGGCCGTGATCACATCAAACTGTTTTTTCTGCTGGGCGAGTGCCGCTAAATCTATACGGCGATAATCAATCTCTAATCCTTCGCCTGCAGCATGTTTTTGGGCTGTCACAATGGCTTCGGGCGCGGCATCGATGCCCATCACGCGGGCACCCAGTCGGGCCATAGGCTCGCACAACAAACCGCCGCCGCAGCCAACATCCAGAATGTTCAGATGCCTCAACGCCTCCTGAAGGGGCCGGCCGTTCTGGCAGGCTGCCTGCTGCTGAACATAGCGCACACGCACGGGGTTAAGCCTGTGCAGCGGGGCAAAGGGGCCTGTGTCATCCCACCACCTTGGGGCCAAATCATCAAACAGTTTCTGGGTTGCGGCCATGCCCTGAAAATGATCGCCCTTGCGTTTCAGGTCAATCTCTTGACAATGAACGCGCAACCTCCAACATCTTGTGCACCATGCCTCAGACACATCATACCAAGGTTTTGATCATCGGCGCCGGCCCTGCCGGCTATACCGCCGCCATTTATGCCGCACGCGCCAGCCTGAACCCCATCGTGGTGCAAGGCATGCAGCCAGGCGGACAACTGACCATTACCACCGATGTCGAAAATTATCCGGGCTTTGCCGATATTATTCAGGGCCCCTGGCTGATGGAGCAGATGGCCGAGCAAGCCAAAAAAGTGGGCACGGTGATGATTCAAGATTATATCAGTAAGGTTGATTTTAAGCAGCGCCCCTTCACCGCGTGGGGCGACAGCGGCGATGTTTATACGGCCGACAGCATCGTCATCGCCACGGGCGCACAGGCGCGCTGGCTTGGTTTGGAGAGTGAAAAAGAATTTCAGGGCTTTGGCGTGTCGGGCTGCGCCACGTGCGATGGCTTTTTCTTTAAGGGCAAGGAAGTGGCCGTGATTGGCGGCGGAAATTCGGCGCTTGAGGAAGCGCTTTATCTTACCCACCACGCCAGCAAGGTGACGCTCATCCACCGGCGTGACAGCTTTAGGGCCGAGAAAATTTTGCAGCAGCGCGTGATGTCTAACCCCAAAATCCATATTCTGTGGAACAAGCGTGTGACCGACATTATGGGCAAAACAACCCCGCACAAAGAAGTGACGGGCCTGCGTCTGGAAGATACCACCAACGGCCAGGGGGCTGAGTTATTGGTGCATGGCGTGTTTGTGGCCATTGGGCATGATCCGGCCACCAAGGTTTTCCAAGGCCATCTGACGATGGATGAATCGGGCTATATATTAACCAAACCCGATTCGACCGCCACCAATGTGCCTGGTGTCTTTGCCGCGGGCGATGTGAGGGATAAAGTGTTCAGACAGGCCGTCACGGCCGCCGGCATGGGGTGCATGGCCGCGCTGGAGGCTGAGAAATATCTGGCCGTTAATGAAACTAAAACCAGTCAGGCGGCATAATTCAATAAAATTTTAATAAAACCGTCTCGGTTGAAGGGGGAGAAAAATGGGCGTCTATGTCAACTCGGTTCTGCTGAAGGATGAACATCTGGTGTTTGCCACCGGCATTCATTGGATTGTGTTTGTGCCTGGCCTGGCTGTGCTGCTGGCCGGCCTGTTCTTGATGATGTCATGGGGCGGGTATGGTCCCAGCCTTTTCGGCAACCCCGATGTAGATGCGGTGGCGCGCATGTTCAGCTATGTGCCGCTGATGATTTTTGGTGTGGGGATTTTGCTGCTGGGCACAGCCTATATTTCACGCATCAGCACCGAGCTGGCGGTAACTAACCGCCGTGTTATTGCCAAATTTGGCTTTATCAGCCGCACAACCTATGAGCTGTTTTTGAACAAGGTGGAAGGCGCCAACGTCGATCAGACCATCTTTGGCCGCATTTTTAACTATGGCAGCGTGCTGGTTAAGGGTACGGGCAGCGGCCTTTCGCCCATTCACAAAATCGCCTACCCGCTCAAATTTCAGCGCCACCTGCTGGATCAGATCGAGCGGTATCAAGAAGGCCCATCCGACCGGGCCAGCCGCAACGATTAAATTGGCCATGTAAAGTTTGCCACACGTGCAAAAACTGTTACCTATGCCAAAAGATCCCCTTGGGGCCTGTAGTTCAGTTGGTTAGAACGCACCGCTCATAACGGTGTTGTCGCGGGTTCAAGTCCTGCCGGGCCCACCAGTTTTCCCCTGCCATTTTTTAATGAGGCGCATGAAATTCAGCAAACTCGTCGAGACGAAATTCGGCCGCATGATGATCCCGGCCAGCGACGCCCATGTGGGTGAAAGCCTGGAACGCGATGGCCTGTACAGCAAGGACGAGCTGAATAAACTCCTCGCGCTTATTGGCCCCAACGATAATGTGCTGGAATTGGGGGCTCATATCGGGTCTTTTACCGTGCCACTGGCCCAAAAATGCAAACATGTTTGGGCGTTTGAACCACAGCCCATCACTCGCGCCTATCTCAGCGCCAACATGCTGCTGAATGATCTTAACAACGTCACCATCCGGCACGAGGCCATCAGCGATCGCCTTCAAACGGTTGAGGCCGCTACCTATCAACTTGGCACCGAGAATTTTAACACAGGCGGTATGGTTTTTGGCCCAGGACAAAATGCTCAACGCGCTTACATGGTCACGCTCGACAGTCTGAATTTTTCTGAACCCATCAAGCTGGTGAAAATGGATATCGAGGGGTATGAACCCCAAGCCCTGCTGGGAGGCCTCAATTTTTTTCGCACGCATAAACCCGTGCTGTGGATGGAACATGACCGCCCCGAAAACATGCCCGCCACCGAAATGCTGCTGAGTAAACTGGGGTATGAATTTGAGTTGCACACTGATCGCCTCAACAGTTTCAGCGACTACTGCGCCTATAACATCCTGTGTTGGCCGAAAAAATAATGGTAGGCAGTGAGGGGTTTGAACCCCCGACCCTCTCGGTGTAAACGAGATGCTCTACCGCTGAGCTAACTGCCCACTCTGCGTATCGGCACCATAAATAAATTCACGCCTGCAAGCAACCCTCATTTTTCTGGCTAAAAACCTTTTCAATTTCTAACAATATCAACGAAAAACTGCGTCATTCCCGCGTAGGCGGGAATCCATTGCTCGGCAAAAAGTTCTGGTGGATGAATGGATCCCCGCCGGAGCCTGTCCTCGCGAAGGCGGGGACGGAGATGACGATGGTGCGGCGGCCTCATCCGTTCAGTATTCATAAGTCCAAACCCTACAACCCTCGCGGGAATTGCTGCCCAAGCGCCAGGATGCGGTCATACATGACCAGCGCGCCCGCAATGCCCACGTTCAGGCAAAACCTGCTGGGGATTTGCACAATATATTTGCACCTCTCCTGCAGATCAGAACTCAGTGAGCCCAACTCAGGCCCCAGCACATAGGCGGCCCGCAGGGGATGTTTGAAACGCGGCAGCGCGATGGAATTTTCCACCAACTCAACCCCCACCAGCTGACAATCCTTGGGCAGCTGCATGCCGGCAACATTGGGCCACTCGTAATAGGGCATATGGTCATCGGCGTGCGAGGTATCGGCGTTCAGCAGCTCGGCGCGCTCAACATGGCTGTCAATCGTAAAAACAAAACTGGCCCCAAAGGCATGCGCAGTGCGATAAAGATTGCCCAGGTTGCCCGATTTGCTGATCCCCTCCACCCCCACCGCAAAATAGCCGCGCATGCTGGGCGCCTCGCTTTTTGGTTTTCTTTCTGGCATAGGGATGGTCATGGCTCGACTGGCTCCTGAACTTTTGGAAAGATCACATTATCGATACTGGATCAGCGATCAAGTGCGCTTTGCCGATCTTGATGCGCTGGGGCATGTCAATAATCTGGCCGTGGGGGTTTATTTTGAAAATGTGCGCGTGGCGCTTTACACCCAATTGTTCCCCGATTGGCCGCGACTTAAACAGGTTTTTGTGCTGGCGCATCTTGAAATCGATTATCTGCACGAGCTGCATTATCCCGCCGCGCTGGATGTGGGCTTGCGCCTTCAAGGTTTTGGCGAAACATCGATGCGCATGGTGGCCGCCGTGTTCAGGCAAAACACGCCCGCGGCGATTAGCCAAAGCGTCTCTGTTTATATTGATGATACCACCAGGCGGCCTGTGCCCATTCCGCCCGATCTGAAACAAAAAGTGACAGACGCGGCGTGATAACTATGGCCTTGAGGGCGCTTGTGGCGAGGGTTGGCCGGGCGGCACCTGAGGTTGTCCCTGTTGCTGCTGAGATTTGAAGGTAATGCCCTGCTTCTTATACTCCTCCACAATCTCCACCGCGTTTTTGTTTCCCGCCTCGGCAAGCTGCTGGGTGCCCACCGCCAGCTTGTCTAATTTATCCTGCAATTCCTTCAGCTGAGTAAGCTGAGGTTCTTGCGTTGTCAGCATTTGCTGCAGGCTGTGACGCTCGGTCATGATGTTTTGCATCTGAAAGGCGAAAAACAGAAAAACAGCAAACGATAACGCCAGCAGGCTGTAACATGTTAAATCGTGCTGATGCTGATGGTGATGCGCAGACTCGTGATGGTGGTTCATAGATATCTCCTATCTCTTTTTGGTGGGTTCTGAAGGGGCCGCATCCTCACGCAGCTGCAAGCCGTTGGACATGAGCAATCCCCTAATCTCGCTGTCTTTCTTTTCTTTGGCGGCCTTGCCCAAATCATTGGCCAGCGATTGATAAACGCGCGTAAACACCTGAACCGCCTGAAGCTGCTGAGAGTTGTTTGAAATTTGCTGCACCTTCGCGCGATTTGAAGACAAGTACGCAGCATTCACCCCCACCAGCAGCAGTGACAGCAGGCTAAAAATCAGCGCGGCAACATGAAAATGTTTATGCATGGTCGAATCTCCCTTGGTTTTTCATGTTTAGAGACTGCATGCTTAACAAAATATTGACAAGATTCCGGTGCTGCATAACTGTATGCCCATGCACAAACATCTGGCGTTCGTTTTTCTTGCCATCACGGTGGCTTTTCTTGGCGGGTGCGCCACAGGCCCTTCGGCCTCCACCCCCGCTGTCAGCCAGCAGGAAGCGCAGCAAGCCTGGGCCGAGGCAAACCAGAACAACGGCGATCTGCCCAAATTTGTTCGCAGCGATGCTGATAATGTGGCCATTCTGCAAACCATCAGCGCACGGATCGATCAGGTGCTGCCCCCCTTCTGCCAGCATTTTCAGCTACGGCAGTGTGGGTTTATGGTGGAATATGATCCGGCCGATACCGTGAACGCCCATGCCGATGGTCAGCAGAAAGTGACCATGTACAAAGGGTTGATGGATTATCTTTCATCAGAAGATGAAATCGCCCTGGTGCTGGGGCATGAAGTGGGGCACGTTCTGGCCAGCCACGTGGCCAAGCAACAGCAAAACGTGATGGCCGGCGCGCTGGTGGGCACGTTGCTGGATGCGGCCGCCGGCACAGGCGGGGCCTTTAGCCGGCTTGGAGCGCAAACAGGCATGCTGCTTTATTCAAAAGAACAGGAAAGAGAAGCCGATTTGATCGGGGCCTATTTACTCTCTCATGCAGGATATAATCTGGATCAGGGGGGGCGGCTGTTCAGCGTGTTTGCAAAATTATCAAAGCAACAGGTCTCTGGCTTTACCGATACGCACCCCACAGGGCCCGAACGCGTAGTGGCCTGGAACAAAACACGCAGCATTGTCGCCGCCAATCCGCAGGGGCTGCCGCGCTTGGTGGCTGATTAGGGCCACACATTGAACACGTTGTGTTATTCCCTTCCCCGTCCGCTCGGCCACGTGTAAACCTATGCTTAACGGCTGATTGACCAGTATTGGCCCATGTCTGCACCACTCATCAGCCCCGATTATCTTGCCCAGCAGCAGAAAATGCATGCCGATTATAAAACCTATGGGTCGTCATCGCTGAAATATGCGCCGTGGGTGGCAGAGCGCATTCGGCACTGGAAGCCCGATGGTGTGCTCGATTATGGCGCCGGCAAAGGCAATTTGGCCAAGGCGCTGGCCGAAACACCTAGCCTGCCCCCCTTTAAGCTAACCCCCTATGAACCCGCCGCGCCTGAATGGTCGGCCACGCCCCAACCCCACACGATGGTGGTCAGCATCGATGTTCTTGAACATATTGAACCCGATTTGCTGGAAAATGTTCTGGCCGATATTCGACGCGTCACGCAGCAGGTGGCGCTGGTGACCATCCACACCGGCCCTGCCAAAAAAATTCTGCCCGATGGCCGCAACGCGCATCTTATTCAACAACCGGCCGAATGGTGGCTGCCAAAATTGCAGCACTATTTTTCCCCGCAGGAAATGGCCGTGGAAGAAAAAGGCTTTAGGGTCGAGCTTCTGCCGCGATAAGATTACAGCCTATTCAATGTCGAAACTTATCAGTAAAAAAACTTCGTCATGCCGGCGTAGGCCGGAATCCATGGATAAAAGGGAACGCAGAAAAACAACCAAAAAACTAGATTCCCGCTTTCGCAAGAATGACACATTTATTTGTGTCTGATATCATTCCTCAGCCTATTACATCCCCGGCGGCAAATGGGGGCGGATTTTTTCTTCCTGCGCCAATAAATGTTCACAATGATCAGCAAAATCGGCCGCGCCCACATCGGCCAGCCTGAATTGCGCGCCATGAAGTTTGGCCAGCACAAAGCCCGCCGTGGCCCCTGCCCCCACCACATGCTCAGGCAACGATACATCGCCCAGTGCGCTGAATTTTTTATGCGACAGAACAGGAATGCCCAGCTGCAACGCCTGCAACCCCACCGCACTGTTGAAGGTGATGACAAGCGCTACACGCGCCAGATCATCGGCCAAATCGCGCGCTGTGCCCTTGGGCCGCCACAACGGAGTCAGCCCGCGCCTGCATGCCTCGGCTTCAGCTTCGGCGTGCCACGCGATGGTATCGATGCTGTAAAAATCGGCCACATCATCGGTGGGGGGGCATATCAGCGCCTCGGTGCGCGCCGATAAATCGGACAGCGTGATGGCCAGGGGCGGCGAACGATCACGCATAAAGCGATGATGATTTTGCGTGCCATACAAACTGAAGCGATAAAAACCCGCAAAGTGATCAGCCCCAAAATATCCACGATCGATATTGAACCACGGTTTTTCAAGCAGGCTGGCTTGTTTGAAAACCTGCGCCGTGCCGCGCAAAATGCCATAGCCGATATGATAATCGGCGCCCAGAATACTCTCATCAGAAACGTCGCGCACGTGGTGCAGCGATATTCTCCACCCCGCATCCATCAGGCGCATGGCCACGGCGCGCCCCACGTTCAGCGCGATGCTGTGATCGGTCACCCAAATGGCCCAACGGGCATGTCTTGGCATCAGGGGGCCTCTTTCTCGCCCAACAGTTCGGTATCGGTCAGCGCCCGTTTCCTAAATTTTGCTTCAATGCCTTTGCGATGTTCCGAGAAACTGCCCAGCGGCGTGTGCGCCCACACATTGTTGCCGGCCACCCCTTCGCTGATATTCAACCCCAATGTTTTATCGCGCACATGGTCGAACACATAGCTGTCGTGCCACTGCGGCAACGTGAACACCAGCCCTTCGGTATAAAGCTCGATCATATCATCGATGATTTTTCGGGCGGCCTCGCTCTCTAAACAAAAAACCATAAACCCGCATTCGCTATGATCCCAATCCTTGCGGCCAAGATAGCTGTAGGCCTGCTGAGGCGTGGGCAACAGCGGCTGGATATCATTCATCGACAGCGGCCTGTTGACAATCGCGTCGGCATCCCACCAGACCAGATAGCGGGGCGTGTGATGATGGGATTTCTCCATCATCGTTTTCAGGAAAAATATTTTATGACAAAAGCGCGCCGCCTGAAGCCGGTAATTGCGTGGATGATCTTTGGCCGCATATTGCGTAATGAATTTTTCTTTCGCCGCCATCACCCCAATTTGCACATGGTCGCCTGCGCGCAAAAGTTTTTCACATTCAGAGGCCAGCTCATCATCATCCAATCCCACACAGGCCCGCACTTCCGCCGGCAAATATTGGCCAAAAGATTCGACACACTCGCGCCCATACACATCCCATGCATAGTTGCCAAAGGTTGTTGTCCACCAGATGGTTGGTTGATTCATATCCGGCCTTTCACGTTAACCAAACTTGACAGTTTGCGCGATGAATCCCACTAATGTCAGGGAATCCTTGCAGGGGAATCTAGCCCATGGCCAATCAGTCATCAAACGATCTTCCACTTTTTTATAAACAGCCCAAAGTGCTGGACAGGGTTCAGGACGCCAACAAAAAACTGGCCATGCCGGGCAATTTCACCTTTGCGGCTCAGGCCAATGCCGTGCCCATTGTGATTGATGAATTTGCCATTGCGGCGGCCAGCTATCCTATTGTGTTTTTGCAAACGGCTGAGCCTGTGCCGGCGGTGGTGCTGGGCGTCACGCCCCAGCGCAACCTTTACGTTGGCCCCAACGGCGAATGGCTGAACAACGCCTATCTGCCGGCCTATGTGCGTCGTTATCCCTTTATTCTGGTTGATGATCCTCAAAGCAAGCAAATGCTGCTGTGCTATGATGAAACATCGGGCATGGTGACCGAAGGGGGCGATTTGCCGTTGTTTGATAACGGCCAGCCATCGATGGTGACCAACAACGCGCTTAACCTTTGCCTGGCCTTGCGCCAGCAGGGCGAAACAACCGAAAATTTTGTGCGCGCCCTGCGCCAGCGCGGCCTTCTGAATGACCAAAGCATCGAAATTAAAACACCGGCGGGCGACAGCCATGTGGTGAACGGCTTTTTGACGCTGGATGAACAAAAATTTGCCGCATTACCAGACGATGTTTATATCCAGTGGCGCAAGTTGGGCTGGATCAAACTGATTTATGCTCATCTTCAGTCTCAGGTTCTGTGGCAACGTCTGGGTGAGATGGTCAGTGATTAAACATCTTCTTCTTTTCTTGGCTGCTTTTTTGGGCGGTGCCCCCCACACATGGGCCGATGATGTTTTTGTTCATGCCCTGTCGCTGCACGGCATCCCCCATTATCGCGATGGGTTTACACACTTCAGCTATGCCAATCCGCAGGCCCCGAAGGGCGGCGAGTTGAAACTGGCCAGCATTGGCACCTTCGATACGCTGAACCCCTTTACGCTTAAAGGCGTTGCGGCCGAAGGGGCGGGCCAAACCTTTGAAACGCTGATGACCCAAAGCTATGATGAACCCTTCAGTATTTATTGCTGGGTGTGCGAAGGGGTTTCGGTGGCCAGTGATCGTACAAGCATGACCTTCCAACTGCGCGCCGAAGCCAAATTCAGCGATGGCAGCCCCATCACAGCCGATGATGTTGTGACCACATTTGATAAGCTGAAAACCGAAGGGCACCCGTTTTATCGCAGCTA
Organism: Alphaproteobacteria bacterium; assembly: GCA_009927055.1. GTDB lineage: Bacteria > Pseudomonadota > Alphaproteobacteria > UBA9219 > RFNS01 > RFNS01. The sequence continues at coordinate 9,842 of RFNS01000105.1, read as the reverse complement.
TTATCGTGATGTCAGCCGTGTTGAAAAACTATCGCCCCAACGTGTGCGCTTTACCTTTGCCAACGGCGATAACGCCGAATTACCGCTGATTGTGGGGCAGCTGCCTGTCCTTTCAAAAAAGGATTTATCGGCGCGCACGTTTGGCGATACCACGCTTTCGCCGCTTCTGGGCAGCGGCCCTTATAAAATATCGGGCATGGATGTGGGGCGCAGCCTTGTCCTGACGCGCGATGCCACGTGGTGGGCCAAAGACCTGCCCATCAACAAAGGCCGCTATAATTTTGAGACCATTCGTTATGATTATTATCGCGATGCCACGGTGGCGCTGGAGGCGTTGTTTGCCGGCCGCTATGACGTGCGCCTGGAAAATATCGCCAAAAATTGGGCCACAGGCTATGATGCGCCGCAGGTGAAATCGGGGCAGATTGTGAAGCGCGAATTTATGAACGGAAACCCCAGCGGCATGCAGGGTTACGTGTTTAACCTGCGCCGCCCCGTGTTTGAAGACAGGGCCGTGCGCGAGGCGATTGGCCTGGCGTTTGATTTTGAATGGTCGAATAAAAACATCGCCTTTGGCGCCTATACGCGCACCAACAGTTACTTCGAAAATTCTGATCTTGGCGCCATTGGTCTGCCCACTGAAGCAGAATTGGCGCTGCTTGAACCCTTCCGCGCTCAACTGCCGCCCGAAGTTTTCACGCAAGAATATATGCCACCCAAAACCGATGGCAGCGGCGAACCGCGTGAAAATTTGCGCAAAGCCGCGCAACTGCTGCGCGATGCCGGCTGGCTGCCCGAGATGGGCGTACTGAAAAAAGGCGATAAGTTTCTGGCGTTTGAAATTTTGGTCGATAGCCCGTCGTTCGAGCGGTGGACGCTTCCCTTCATTCGCAATTTGCAGCGCCTTGGCATTCAAACTCAGCTACGCGTGGTCGATAGCGCGCAGTATCAGGCCCGCATCAACGACTTTGATTTTGACATGACCGTCACCGTTTTCCCCCAATCACTTTCCCCCGGCAATGAACAGCGCGATTTTTGGACAAGCGCGAAAGCCGATGTGAAGGGCAGTCGCAACCTGGCGGGTATCAAAAATCCGGTGGTCGATGCACTGGTTGATAAGCTGGTGGCCGCCAAATCGCGCGATGAGTTGACGGTTTATACCCGCGCGCTCGATCGGGTATTGCTGTGGAATTATTATGTTGTGCCGCACTGGCATGTGGGGGTGCACCGCGTCGCCTTCTGGGATAAATTTGGCATGCCCGGTGTGACCCCGCCCTATGCGCTGGGGATAACTGATTTGTGGTGGGCAAAAGACACTTCGGCCACACAGCCCGCCGCCACAGCACAATAAGCGACTTAGTCCGACAGCTATTCAACATCCATCAAGAGAATAAAAGGCTGGCCACCTTCCCCGCTACCTGAGCGGAAAAAGGCCAGAGACTGATCAAAAAAGCTGATAAAAAAAGGCCGCGCACAACGGCGCGGCCCCCACAAGAACAAACAACGAAAAAGCTTATTTCTTTTTGCCTGCTTTGCCGTTCACGCTGTCTTTCAGCTGCTTGCCGGCGCGGAATTTTGGCTGTTTGCTGGCTTTGATTTTGATTTCTTCGCCTGTTTGCGGATTACGGCCCTTGCCGGCTTTGCGCTCAGACACATAGAAGTTGCCAAAGCCAACCAGACGAACTTCATCGCCTTTTTTCAGCGCGGCTTCGATCACTTCAAAGGTGGTGTCAATCACAGCGGCAACGCTTGCTTTTGACATGTCCATTTTGGCCAATGCTTTTGACTCTGCAACGGCCGCTACAAATTCCATTTTGTTCACGGGCTTTCTCCCTGGGTGAAGTTATTCGCAGCAAACTGACCTGACACCTGCAGACCAATGATTCCCTGCGATTGAGACAAAGTAAAAGCCCAAATGAAAAACCTGTCAATGTCACGTCACTTGACAAACCCAGCATTTCCGCCTGTTGCAGCGGTCACCCTGAATCATCAGTGCTTGATGATATCGTCGTCACCCGCATCCAGGCTGGGGTTGCGCACGTTGGGCACTTCGGCGGGTTCAACCCATTCAATGGGCACCAGCGGTTTCATCAGCGCAATTTTCAGCACTTCATCAACCGTGTTGATGGGCACAATGGTCAAATCTTTTTTCACATTATCAGGAATTTCTTCAAGGTCTTTTTCGTTTTCCTTGGGGATCAGCACCATTTTTATACCGCTACGAAGCGCCGCCAGCAGTTTTTCTTTCAACCCGCCAATGGGCAGCACGCGGCCACGCAGCGTAATTTCGCCGGTCATCGCCACATCTTTGCGCACAGGAATGCCAGCCAGAACCGAGACAATGCTGGTCACCATGGCCACACCGGCCGATGGCCCATCCTTGGGTGTGGCGCCTTCGGGCACGTGCACGTGGATATCGCGTTTTTCCATAAAGGTGGGTTTAATGCCAAAGGCAATGGCGCGCGCCTTCACATAACTTTCGGCCGCCTGCACCGATTCTTTCATCACTTCACCCAGTTTGCCGGTGGTCATCACGCGGCCCTTGCCGGGCAGGGCCAGCGCCTCGATCGACAAAATATCGCCGCCCACTTCTGTCCATGCCAGACCTGTGGTGACGCCCACCAAATCTTCCTGCTCAATCTCGCCGAACAAGAATTTTTTGATGCCGGCATATTTGCCCAAGTTGGCTTTGGTAATTTTCACATGATCAAGATCATGCGTCAGAATTTCCTTCACGGCCTTGCGCGCAAGGTTGGCCAGTTCGCGTTCAAGGTTACGCACGCCCGCTTCGCGCGTGTAATATCGTATCAGCTCGCGCAGCGCTTCATCGGAGATATGAAATTCGCCATCCTTCAACGCGTGCTGCTTAATCACTTTTGGCAGCAGGTGAATGCGGCAAATCTCCACCTTCTCATCCTCGGTGTAGCCTGAAAGGCGGATCACTTCCATACGATCCAGCAAGGGTTGCGGCATGCGCAAACTGTTGGCGGTGCAAATAAACATCACATCTGATAAATCATAATCCACTTCCAGATAATGATCGCTGAAGCTGTTGTTTTGTTCGGGGTCCAGCACCTCTAGCAAGGCCGAGGATGGATCGCCGCGCCAGTCGGCACCCAGCTTATCAATCTCATCTAGCATCACCAAGGGGTTCGATGATTTGGCCTTTTTCATGCCTTGAATAATTTTCCCCGGCATCGAACCAATATAGGTGCGGCGATGGCCGCGTATTTCAGCCTCATCACGCACGCCACCCAGGCTGATGCGCACAAAATTGCGGCCTGTGGCCTTGGCAATCGATTTACCCAAGCTGGTTTTCCCCACGCCTGGCGGGCCCACAAGACACAAAATGGGGCCTTTTAATTTGGTCTGGCGCTGCTGCACGGCCAGATATTCCAAAATGCGCTCCTTCACTTTTTCAAGGCTGTAATGATCTTCATTCAGCACCTTTTCGGCGCCTTTAATATCGCGGCGAATTTTGGTGCGCTTGCCCCATGGCAAATTGGTGATCCAATCGAGATAATTGCGCACCACCGTGGCTTCGGCCGACATGGGCGACATGTTGCGCAGTTTTTTCAGCTCGGCCTGCGCCTTCTCGCGCGCTTCCTTGCTCAGCTTCAATTTTTTAATTTTGTCTTCCAGTTCGCCCAGTTCATCTTTGCCTTCTTCGTTTTCTCCCAGCTCTTTCTGAATGGCTTTCAGCTGCTCGTTCAAATAATATTCGCGCTGAGTTTTCTCCATCTGCTTTTTCACGCGGGTGCGGATTTTTTTCTCAACCTGCAGCACGCCAATTTCACCCTCCATGTGGGCGTAAATTTTCTCCAGCCGCTCGGTCACGCTGGTAATCTCCAGCAGGGCCTGCTTCTCGGCAATCTTCAGGGTCAGGTGGCTGGCCACCGTATCGGCCAGCTTGGCGGCATCGTCGATCTGATTGATCGATACCAGCACTTCGGGCGGAATTTTTTTGTTCAGTTTCAAATATTGTTCAAACTGACCAATGACGGCGCGCTGCAAGGCTTCCATATCGCCTTCACGCTCCGGCTGGGGCAGGCGCTCGGCCACCGCTTCAAAAAATTCGGGGTTGTCGGTAAATTTCACCACGCGCGCCCTGTCGCCCCCTTCCACCAGCACTTTCACGGTGCCATCGGGCAGCTTAAGAAGCTGGAGCACGGTGCCAATAGTGCCAATCTCATAAAGATCAGCCTTATTAGGGTCATCTTGCGAGGCGTTTTTCTGTGTCAGCAGCAAAATGTGCTTGTCATCCTGCATCACATCTTCCAGCGCGCGCACGCTTTTTTCGCGTCCCACAAACAGGGGCACAATCATGTGGGGGAACACCACAATATCACGAAGGGGTAAAACGGGGTAAATGTTGCTGGTCATCGATCACCTGAAAAGGGCTAAACGGCTGATTTTCCAGTGTGCCCAAGGAAAGTTAACCGTATCTGAATATGAAGATGGCCCTGCTGAATGGGGAATGCAAGAGCAGTGCACACATACGAAAGTATTAATGTTGTTGCCCTTGTTCAACAAAAAAGATACAACAAGAGCATAACAGGAGAAAATAACCATGGCACTGACAGCACACGATTATCTTAACCTTTTGGAGCGCCACCCAAAGTCGGCATTGGACTTTGATATATTACTTGAAATTCAGGGACAGCTTGAGAATATGGGGTCGCTTGACGATAGGGCAAAAAATTTACTTGCTCAGGCGCATCAAAATGCATACACGCGCCTCAATGACTATCTGCAAAGCGATGGGTTTCTTAAGAGCAATCAGACCGTTGCGTCTATAGAGGATCATGCTGCCACATTGTTTGCGCATGATCAATGGAGAAAAATCCTGCTCGGCCAGTCTCATGAGGGGGTGATAGACCAGTGGGGTCTTCAAGCCCATATGATATATGCGAAGAGGCTTGCTGAAAAATATTATCACTCTAATCGAGAAGATTTGATTTTGGCAGCCAATACCAAGGCTGCTTTGGAAAAGCGCTGGAGTGTATGTGCAGCCGAACTCGCATCAAAAGTGTTGGGAGAGGGCCTATCTAGGCGCCTTGGTCTTGATTTATGGACGAACGCAAAAAGAGAGTTGGCGGACAGGGTAGATATGATGTCCAATAGACTTAATGTATTCCAACTCATGTACACTAGCTTTATCGCACGCCACGGACTCGAGAACAAATAAATCACGCGCTCGCGGTTTGGGATTCTTTGCCGTGCACTACCAGGGGCTGGGCTTTGCCGTTGACCACTTCGCCGTTCACGATGCACTTTTCGTGGCCGCTGCCGGGCAGATCGTACATCGATTCCAGTAAAATGCCTTCCATAATGCTGCGAAGGCCACGGGCGCCGGTTTTACGCTCAATCGCCTTTTTGGCCACGGCTGTCAGGGCATCCTCGGTAAACTCCAGCGATACGCCTTCCATATCAAACAGGCGCTGATACTGCTTCAAGATGGCATTTTTGGGCTTGGTTAAAATTTCAATCAGCGCGGCTTCGTCCAAATCATTCAGCGTAGCCACCACGGGCAAACGGCCAATAAATTCGGGGATCAGGCCAAATTTCAGCAAATCTTCCGCCTCAACCTCGCGCAGAATATCGCCCGCACGGCGTTCATCGGGCCCGCGCACATCGGCCCCAAAGCCAATGGATGTGCCGCGACCGCGCTGGCCAATAATTTTCTCAAGCCCCGCAAAGGCCCCGCCGCAGATAAACAGAATGTTGGTGGTATCCACCTGCAAAAATTCCTGCTGCGGGTGTTTGCGACCACCCTGGGGCGGCACGCTGGCGGTTGTGCCTTCCATAATTTTCAGCAGCGCCTGCTGCACACCCTCGCCCGACACATCGCGCGTGATGGAGGGGTTATCTGATTTGCGGCTGATTTTGTCGATTTCATCGATATAGACAATGCCCCGCTGCGCACGCTCGACATTATAATCGGCCGCCTGCAGCAGTTTCAAAATGATGTTTTCAACATCCTCGCCCACATAACCCGCCTCTGTCAGCGTGGTGGCATCGGCCATGGTGAAGGGCACATCGATAATGCGCGCCAGCGTTTGCGCCAACAGCGTTTTGCCCGAACCCGTTGGCCCAATCAGCAAAATATTTGATTTGGCGATTTCCAAATCGTTGCTTTTGGCCCCGTGCGACAGGCGTTTATAGTGGTTGTGAACAGCCACCGAAAGCACGCGCTTGGCGTGATCTTGCCCAATGACATAGTCATCTAAAACCTTTTTAATATCCTTGGGGGTGGGCACGCCCTCGCGCGATTTGACCAGACCGCTTTTGCTTTCTTCGTTGATAATATCGGTGCACAGGTCAACGCATTCATCGCAGATAAACACGGTGGGGCCTGCAATCAGCTTGCGAACCTCGTGCTGGCTTTTGCCGCAGAACGAGCAATACAGCGTATTTTTGGCGTCACTGTTTTGGCTTTTGCTCATGGACTTGGCGCTCCTTCACCGGTTGTCCCCGCCTATTACCTTAGAGGGGCAAAACTTACCTTACTGTTAAAGGCCGGCGCGTGTTTTCGCAAGCGCAGAATAGGCGATGCATTTTGGCCGGCATGCCGCAGCTTTTTATTTTTTGTTAACAGAGGAAAGAGGTTGGACAAGCATGCGTGTGATTGCGATAGTAACACATGCCGCGGTCACCAGAATCTTATGTCACATCCTTCTCAGAACTGTTTAAGGAAGGCATTCAACATTCTGAGATTCAACAGGCTTTATCTCCCCCACCACTGACCAGCCAGCGGCCTTTGGTGGCCATGATATCACCCCACCCCGATGATGAATGTTTGGTAGCGGGTGTGGCGCTGCGCCTGCGCCAGGAAGTGGGGGCGCAACTGGTCAATATCCCCCTCAGTTATGGCAGCAACCCCGAAACATGGCCGCGACGCACGCACGAACTCACCCAGGCGTGCGCGCAGCTGGGCATGGCGTTGCACGATGTGCCACCCGGAAGTTTTGGTCATATTTACATCAGCGAACGCATGGAACATTTTGCAGAGTGGCGAAAAAAAACACAGCTGCTGTCATCCATTTTGGCGCAGCTGCGGCCAGAATATCTTATGTTCCCCCACGCGCACGATGGTCACCCCGCGCATGTCGGCACGCATTTTCTGGTCATGGATGCGCTGGCCATGCTGCCCGATTATTCATGCCAGCTTGTTTTAACAGAGTGGTGGCATGCCAACGAACACCCCAACACGCTGATTGAGTTATCGACCCAGCACGTCACCACCATGCTGCAGGGCTTGTGCGCGCATCGGGGCGAAATTGCCCGCAACCCCTATCACCTGCGTCTGCCCGCCTCGCTGATGGAGCAAGTGCGCCGCGGGGTTGAAATGGTGGGCGCGCGCGATACGCCAGTGCAAAATTTTGTGTTTGGACAACTGCTTGATGTGCAAAAATATTCTTATGGAAAAACCCTGCCCGCCGCCAAAAAAATTATGGGGCTGCATTCTTCGCTCGCCGCCCTGCTTGATCCGTCTTAGGGGTTGCAGTACGCTGGGGGCAACCTGTTCAACCTTTCGCCAAGGTGACCCATGTCTCTGCCGAACGCCCCCCTGCCCTTCTCTGCCGCCAATGCCGATTTTGTGGCCGAAATTTATCAGCAATATCTTCTCAATCCCTCTAGTGTTGATCCCAGCTGGGCCAGTTTTTTCCGCGAACTGAATGATGATGCACGCACCCTTGGGCTGGAGGTGAGCGGGCCGTCGTGGTCTAAAAATCCACCCCTCCGCTTCATTGGCAATGATAATATTATTGAAAAGCCAGCGGCCAAGGCCGGAAAACCCGCGGCTGCCCCGGCTCCTGCAGGGGGCGCCAGCCCAGACCCCGCCACCATTCAGGCCGCCGCGCGCGATAGTGTGCGTGCGCTGATGCTGATCCGCGCCTATCGCACCATTGGGCATATGCAGGCGAATCTCGACCCGCTCGGCCTCACCCCGCCCCCGCAACTGCCCGAACTTCAACCCGAACATTATGGCTTTGCGCCAAGCGATTATGATCGCCCGATTTATATCGATGGCGTGCTGGGCCTGACCCAAACCACCTTGCGCGATATTTTGGCCAAATTGCAGGCCACCTATTGCGGCAGCATTGGCTTTGAATTTATGCATCTGCTGCATGCCGAAGAAAAAGGCTGGCTGCAGGAACGCATCGAGGCGCCGCGCCCCAATCTTTCGCGCGAATATCGTATCAGCGCTTTATCACGCCTGACCGCCGCCGAAGCCTTTGAAAAATTTTTGCAAATCAAGTTTGTGGGCACTAAACGCTTTGGGCTGGAAGGTGGCGAGGCGATGATCCCCGCCATCGAAGCCATGATCGATCAGGGCACCAGGCTGGGCCTGCGCGAGGTGGTGGTGGGCATGGCGCATCGCGGCCGCCTGAATATGCTGACCAACGTGCTGGGCAAACCCTTTACCAAAATGTTTGCCGAATTTCAGGGCCAGCCCGCCTATCCTGACAGTGTGCAGGGTTCGGGCGATGTGAAATACCACATGGGCACCAGCGTTGATCGCGATTTTGGCGGGCACACCGTTCACCTGACGATGAACGCCAACCCCTCGCATCTTGAATTTGTGAACCCCGTGGTGGTGGGCCGCGTGCGCGCCAAACAACAGCAAATTTCAGGCTCGCGCCGCGTGAGTGACGATGCCATGCGCGCGGTGTGCGCCCTGCTTATTCATGGCGATGCCGCCTTTGCCGGCCAGGGCGTGGTGCCCGAAACGCTGATGCTGTCTGAATTGCGCGGCTATCGCACCGGCGGCACCATTCATTTTGTTATCAATAATCAGGTTGGTTTTACAACATCGCCCAACTACTCACGCTCGGGCGTTTATTGCAGCGATGTGGCGAAAATGATTCAGGCGCCCATTCTGCACGTGAACGGCGATGATGTTGAAGCCGTGCTGTTCGCCGCCAACCTGGCCATCGAATATCGCCAGCGGTTTATGCATGACATGGTCATTGATATGGTCTGCTATCGCCGCCACGGCCATAACGAGAGCGACGAGCCGGCATTCACCCAACCGGTGATGTATAAGCAAATCCGCCAGCAGCCCACCACGCGCGAACGTTATGCCCAAAAGCTGGCCGCCGAAGGCAGCGTGAGCATGGCTGAATCAGACAAAATCCAGCGCGATTTTATGGAGAGGTTAGAGGCCGATTTTCAGGCCTCCAAAAATTATAAGCCGAATAAAGCCGACTGGCTGGAAGGCAAATGGCTGGGGCTTCAGGCCACCAGCGATGATCGCGATGGCAAAACAGGTGTGGCCGATCACACCCTGCGTGAGGTGGGGGCCGCCCTGGGGCGCGTGCCTGACAATTTTGATGTTAACCCCAAAGTGGCGAAGCAGATGGATGCCCGCCGCGAGATGATTGACACCGGCCAGGGCATCGATTGGGCCACGGCCGAAGCTTTGGCCTTTGGCACGCTGCTGCTTGAAGGCACGCCGGTGCGTCTCTCAGGGCAGGATTGTGGGCGCGGCACCTTCAGCCAGCGTCATTCGGTGCTGCATGATCAATCATCTGAGAAAAAATTTGTGCCGCTGAACAATATTCGCCCTGATCAAACCTGCGAATTTGATGTGCACGACAGCCCCCTCAGCGAATGTGCTGTGATGGGGTTTGATTATGGCTTCACCCTGGCCGAACCCAACGCGCTGGTGTGCTGGGAAGGTCAGTTTGGCGATTTTGCCAATGGCGCGCAGGTGATTATCGATCAATTTATCAGCAGCGCCGAAACCAAATGGCTGCGCCTGTCGGGCCTAACCCTTCTGCTGCCGCACGGCTATGAAGGCCAGGGGCCAGAGCACAGCAGCGCCAGGCTGGAAC
>RFNS01000248.1 GCA_009927055.1 Alphaproteobacteria bacterium | reverse complement strand
ATTTTAATTTGGAAACAGACAAGAACCGTTGAATTGCCGAGTGGCTAATGCTTTATTCGAAATGTTGGCTAAATCACAAACTACCTTAAAATCACGCGACTGGTTTGTTAGCCACGTTCGGGCCTGTTCACATTTAATAAGGACGTCATCAGTTACATGCAACTGAATTTTTATTTTATGTGACAGTTCAGTGCGGGCATAATCGATTTTCCTTCCGCAGACGCTATCGCTTAGCGCCAGTAAAATTACGGCACACCACATCTCGCGGCATCGATGACTTTCTATGGCGCTTTCGTGGTTGGCCTTTAGCACGGGTGGTGGCCCCATGCGCAAGGGTTAATTCTTCCCCACACTTTCCCCACAAACAGGGTGAATTTTATTCGATTTCCTTGGTTTTTCTTGCAATTCGGCGATTGGTGGCGAAAGCCGCCAACCGCTGTTTTGTTCAGTAATATCATCTGCTTAAATGGTGCTGCCAAGAGGAATTGAACTGAATGGCTTTGTTGGCGAGCGCGCAAGCGAGCCTACAAAACATTCACCCCGTGCCCCGACACGGGGCCCAGCCGAGCGATCCAGCATTTGTGTTGACAATGGTGCTGCCAAGAGGAATTGAACCTCCGACCCCGTCCTTACCAAGGACGTGCTCTACCCCTGAGCTATGGCAGCACACAAGGCCGTTATGCCAAGGGTTTGGGGGAAGGTCAAAGCAAATCTGCGCGGCCATAAATGGCCACGGGGTTGCCGCCCAGCTGCTGGCGCTGCACCCAGGCGCAATATTGGGTACCCAGGCCAAAGTGCCACCACTCAGCCAGGTGGCGGGTAAAACCCTGCGCGGCCATCAGGGTGTTCAGCCGCTGACGGTTTTGGTGGGCCTGCTGCCCCAGATCATCGACCGCATGGGCAAAATAATCAGGGTTTGAGCGGTCGCTGTTTTCATCAATGGGTGATCCCATGTTCATCAGCGCGCCTGTTTCATCGGCCAGCGTCACATCGACCGCGCCACCGGTGCTGTGCAGGGGCGGGGTGGCGGGGTCATCACTCGGCATGGCCCAAATGCGCAGCGCTTTTTCAAACGCGGCATCGTGGCTTAACCCTTCGGTGCTCATCCAGTGCTGCGTTTCACGATCGACCATAAATTTTTGCACCGCGCGCGGGCGGTACGCATCAAAAATGGCCAACTGCCAGCCGGGGTGCTTTTTTTGCAATTCGCGCGCGGCGGCGTGCAGCCCCGCCACCACCGATTGTCGCGCCATCCAGGGCGAGTTGTGGCCATAAGGGGCGCCGAGGCTGGCATAGGCGTGGGGTTCGAGCAGCAGAAAAGGGCCAGAGGGGATGGGAACCAAAGGCTCGCCACATTCCTTGATTGTAAGAGAGAGGTATGGTTTGTTCATAAGGCAACCATGACACAAGCCAAGACCAAGACGCAAAAATCGGCCAAGGCACCCGAACCCAAAGCCAAACTGGCCGAGGCGTTGCGCGCCAACCTGCGCAAACGCAAAGAGCAGGCCGAGGCGCGGCAGCATTCACACAAAAAGCCGAAGGAATAGCATGTCGATTATGCACGATGCGTGGATACGCGAACAATCATTGACGCGCGATATGATCAACCCGTTTGTTGAGCGACAGAAGCGCGAAGGGTGCATTTCATATGGGCTGTCATCGTACGGATACGATGCGCGGCTGGCGCCAGAGTTTAAGATTTTTACGAATGTGGACAACGCCATTGTGGACCCCAAAAATTTTGACAGCAACAGTTTTGTCGATCGTCATGTCGATGTTTGTATCATTCCGCCCAATTCGTTTGTGCTGGCGCGCACGGTGGAATATTTCAAAATTCCGCGCGATGTGCTGGTCATATGTTTGGGCAAATCCACTTATGCGCGCTGTGGGCTGATTGTGAATGTCACGCCGCTGGAGCCAGAGTGGGAAGGGCACGTGACGCTTGAAATTTCAAACACCACGCCACTGCCCGCCAAGGTGTATGCCAACGAAGGCATATGTCAGTTTTTGTTTTTGAAAGGCGCCGCGCCGTGCGAGGTTTCTTATGCCGATCGCGCCGGAAAATATATGGGCCAAAAAGGCGTGACGCTGGCGCGGTTGTAGTAAGGAGCAGGGTTTATAAGAATTGAACATCGGTGCTGCCCGCACCATCGTCATCACCGCGCGGGCGGGAATTTGGTTTCTTCCTTATTTTCTTCGTCACTTTTTATCCATGGATTCCGGCCTGCGGCGGGATGACATGATTTCTGTTGGAGTTTTTTTTAATGTCGTCACGCTCAGCGTTCAAAAGCGCTCAAACGTTTTTGTAATAATTGTCCATCAACCAAAATAACATGGCGGCCATCAGGGCCAATGCATGCGCCGGTTGCACTGCGAGAGTTGAGAAGGGCTTCAGCGCATTCGCCGATTGATCCCAGCATCATGGCGGGGAGTTTTGGCTTCTTGTTCGCGGGACGAAATTCTATCGGTGCTGGTGGAAGGTGTTGCAAATCAGCGAGAGTGACCATGCGATATTCCGGATCACCCATGCCGGGTTGCAGGGGACCATGAAGGCCGGCACATCCGGCCAGTGCCATGACTTTTGCCGCTGTGGCAAAAACAAATAAAGTTCTGAAATGCATGATGTTAATCCCTCACCAAAATATGGGAATGGAAATATACGACAAGAAAAGCGGCAAGACAAATCTTTCATTGATTTACATGCGGGCGCGGGTTCGCTACCACAACACCCTATGGGTTCTGCAAAATTTATCTTTATCACGGGCGGTGTTGTGTCATCGCTGGGCAAGGGCATTGCCGCGGCGGCGCTGGGCGCACTGTTGCAGGCGCGCGGCCACAAGGTGCGTTTGCGCAAACTCGACCCTTATTTGAACATCGACCCCGGCACCATGAGCCCAACACAGCACGGCGAAGTGTATGTGACCGATGATGGGGCCGAAACCGATCTCGATCTTGGCCACTATGAACGCTTTACCGGTGTCAGCACACGCCAAAGCGATAATGTGACGGCGGGGAAAATATATTCAAACGTCATCGCGCGCGAGCGCAAGGGCGATTATTTGGGCGCCACTGTGCAGGTTATTCCGCACGTAACCGATGCCATTAAAAATTTCATCACGGCCGATTTGGGTGACGAAGATTTTGTGATTGCCGAAATTGGCGGCACGGTGGGCGATATTGAAAGCCTGCCGTTTCTGGAGGCCATTCGCCAGCTGGGGAATGAGCTGGGCCACGCGCGCGCGTTATATATGCACGTCACGTTGCTGCCGTATATTCCGGCGGCGGGCGAGTTGAAAACAAAACCTACCCAGCATTCGGTGAAAGAGCTGCTAAGCCACGGCATTCAGCCCGATATGCTGTTGTGCCGCACCGATCGTGCGCTGCCCGAAAACGAACGCAAAAAAATCGCCCAATTTTGCAATGTGCCCGCCAGCCGTGTCATTCAGGCGCTGGATGTGAAAACCATTTACAGCGTGCCCATTCATTATCATGATGCGGGGCTTGACCATGAAGTGCTGCAATTTTTTGGTCAAAAATCACGCCAGCCAAATTTAGATGCGTGGCGCAGAATTGTTGAGCGTGTGACAGAACCGGAAAGCGAAATATCGATTGCGGTGGTGGGCAAATATACCACCATGCTGGATAGTTATAAATCGCTGCACGAGGCGCTGATCCACGGGGGCATTGCCAACAACGCGCGCGTGAAGGTGGAATGGATTGACAGCAGCATTTTTGAAAAACCCGATGCGGTGAACAGGCTGGAACATATTCATGGCATTTTGGTGCCCGGTGGTTTTGGCGAGCGCGGGACAGAGGGAAAAATTGCCGCCGTTAAGTTCGCGCGCGAACGCGGCGTGCCGTTTTTTGGCATTTGTTTTGGCATGCAATTGGCGGTGATTGAGGCGGCACGCCATGTGGCGGGTATTCAGCATGCGTCATCCACTGAATTTCATCCGCACGAAAACCCCGTGGTGGGCATGCTCACCGAATGGGTGAAGGGGAATGAGTTGCACAAACGCACCGCCGGTGGCGATATGGGCGGTACCATGCGTTTGGGGGCCTTTGCCGCGCACCTGAAGCAAGGAAGTTTGGCTGAAAAAATTTATGGCGCGCGCGAAATTTCAGAGCGGCATCGCCACCGGTATGAAGTGAATATTGGCTATAAAGAGGTGTTGGAAAAAGCAGGGGTTATTTTCAGCGGCCTCTCGCCCGACGGTACGTTGCCCGAAATTATTGAGCGCACCGATCACCCGCATTTTATTGGCGTGCAGTTTCATCCTGAACTCAAATCGCGCCCCTTTGCCCCACACCCTCTGTTCACGGCCTTCGTTTCAGCGGCCTTGGCACAGAGCAGGTTGGTTTAATCTAGAAAGGAAATGTCATGAAAATTAAATCCATTCACGCCCGTGAAATTCTGGATAGCCGCGGCATGCCGACGGTTGAGGTTGATGTGTGGTTGGAAGACGGCAGCATGGGCCGTGCGGCTGTGCCATCGGGTGCCAGTACAGGCGCGCACGAAGCGCTGGAACTGCGCGATGGCGATGCCAAACGATATTTGGGTAAAGGCGTGCAAAAAGCGGTGATGAACGTGAATGGTGACATTGCCAAAGCGTTGAAAAGTTTCAGCGTGGCCAGCCAGCACGCGTTGGATGAAAAACTTTTGCAGATGGATGGCACGCCGAACAAAAGCCGCCTGGGCGCCAATGCCATGCTGGGGGTTAGCTTGGCGTGCGCGCGTGCGGCCGCGGTCAGTGCGGGGCAGCCGCTTTACGCGCATCTTTCGGCAGGAAAAGGGCATGTGCTGCCCGTGCCCATGATGAACATCATCAACGGCGGCGCGCACGCCGATAATCCGCTCGATGTGCAGGAATTTATGATCATGCCCGTGGGCGCCAAAACCATGGCCGATGCCGTGCGCATGGGCAGCGAAGTTTTTCACACCCTGAAAAAATTGCTGAAAGAATCGGGTCACAACACCAACGTGGGTGATGAAGGCGGCTTTGCCCCCCAACTGCCCAGCGCCGATGCCGCCTGCGCCTTTATTGTGAAGGCGATTGAGAAGGCGGGATATGTGGCGGGCCAGGATATTTTGCTGGCGCTGGATGTGGCCGCGACCGAATTATATAGCAACGGCCAATACGCCATGCCGGGTGAGGGAAAAAATTTTACGGCCGAGCAGCTGGTGGGTTTTTATGCTGACCTTTGCCATCGCTACCCCATTGCCAGCATTGAAGACGGCATGAGCGAGGATGATTTTGATGGCTGGGCCAAGTTGACCAAAGCCTTGGGCGCCAACGTTCAACTGGTGGGTGATGATTTGTTTGTTACCAATCCGCAGCGCCTGAAGCAGGGTATTGAGAATGGTTTGGCTAATGCGATTTTGATTAAGGTGAACCAAATCGGCACGCTGACCGAAACCTTGCAGGCGGTCGAGATGGCGCACAAAGCTGGTTATAAGGCGGTGATGAGCCATCGTTCGGGCGAAACGGAAGATGCCATCATCGCCGATCTGGCCGTGGCCACAAATTGTGGGCAGATTAAAACAGGGTCGCTCGCGCGATCAGACAGGCTGGCGAAATATAATCAGCTGATCCGTATCGAGGAGCAATTGGGAACCGCCGCCACCTACAACAAAAATTTTGTACCGCAGCGCACAGCGGCCTGAAACAACTGTTTGCCAACGCGGGGTGTGGCGGCTATTTTGTGGGGGTTACATTAACGCACACAACCCCTGACGGCCCGCACCATGAACGATATCGCTATTATCAGCGCCAAACGCACCGCCATTGGTGCCTTTAACGGCGCGATTGCCAATTTTTCGGCACCGCAGCTGGCGGCCTATGCCATCAAAGGTGCCTTGGCAGATTCTGGCCTAGAAGCCGCCGTCGTTGATGAGGTGATGCTGGGGCACGTGCTGGGCGGCAATGCGGGGCAGGGGCCAGCCAGACAGGCCGCTGTGGCGGCGGGCATTCCGCACGATAAAACAGCGTTCACGCTTAATCAGGTTTGTGGGTCGGGTCTGCGGGCGGTGGCACTGGGCATGCAAAATATTTTGTCGGGCGATGCCGAGGTGGTGGTGGCGGGCGGCATGGAGAGCATGAGCCTTTCCCCCCACGCCGCACACATGCGCGCCGGCACAAAAATGGGCGATGTTGGGTTGGTTGATACGATGATCAAAGATGGTTTGTGGGATGCATTTAATAATTATCACATGGGCATCACGGCCGAAAATGTAGCGCAGCAATACCACATCACGCGTGAGATGCAGGATGCGCTGGCGCTGGGCAGTCAGAACAAAGCCGAAGCCGCTATCAAGGCGGGGGCTTTTGCAGCTGAAATTGTGCCCATCACCATCAAAACCAAAAAAGAAGACATTATTTTCGCGCAGGATGAATTTCCACGCTTTGGCACAACGGCCGAGGCGCTGGCGAAACTTCGCCCCGCCTTCAAACCCGATGGCACGGTCACCGCCGGCAATGCCAGCGGCATTAATGATGGCGCGGCCGTGGTGGTGTTGATGCGCGCCGATAGGGCCGCCAAAAAAAATATCAAACCACTGGCCATTATTCGATCGTGGGCGACAGCGGGGGTTGATCCGGCCCTGATGGGCACGGGGCCTGTGCCCGCCAGCCGCAAGGCATTGCAAAAAGCAGGCTGGAACGCTGCGGATTTGGAAGTGATCGAGGCGAACGAAGCCTTTGCCGCCCAGGCCGCCGCGGTGAACAAAGAAATGGGGTGGGATATTTCCCGCGTGAACGTGAATGGCGGGGCCATTGCCTTGGGTCACCCTATTGGCGCTTCGGGCGCGCGCGTGCTGGTGACATTGCTGCACGCCATGAATGCCCGCAACGCCAAAAAAGGCCTGGCCACCCTGTGCATTGGTGGCGGCATGGGCATTGCCATGACGGTGGAGAGATAAGATGAGCAAAGTGGTGTTAGTCACAGGCGGCACACGCGGCATTGGCGCGGCGATTGCCGAAGCTTTTCAGAAAGGCGGATATAAAGTGGCCGCCACGTATCATGGCAATGATGATGTGGCGAAAAGTTTTACCGCCCGCACCGGCATTCCGGCCTTCAAGTTTGATGTGGCCGATTTTGCCGCATGCCAAAAAGGTGTAGAGGCGGTGGTGACCCAGCTTGGCGCCATTGATGTGTTGGTGAACAACGCCGGCATCACGCGCGATACCTTTTTGCATAAAATGACACCAGTGCAGTGGATGGATGTTATTCACACAAATCTGAATTCAGTGTTCAACATGAGCCGTCTGGTGATTGAAAACATGCGCAACCGTGGCTTTGGGCGCATTATTACCATCAGCAGCATCAACGGTCAGGCGGGGCAGATTGGCCAGACAAACTATGCCGCCGCCAAAGCCGGGGTGATTGGTTTTTCAAAAGCGCTGGCGCTGGAAAATGCGGGCAAAGGCATTACGGTGAATGTGGTGGCGCCAGGCTATATCGATACCGATATGGTGCGCGCCATTTCTGATAATGTGCTGGAAGCCATTGTGGCCCGCATTCCTGTGAAGCGTCTTGGCCGCACCGATGAAATTGCGGCCGCGGTGCTTTATCTGGCCAGCGATGAAGCCGCCTATATGACAGGGGCCACGCTGAATGTGAACGGCGGCCTGTTTATGGGGTAGTCCATGCCCCTCGATGTTCTTGAACTGCGCGAATTTTATCATTCACCGCTCGGCCAGCAGGCAGCGGACATTTTGGGCGCCGTTTTGGCCGAAAACCGTTATCAAACCCCTGTGCTGATGGTGGGTTATGGCGCGGCCGCGTGGCAGGCGGGTGTGAAAGATTTTGGCAATGTGATCATGGCCATGCCGGCGCAGCAGGGGGTGATGGCCTGGCCGCATGATGCCCCCAATCAGGCGCTGCTGATGGAAGAAGGGCAGATGCCCTTTGCCGATCAATCGTTCGGCAGTATTATTGTGATCCACGCGCTTGAGCAATCATTGCGCCCGCACGATTTGATGGCCGAATGCGCGCGCGTGCTGCGCCCCGAAGGGCAGATGGTGGTGCTGGTGCCCCATCGCCGCGGCCTGTGGGCGCAGTTTGATCATACGCCGGTGGGGGTTGGCCAGCCTTACAGTCCGCGGCAGTTGCGCCAGCTGTGCCACGGGGTCGATTTGACAGTGACCGGTTACGGCAGTGCGCTTTTCTGGCCGCCGTGTGCGTGGCCCTTTGCCCAAAAATATCTGCTCGCCATTGAAAAATTTCTCAGGCGCTGGCTGGGTGCGCTGGGCGGCGTGCTGATCATGAAGGCCACCAAGCAGCGTTTTGCCCCCATTCAGCGCGCAGGGCATGCCAGGCGGTTGCTGCCACCGCTGGGCCATTTGCGTCCGGCCACGGGTTTGCCGCAACATCGCGCCCAGCATGACTGATTTGCCCCAACTGAATGACATTCGCCGCCATCTGGACGCGCTGGATGACCAGCTGCTGGATATATTACGCCAGCGCGCCGAGCTTATTCAGAAGGTGCGGCCGCTTAAACCTTCTGGCCAACTGCACATTCGCGCGGGGCGCGAGGCGGAGATGTTCAGGCGGCTTTTTTCCAGGCCGCAGGGGCATTTGCCCCCCCAGCTGGTTTATGCCGTGTGGCGGAATATGATTGGCAGCTTCACCGCGCAGGAGGAAAATTTTGTGGTGGCGGCCGTGCCCGAAACCGCCCTGTGCGCGCATCAAAACTTTGGCCTGATGCCTGAGATAACAGTGTATGAAACAACATCAGCCCTATGGCAGACAACAGAAAAAGCGCGCCTGTGGGATGTGGCCCTGCTGCCCACCCCCGCAGATGGCCAAGCGGCATGGTGGGCCGACTTGAAACACCACAGAGATTATAAAATTTTTATGTCTCTACCGCTGGTGGCGGGCATGACCCCCCCGGCCTGGGTAGTGGGCAAAATTCAGCCAGAGGAGACAGGCGATGATGTGGCCGTGATGGTGATCGCGGCACAAAAAAAGGTGGATGCGGCGGCCATTATCAATAAAGGCGGGCAGGTTTTGGTTGAAAAAGTGGATCATGAGGGGGGCAAGACGCTTTTTTTATGGAAAAATTTGGCGGAAGGCCGCAATTTGGCCATACCTGCTTTTCATGATTTATTGCATCAACATGGGGCACAACTGCACTATCTGGGCGGTTTTGCCTTGCCCGTTCAACTTTAGCCGTTGTGTGTCATGACCGTTGCACCCAAGCCCCACGCCTATTTGCACCAGCTTGAAAGTTATCACATCGGGGCCAAGCCGCCGCAAAAATATCGCCTTCGCCTCAGCCACAATGAAGGGCCATTTGGCCCCAGCCCCAAGGCGTTGGCGGCTTATGCGGCGGCGGCGGCCGATGCGCATCGCTACCCCGATTATACGTATCATGCCCTGCGTCAGGCCATTGCGGCGCATTTTGGCCTGCAGGCCGACAGGGTTGTTTGCGGCAACGGGTCTGATGACCTCATCACCCTTTTGCCGCGCATTTATGCCGGTGTGGGCGATGATATTATGTTCAGCCGCTATGGTTTTTCGGTTTATCCACTCACGCCGCACATGGTGGGTGCCCACGGCATTGCCGTGCCCGAAGATGACATGCGGCAGACAATCGATCGGCTGATCAGTCATCTGACACCAAAAACAAAACTGGTGTTTATGGCCAACCCCAACAACCCCACCGGCCAAATGTTCACGCGCGATGATGTGTTGCGCCTTCATGCCGCGCTGCCACAGGGTGCGCTGCTGGTTTATGATGCTGCGTATGCCGATTTTGTGACCGATAACCGTTATACCGATGGGTTCGATCTGGCGCGGCAGTTTAACAACGTGGTGGTGTTGCGCACTTTTTCAAAAATTCATGCGCTGGGCGGTTTGCGCATTGGGTTTGCCTATGCTCAGCCCGACATTATTGATGCCATTAACCGCGTGCGCAACCCTTTCAATGTGTCGGCCGCGGCCGAGGCGGCGGCCATGGCATCGATGCTGGATAAAGTGCACCTTGAAAAATCGCGCAACCACAACGCCGAATGGCGCGAATGGATGCTGGGCAAACTGCGCGGCCGGAATGATGTGAAAGCCTATGACAGCCAGGGCAATTTTATATTGATTGATTTTTTTGCGCCAGAAAAAGCCAAAGGCATGTACGAACATTTGTTATCATGCGGCATTCAAATCCGCCCTATGACCAGTTATCAGCTTCCCAACCATTTGCGTCTGACCATCGGCAGGGCTGAGGATGTGCAAGAATTGTGGGAAGCGATGGAATATTACCTGAAGCAGCACGCATGACCACGCCGCCCATCAATAACATTGCCTTGATTGGCATTGGGTTGATCAACTCATCTCTTGCGCGCGCGGTGCGGTTGAAAAATTTATCGGCGCATATTGCGGTGGCCGACATCAACCCCGATCACCTGGCCATGGCCCAACAAATCGGCCTGGGCCACAAATATTGCCGAAGGAATGCCGAAGCGGTGGCTGAGGCTGATCTTGTCATCATCGGCACGCCGCTGGGCGCCACGGCGCAAGTGCTTCAAGAAATATCACCACACCTGAAGCAGGGTTGCATCGTGACCGATGTGGGCTCGGTTAAACGTTGCGTGGTGCGCGATTGTGCGCAGTTTCTGCCCGCGCATGTGTTTGCCATTCCTGGACATCCCATTGCGGGCACCGAACATTCAGGCCCCGCCGCAGGCTTTGCCGAGTTGTTTCAAGACAGGTTTTGCGTGCTGGTGAATGATTTGTGTGCCGATGAATATGCCCGCAACACATTAGAAAATTTTTGGCGTGCATGCGGCGCGATTGTGGAATGGATGGAGGCTGCGCATCATGATCAAGTGTTGGCCATCACCAGCCATCTGCCGCACCTCATTGCTTATACCATTGTGGGCACGGCCACTGATTTGGCGAAAGATTTGAAGCAGGAAGTGATCCGCTATTCAGCATCGGGGTTTCGTGATTTCACGCGCATCGCCGCCAGCGACCCCACCATGTGGCGCGATGTTTTTATGACAAATCGCGATGCTGTTTTAGATATTCTGCAACGATTTAACGAAGATCTGACGCACCTGCAGCGCGCCATTCGGGCGGGCGATGCGGCCACGCTGTTTGATTGGTTTACACGCACGCGCGATATTCGCCGCAACATTGTCTCTCTCAAGCAGCATGTGCCGGAAGATCAGAAAAAGACGGGCCAGCCATGAGCGGCCATAATCAGCTTCTGCCCTTCCGCCTGCAAGACAGCACCATTCGCGGGCGCATGGTGAAAATGGGCAAAGTGCTGGACGATATTCTGGGCAAACATGCCTATCCACCGCCTGTGGCGCAGCTGTTGGCGGAAACCATTGTGGTGGCCTCGGCCCTGGCCTTTGCGCTGAAGTATGAGGGGAAGTTTACGCTGCAAAGCAAGGGCGATGGCCCTGTCAGCTTGCTGCTGGCCGATGTGACCAGCGAAGGATATCTTCGTGCCTATGCCCGTTTTGATGAGCAGGCCGTGCGCACCGCCGATCAGCAGGCGACAATTGGGTTGCTGGGCAAGGGATATTTATCGTTCACGGTCGATCAATCGCACGCGTTGGAGGGGGCCGAGCAGTATCAAGGCATTGTCGATCTGCGCGGCAGCAGCGTGGCGGCGGCGGCCCAATATTATTTCAAACAATCCGAGCAAATTCCAACCGGCATCATGGCATGTGCGGCCTGCAATGATGCCGGGCAATGGCACGGTGCGGCCCTGATGGTGCAGCGTCTGCCCGAAGAAGAACGCGCCGCGAATGAAAACAGCTTTGATGAAGATTGGAACCGCGTGATGGTGTTGATGGCCACCTGCACGCCGCATGAAATGCTTGATCCTGCGCTGGCGGCCGATGAAATGCTGTTCAGGCTTTTTCATGAAGAAGACCTGGCCATCGATGCGCCGCGCGCGCTGCAATTTCGCTGCACATGCGGCGAACGTATCCCCGAAACTTTGCGCCGCTTCACGCGGGACGAGCTGGAAGACATGGCCGAGAATGATTTGGTCACCATCACCTGCCAGTTTTGCAATGCCCGTTATGACTATGATCGCGCCGCGCGTGACAATTTATTCAGAACATCCCCCGCACAGGTGTTTTAGGATCAGAACTCAATTAAAGTTGACGCCGTTTTCTTTGTTGATATTGCGTGAGTTTTAAGAGGTCCGGACCCTAAGGCGTCGATATATTATCAGAAATGGGGCGCGGGCGGGATTCATGCCATATCAGATACAGCCCGGCCAGAATGATGATGACAGCCCCCATCAGCGTTTCAGGTTTGGGGGTTTGTTGATACAAAAAATATCCCAGCACAGCGCCCGTGGGCAGCTGGCTGTAGATCATGGCCACCACAGGGGCCGCGCGCCCTTTCTTCAGCGCCGCCAGGTTGCAAAAAAGCCCGCTGAGGCCAAACAAGCCAGTCAGCGCCATGTTGCCGCTGGCCGGATCACCTATTTTTAAGTCGTCAAAAAATATCACGCACAGGATGGACGAAAAAATGATATTGAAGGTGAGCGGGTAAAAGGCCAAGGCCAGCCTGTGTTCGCTGGCGCTGGCCTTGCGCGTGATCAGCTGGTTGCAGGCAAACAAAATGCCGCCAATCAGGGCCACAATAACCCCGATCATATCGACCTGATAGGTTGTGTTGTCAGCGCTGCCATAAATGGCGATCAGCGCCCCCATCAACCCCGCCGAGATGGCAAGCCAGGTGCGGGTATCGGTTTTCTCTTTCAAAATAACAGCGGCCATCAGCGCGGTATAAATGGGGATGAGATAGACAAGTGTATAAAAAATATGCAGCGGCAAAAGGCCAAGCGCAAAAAACGAACACCCCAGATTAAAAGGCGAGATGATGCTGCGAAGGCCCACCAGCTTCCAGTTGGAGACATGAAGATGGTGCCAATTTTTTGAGAAGACAACATAAAGAAGCAAAATGCTGGCAGAGACAAACGAGTGGATGAAAGTCATTTGAAACACAGGCAAACCGGCCAGGCCCGCTTGTTTTGTAAAAACATCGGCCAGCACAAAAAATTGATAGCTGAACAGCGACAGAAGAATGGGAGAGAGGTGAACAACAGGCATGGTTTATTTGAGGGGCCGCATCTTACTTATTCGTCAATCATGGCCCTATTGAGGCGAGCTTAGGCGATCGATTTTTGTGGAAGGCCGTTTTTTTCATATTCCTTCAACACATCGGCCACCGGGCCATCGGCCATCACACGGCCGCCATCCATCCACACGGCACGATGGCACACTTCATATAAAATGTCTGTCTGGTGCGAGGCGACAACGAGAATGCGCGCGCGGCTCATCATATCGAACAGGCGCTGGCGCGCCTTGCCCATAAAATGAACATCGCCGGTTGAAATGAGTTCGTCCATAATCAAAATCTCGGGCGATGCGCACGAACAAATGGCAAAAGCCAGCCGCAACGCCATGCCCGATGAATAGGTGCGCACGGGCAGGTGAAGGTGATCACCCAATTCGGTAAAACGGGCAATTTCGGGTGTAAATTTTTCAATTTCGTCGTTGCTCAGGCCAATAATGGTGCCGCACAGGCGAATGTTTTCATATCCTGTCGCTTCAAAATCCATCCCCAGGGTCACGTCGGTGATCGATGCAACCTTGCCCGCCGAGGACACAGAGCCCACAGGCGGTTCATAAATGCCGGCCATCACTTTAATAAGCGTCGATTTTCCTGCGCCGTTGCGGCCAATAATGGCGACACGATCACCATCGCGCAGCGATAACGTGACATCGCGCAGCGCCCACACCACCAGCTGATCAGAAGCGCTGGTGCCAATGCGCCCCTTCGTGCCGAAGGCCAGCAGATGATTTTTAAGCGAACGATTGCGGCCATTGTAAATAGGAAAATCAACCGTGACGTTTTTCAGATCGATGTGCGCCATGTTACAGCCAGTAGGTGATGCGGCTTCTGAAGCGCCGAAAGAAAACAAGGGTGATGCCAAAACCCAAAACCATCATGACTATGCCCACCATCCAATCGTGCAGAGAGGGAGCGGCACCGAGGAGTGGTTCGCGTATCAGGTTAAGAAGGTTGGCGAGGGGATTGAGTTGATAAACAAACTCAACCTCTGGCGGGAGTTGACGTTTATGCCACAGCACGGGCGTAACAAAAAAGGCCAGCATGACAAGACTGTTGATGATTTGCGGCAAATCGCGAAAACGGGTGCTGAGAATGCCCAAAAGCAGGGTAAGCCAAAAACAATTCAGCAGCACCAGCAGAAGACCAGGGATGAACATAAGCGTGTTGAGGTTGATCGACACGCCAAACAGCAAAACCACAACGGGATAAATAAGAAGATTGTGCGCAAAAATATAGGTGTGGCGAAGAATTTGCCGCATGACGAAAACCGTTTTGGGCAGGGGGATTTGCTTCAAAAACCCCTCGGCCCCCACAAACACCTGGCCTGATTCAATCAGCACATTCGATAAAAGCCCCCACGCCACCAGCCCCATGGCGATGTAGGGAAGATATTCAGCAAGCGGTATTTGAAACAGAAAAGAATAAATAAACCCCAGCGCGGCCACGGTCAGCATCATGCTGATGGTCAGCCAGAACGGCCCAATCACGCTGCGGCGATAACGCTGGCGAATATCATTTTCAGCCATCAGCGACCAAATGCGCCAGGCTTTCAATCCTTCGCGCCCATCGGCCAGTGCATGTTTAAGGGTGGCTGTTGTCATGAGATAGAATGGGTATAAATAACCCTTCTGGTTAAGGCAAATAAACCAAAGCTGCGACAAGGTAAAGAATGCATAAGCTGCCCCGCAACTATTTACAACTTGTTAAGCGCGTTTTGTTCTAATGGCGTGTGAAGACATTTTTTTACAATGACGGGCTTATGGGCCCCGAACACATAATGGTGGGGACATGAAACTGAACTTTCTTTCTGGTCTCGGCAAGAGTGACGGCAAGACAGCTGGCGGCGCCGCCGCGGCCAAAAAAGATTCTGGCCCCGTGAAAAAAGCCATGAATTTTGTTTTTAACTGGGAGATGGATAAATCAATCGCGCCGTTGAAAGATTTTGGCATGCTGCTGGTGCGCACGCTGGCTTTGGTGTTTATGCAGGCGGGACTGTTGCCCAAAAATTATCCGGGCATTTTTGATAATCAACGGCCAAAATTTATGGCCGTGGTGCGCGATGCGTACAGAAATATTGTGTGGAAAAAAGAAAACGCCCTGCAGATTGCGTTTTATTTTGCGATTGTGGGCTTCATTTTCTCGACATTCCTGATGGCTATTTTGGCGGTGGTCAGTTTTGGTTTCTTGCAGCAGGCCCACGCACAGGGTTTTTTCACCAACAATAATGACCTGGGCAAACAGTTTCTCGATTATGTGTTTCTGGCCCAGCTGCCCAGTGTGGGCGGCTTTGGGCAGATGCAGGGCATTTCAGAAGGTATTCGGTGGATGTTTGGTTTTTATTCAAAAGCCATGCTGGTGTTCGCCGCTGTTATTTTGCTTTATCTGCTGGTGGGTATTGTGGCCGAGACCGCGCACGAAGGTGTTACCCTTGGCAAGCGCGCGAACCAGATTTGGGCACCCATACGCTTGGTTGTGGCGATTGGGTTGCTGGTGCCGGTGGGCGATACCCTCAGCAGTGGTCAGGCCATTGTCATTCAAATGGGGCGCTGGGGAAGCCAGATGGCCAGCAACGTGTGGGAAACTTTCCTTAGTCACTATTCATATGCCGGCACGGTGGCCATCAGCCGCAAACAATTTGTCGATTTAACCCCTCAAACCTATACCATGACCGTGAATTTTATTTGTAAAGCGGTGTGGAATAAATATGTCGCCGCCGGTTCTGATGATGAGATTTATCGCATTCCTGTGGTGGGTGGATATGACCTTTCATCGAACAACGCCGCCGATGGCCGCATCTGCGGGGCGATGCGTTTTTCAGGGATTCCAACCCTTATCACCACATCATTATTGGAAGCGCAGGCCGAAGCGCTGGCCGAGGAGATTGCCAGTGCAACGCACCTGAAAGATTTAGCCAACAGGCCAGATGTTCAGACACTGGTGGGGTTGACCACGGCATTGTTCACCATGGCCAGCCAGTCCATCACCGTGTCGGCCAGCGATGTGACAAGTGCCGGCGCTGCCGATTATGGCTGGGTGGCGGCAGGGGCCTATTTTATGCGTTTAACCGTGGGCATGACGAACAGCCTCAGCGCCTATAATCAATCGTTGCCTGTTTATTATGGGCCAACGTTACCTAATATTCCTGACTCGCGAACAGGAAATGTTAAAGGCGATCTGCTTGGCAAAATCAAATGGCACTTTGATCGATCAAAAACCATGTTCGATACGCTTCTCTCGCGCTCGGCGGTGAATATTGCGCCGTTCGCCACGGGTCTGGCAGGCGGGTTGATGAGTGACCATGGCCGGAGCATGATCAACATGCTGTTTATGTTGATTGATACGGCACTTGCTTTAACGGGGGCATGGGATTACGGCCCCGTGGCCAAACTGGCCGTGTGGATTGGCAGCGATGTCAACCCGCTGGCTGCCTTTATTGCCTTCGGCATTGCCTGGGTGCAGGGCTGTCTTGAACTGATTGGCTGGGGCCTGGCGTTGCAGGGCGGGGCCAGCGGCGCTTCGCAAATTATGCAGCATGGCATCCCCTTGCTAGGCGGCTTGCTTACAGGTTCGGCCACAACCATGAAAGCGGTGGGCGGTATCATGTCTCTGATCGGCATGATGGGGCTGATTGGCGGCATATTCATTGCCTTCTTTGTCCCGCTTCAGGCCTTCATCAAATTCCTGTTCAGCACCCTTTCGTGGATTTTGGGCATGTTTGAAGCAGTGCTGGCCGTGCCGCTGATTGCCATTGCCCACCTGAACCCAGAGGGGAATGGCTTGCCCGGACAAAACGCCCGTCAGGCTTACTTTTTAATCGTCAGCATTTTTGTGCGCCCAACCTTGATGGTGTTTGGTCTGTGTTTCGGGCTTATTCTGTTCACCATCGGCGTGGGGCTGATCAATCTGCTGTTTTATACCGCTGGCGGCATTTCGTTTGGCGCGGCCAACAGCAGCGGCTTTGCGGCCTTCGCCATTCTGGCCAAAATTTGCATGACTGTGGTTTATCTCACCCTTATCTATACGCTTTCAACATCGTGCTGGAAGGGCATTGAGTTTTTCCCCACTCAGGCCTTGCGCTGGATGGGTCAAAGCCCCGGCCAGCTGGAGCAGATGGGCGACCCCGCGCAAGTGGGGCAGGTGCTGCAAACAGGTGGTGTGTTCTTTGGCTCACAAATTGTGGGTCAGGCCGGGCAACTTGTGGGCAGCGGTGGCGAAGGTGGTGGCGGCGTTTCCAGCCAGCTGTTGGCAGGCAAATCAGGCCTTAGGTAGAACGCGCGCCAAGCACCTTCTGTTGATATTCTTTCAGTTGAGTTGTGCCCCGCTGGGCCAGCACCAACAATTGCGCAAACTGATCAGGGGTAAAGGGTTCCTGCTCGGCCGTGCCTTGAATTTCAACCAAGCCGCCACGCCCCGTAATCACAAAATTGGCATCGGTGCCGGCGTTGCTGTCTTCGGCATAATCTAAATCCAGCACAGGGGTGCCCGCATAAAGACCGCAGCTGATGGCGGCGACGCTGTCGATCAGCGGATCGCGTTTCACTTTGCCCTCGGCCTGAAGTTTTTGAATGGCCAGGGCCAGCGCCACATATCCACCCGTAATGCCGGCGGTGCGCGTGCCGCCATCGGCCTGTAAAACGTCGCAGTCGATCTTAATTTGAATTTCACCAAGAGCGGCCCTATCTACCACCGCGCGCAGGGCGCGGCCAATCAGGCGCTGAATTTCCTGTGTGCGACCACTTTGCTTGCCCTTGGCGGCTTCGCGGTCCATGCGCTCGTGCGTGGCGCGGGGCAGCATGCCATATTCGGCGGTCACCCACCCCAGGCCCGTGTTTTTCAGGAACGGAGGCACTTTTTCCTCCACACTGGCGGTGCACAGCACGTGCGTATCGCCAAATTTGGCCAGACAGCTTCCTTCGGCATGTTTGGCGACGTGGGGGATCAGTTCAATGGCGCGAAGTTCGTCGGGGCGGCGGTGCGATGGTCTCATGCCTGCCCATGTAACAGTTTTGGCAGGGCAGGGGAAGTTGGGTGGTGATGGGGGGAGGAGATTCGGGACACATTCGATAGAAATACTTCTGTGCCTGCGGAGGCAGGCACCCATCACCCAAATGAAACGCAAAAAGCGCCGTATATGTGATGGGCCCCTGCCTGCGCAGGGGATTCAGTCTTTTTCTGTTTTTTTTGATGAATCCTGACTCTATAAGGCCCCACCCCTAACCCCCTCCCTCAAGGGGAGGGGAATATTTTGCGCCTGAGGCGCGAGTGGTGATTAACGGGCCTTTACCAAAACATCTGAAGTGATTGCGACAAAATTTAGACGTTTTTAAGTGAGATTCGGGTAAATTACTTTCATGAACTTTGAGTGGTTCACATGACGGTGAGTGTTTGGGGAGGCGGCGTGACGGCGCGCGCGGGTGGGGCTCCTGTGGTTGCCGATCCTGCCAATAAACCACCACTCAATCTTACTCACGCTACCCCTCTTGTAGGCAGAGGTGGTATGGATGCAGTTGGCAAAGAAACAGTGATTGACGCTGTGGCCCGGTATGGTCACGAGCAATCTGCTCCTGGAAACGGTAATCTTACTTTTGCTGAAAAACAGGACAAGTTTTTTCCTGGTCAAACAGGTGCCAACGGACCTGCCTTTAACACCGGCACAGCCTAACCCACCATTCTCCCCAGGTTTTTTCCGCCCAGAATGTGAATATGAAAGTGCGGCACTTCTTGTCCGCCGTCCGCCCCTGTGTTGGCAATAAGCCGGTATCCATCACCACTCAGGCCCAGTTGCTGCACAACCGCGCCCACGGCACGCCAAAATCCTTCCACCTCGGCTGTGCTGGCGTGCGCGCAAAAATCGGTCGCATCGACATAAGCCCCCTTGGGAATGACCAGCGCATGCACGGGCGCCTGGGGCCGAATATCAGAAAAGGCGAGGGCCACATCATTCTCATACAACTTTGTGCACGGAATTTCGGCGCGCAGAATTTTGCCAAAAACATTGTGGGGGTCATAGGGAGTCATAAAATTATTCCAACACAAACCTGCGTTGCGGGCAAGAAGCGCCAACAATGCCAACAATACTGTGTCACTCCGGCGGACGCCGGAGTCCATGGATAAAACGCGTCAAAAGTGATTGTTTTGTGTGTGGCAACCCTTCCATGGATTCCGGCTTGCGCCGGAATGACAATAAATTAGAGATAAAGCAAACCACCTTGCCCACGCGCGCAAATTTTTCTAAGTATAAAGAATGAAAAACAAAGTGCAGGCCAAGCGCGTTGGCCAAAATCTGGTTGTGGTGTTCGCCCATGCGGCCGAGCCCGTGACATGGTCGTTTGACTTAGAAAAAAACCACAGCTTTGCGCTGGTCATTCAAAACACAGGGGGCGAATGGTCGCTGGGCGTCAAATCGCCCACTGGCAACGTTGTGTCGGTCGCGCGCTTTGAAACCGAGAATCAGGCCCAGCAGGCCCAGGCCACCATTGCGCGCGCCTTGCTGCAGCATGAGCTGCCCTTTTGGCAGAAGTTGATGAACGCGGCCGCTGTGACCGGCGTGGTGGTGATGGTGATGATTTTTGGTTTGTTCGCCTTCAGCAATTTGGCCACGCATCAGGCCATGCAAATGCAAATGGCCATGCAGTATCAGCAAATGGAGATGCAGCGCGCCGCGCAGGGGTTGCCGCCGCTGGGGCAGGCCCAAAACCCGGAAAACCAACAGGCAGCGGGCATGGGTGATGCCGTTGGCCCCCAAAGACCAGAGTCGGCACAGGCCCAACCCCCAGCCGCTGAATCGGGCACCGGCAAGCCTAATGATCAAGCCATGCCCCCCGGCGTGCCCCTGCCCGCCGATGAGGTGTTGGAGTAGGTTAGGTTGGGGGCAGGTTAA
>RFNS01000221.1 GCA_009927055.1 Alphaproteobacteria bacterium | reverse complement strand
CTCAAAGCACCATAGCCCAAATTAGCCGCTGCATTTATCACTGAAAGCGCATGAAGCATCTCAGGAAAATCGCGCACCAAGTGAAGCCGAACACATCACCACGCATTACATTTGGTGCGCGCGGCTTGAGGGCGTAATTGATCAGGACAGTGGCAGAAGTTTTTATCACCCACAAAAAAATAGTGGAAATTTCCCACAAACCGATTAGGGTATAACAGTAGGCTCAATCGTGCTTCCTCCATTCAACAACACGCTGTCCACTCGTGTAAACAAAACCAAAAGGTTTGTCAGTTGGGTCAGAAGAATTTGGTGTGCCTATTTATTTGTCACCGTAACACTTGGCACGGTGATTATTCTCGCCGCCATATGCTTTTTCATTTACATTACTGTCCGGCAATGGATCTAAAACTTTTCTCAAAAATGGCGTTTAAGGCCTATATTGGCGTCGCGGCTATTGTGGGCAGCATTCCATTCCTCTATCTGTTGCACGCTCTTATTGTACCAAAATATGAAAAATTGCCCAACGGATATATTCTTGTCACAAGCTATCTTGATTTAAGTGAAGAGCGCGTTCATATCCGTGATGGCTGGTGGAAGGTTGCTGTTCCAGCTGGTGTGGGTGAAGTGATGTGGTGCCATGATGTGATTTATGGTGAATATAAGAGTACCACCCGTTATGAGCCTCGACTGGCATTCGCTGAAGAATCAAACATCAGCCGCCGGGGTGCGTCAACTAACTCACTCTACCATAGTTGGCGCGGGGTCCCCACAACAACCAACAAGTGCCTACACGGTCTGCCTGCTCGGGCACCGAACGTAGGATAGCCATTGTCGAAAAATGTCTGCCACCGTTCAACAGGCATCAAGCAAAATCGTATGAGGAATTGCTGAGAGAGGGCATGAAAGAAGGCCCTAAGCCACGTTGAGTAACATTGCTCATCTGCCTCTCATTCTGGTGTCATCGTCACAGAAAATGGTCAAAGCGAATGTCAACTATGGGTTCCCCTCGGTTGGAAATAGCAGGGCGCGGACACGGCTGCCGCGGCCAGAGGGCAGAAGGCGGCTTTGTCCTTTGGCAAAATCAACCTCGGCCACCTCGCCCGAAAACTGGCTGCCCGCGCGGGTGATTTGCACGTTCCCTGAAAGAATGGCGATGTTGCGCCCCACATCGAACACCAATTTTTGACCGCGCGCGATATCTTCTTGGGTTGTCACGGTCACGTTATTGTGGGCGATGATTTGATAAATCTCATCCTGCCCCTTGGCATTGGGGCGCAGGTTGGCCACCAGTTGGTCGGCGGTCACGCGCTTATCGCCATCAACCGCCACCACATCGCCAAAGGCGTAGGCTTTTTTGTTTGGCCCATCATATTCCAGCCGCTGGGTGGCTTTGAGTGTGAGGTTGTCTTGTGTCAATGTCAGCGGCCCGCCGGTGATAATGGCCAGATTATTCTTGACGTGATAATGCCCCATGCCGCCTGCAATGCGCACGTTGCCTTTGGTCACCACAACATGGCCACGGGCCACCAGCTTCTCAATCTCTTGCGCGTTGCTGGTGCCCTGGGTTTGATAGGCGCTCAGCTCATCAGCCTGCACGGTTAAATCGTCACGCGTGGCCTGTGCCTTGCCCACGGCCAGAAAACGCCCTTCCTCCTCGCGCCATTCCAGACGGTCTTCGGCTGTCACCTCAACCGCCCCCTGACCCGGCAGTTGGGCCAGCGCGTGCGGTGATACCAATAATCCGAGAGCGATGAACAAAAAAGCGCAAGCCTTCATGGGTTTTCCTTAGGATGAATGATGGCCCGTGCGGGGCCTGTAAACTGCACAAATTTTCCGCCATTGAACAGACGCATGCCCGCCGCCTCGACCACGCCAAAGGCCCCCTTGAAACGCACTGGTTTGTCAGACCACGCGATGTGGGTATCCAGTGCGACCATCAGTTCGTTCGCATCTAGGCTTTGGCCCTGATGACTCTCAATCATAAT
>RFNS01000163.1 GCA_009927055.1 Alphaproteobacteria bacterium | reverse complement strand
GTTTTTATTTGGAAACAGACAAGAACCGTTGAGCTGCCGAATGGCTATGCGCTGGTGCGCCAAATTTTTATAACACCCGGCACGATAAGAATTATTGATAGAAAAAATCAGAATAAAGTGGTGGTTCCAGCCGCAGTGGGAGAGGTTGGGTGGTGCCATGATGTTATTTATGGCACATGGAGGGACCCCCATGTGCGCAGCGATTTAGCGCCACATGGCTCAATCAATCCAATGCTTCACGCTACATTTATTTATCATCGGCGTCATCAGACGTTAGAAAAATATAATGATACTGTGACTTACACAGAACCCGACACAAAAATCACCCGCGGTATTCGCTACGCGTCTCAGGATAAAAATAAAACAACGCTGAAAGAATTACTTGGGCAACTCGAAGTGCCACTGACTAACATGAATTATCGCACAGATTTTACCGATTATCTTTATGGAGATACGTTAAGTGCCGATGATAAAAAAAATCCCTGTCCTCAATAGTTGTTATTGGTGTTGTGTCTCAGGCTTAAGCGTGAGACGCGCATGCATGTAAGCATATCTTTCTTACATTGGCTCTGGCGCGGCTATCTGGCGGTGGCGATGCTGTTGGGCACGGTGGGTTTGTTGTATCTTGGCTATGTGGGGATTTTTCCCATGCGTGCGGTTTTGCCAAACGAATATTCTTTGGCTCCGGGGTTTTTCGACTGGAAAAAAGAAAATATTCGCGTGCTCGATAAGAATGGCAAGCAAGTTGTGCCGCCTGATGTGCTGTGGGTGATGTGGTGCGATGACGTTGTCTATGGCATGCGAAAAAATGTGGATGACCCAAGGCATTGGGATTCGCTGAGCAAGCGCGGGCCCCTGTGGTTTGTGCATGATGGTAAAACAAAAAAACTTATCACGGCCGAGGCTATGCCTGTCATCACGACGCAAAAACATCATGATGATTATCGCAAACTTCTGGCAGGGATAGATACGGCCATGTATCTGGACTTTTCTGCATTCGGAGATGAAATCAGAAAACGTCACTTGCCGCCGTGGGATGAAAAAATGGCGGTTGATTATATTGGGGCCAAATCAGCTTATTATCACATCAACACAGGCGACACATGCCCAAGATAGTAAAGCCGCCGCGCGTGCGGAGGCTGCCACAATCAGTCCTGCAATGGGTGGGTTTTATCTATATGGCCGTTACCGTACCGCTTGGAACGGCAATTTTGTTGGGTATATTGTATTATTTTTTGGTGTAAGGTTGATGCTTGATGACAACCACCTTCAGCCACTAGCGGCCATGCACAGCAACTTTCTTACTTTTGTACGCAAGGCGTTCAAGATTTATTGTGTCTTCGCGGCAGCCATTGGTTGTGTGGCTATCGCCTTTGCTTTGTATATATATCTTAATGTGGTGCTGTAATGTCGCCATCAATTAAAAAACATTTCTGGCGAGTGGCCGCTTTTATCGCAAAAATCTTTTTCGGTTTTGCAGCAATCATTGGCACTATTATTCTTATTTATGTGGTCGGAGCCATGCTTTTTCCCACACCTATCAGATTGCCGAATGGGTATGGCTTAGTGCCAGGAATTTTTGATTGGCAACGGCAACGGATGCATATTATCAATCAGAAAGGGGAAACAATTGTGCCTGAAAATGTGACAGCATTTGTGTGGTGTGACGGTGTTGTGTATGGCGAGCGATATCGCCCCAAGGCATGGCATGACAATAGCAAACAGCCAGAGCAAGTTTGGTTTATCTATGATGCGAATGAGATAGAAAGTAGATATCTTAATCCTTCAAACAATCGATTTTATTATGGCGCCGAGTTCCAAGACAGGCGGGATTTTGAAGCCGAGGTTGTCAAACGCGGCCTACCACCGTGGGACAATGGTCATGTGTATTTCTACGAAAAGCTTAGATGGCCGGGCGCTAAAAATCTACCGTCATGCATTAATAGAAACGCCGCCAGTGATTATGGGAAAAAACCATAAAAACGCTCCCCGTTACGTGTAATTTTGGTGTAATTGTGCACAGAGGAATGCGGAAAATGGCAGAAAAGTAAAGACAGGCGGCGCTGGGCCAAGTGCACATAAATGCGGTTAAATCAATCATTTGGGAATGCACCGGATAAAATCAGAAGCCATATCAAGAAAACTGAAAATCCTCGTGTCGGGGGTTCAATTCCCTCCCCAGGCACCATGTGTGGGCCCCGTGTCAAGCACGGGGTGAATGTTTTGTAGGCTCGCCAGGCTCGCCAACAAAGCCATTCAGTTCAATTCCCTCCCCAGGCACCATGTG
>RFNS01000276.1 GCA_009927055.1 Alphaproteobacteria bacterium | reverse complement strand
ATCTATAGTTTGAATGCATCCCAAGCCAACAACATACCCCTCACCAAGATTTTCTAAGCCTCGCACGCTCGGCCAAGACAACCTATCCTCTCCGTCAAGAGGAGAGGAAAAAGAGTGATCATTGATCAACTGACCCACTATCCATTCGCGCCAAGGTTGAAAACAGCGCCGATCGGTGGCAAAGCTGTTCTATGCCCCCCGTGCCAGAATTTGTGCTGTTTTCCTCTTCTGCCAAAAAATTGAATGGCGGCATCAAATATCTTTTCAGATTGACGGAAGCGCTGAATGAACTGGGGCGCGCGGCAGCGGTGTGCGAGGGCGATAATCTGCGCCCCACGTGGTTTGATAGCACAGCGCCGTTGATTGAACCACAAAAACTTCAACACAATCCCTCGCAAATTTTTATCATCCCCGAAGACCAGCCCGAATTGCTGCGTCAGCTGGCGCCGTGGCCGCAAAAAAAATTCATTTATTGCCAAAATCATTTCTATGTGCCGCGCGGCTTGCTGGAGGCCAGTTGCTATAGTGATTGTGGCGCCGTGGGCATTCTGTGCGCCAGCCAGACAATTATGGATTATGCGGCGCGCCGTCTGCCCAAGTTGACGCGTTATCTTTTATCCAGCTATGTCGATGACCAGCTTTTCAGGCCCCGACCCAAAAAGCGGCAGATTGTTTTTATCCCCCGCAAACGCCCTGTCGAGGCGGCTTTTTTATATGATAGTTTTCGCGCGCGGTTTCCGCAGCATCACAACGTGCCGTGGGTGCCGCTGCAGGATCAGCCCGAAAAAGTGGTGGCGGCCGCGATGGGCGAGAGCGAAATTTTCTTGGCTCTGAACAGGCTGGAGGGCTTGGGCGTGACGCCGATGGAGGCGCTGGCGTGCGGGTGCAAGGTTGTGGGCTTTTTGGGCAGTGCCGCGCAAGAATATAGCCGGCATTGCACCTATCAGGCGCGGGATGAGGGCGATATGCTGGGTCTGATTCTGGCGCTGGAGCGGTTGTTGGCCGCCCCCTTGGCCCCCGTGGCCGAACCCGTGGCCACCATCACCCACAACCATTTTATGGGCCAGTTAGAGGCGTTTTTGGGTGCTGCATAGATCATATTGACTTTCGGCGTTGTTTGCGACCATATAACCGCCGGAAGGGCCCTTAGCTCAGCTGGGAGAGCGCCACAATGGCATTGTGGAGGTCGTCGGTTCGATCCCGATAGGGTCCACCAGCCTTCGCTCTGCGAGCTTCGGCTCGGCAAGCCGGTGGCTTGCCGAGAGAAGCGAGAATAAAAGCGAAGGCTGTCACGCCGAAGTTGCATCGCAACGCAGGCGGACTAAACTGATCCCTTATGAAATACGTTTACATCCTTCGCGGCATAAACTTTCCTGATCGCTATTACACCGGCATCACTGATAATCTAAAAATGCGGTTAGACCGCCACAATGCGCAACAGGTGCCACACACATCAAAATATGCGCCATGGGAATTGAAAACGTATGTTGCGTTTTCAGATGAGAAAAAGGCGATTGCTTTTGAGCAATATCTAAAAACCGCTTCTGGCAGGGCTTTTGCGAAAAAGAGGCTGTAAGAAGCGTGATCGCTCAGCGCATTCCGAATCATGATTGTTGATCAAGGCTGCCATTTTTTAAGCCTTTTTCTCGCGTCAACGCCCCGTTTTTTGGGCATAGATTTGATAAATGGGCGCACCGCTGATGATTTTCATCTTGCGGGCATAGAGGGTCATAAAGGCATCAATCGCGGGTTTGGGCATGTTCAGGGGGTCTTCCTTGCCTTGCGCCTCCATGCACCACAAATAATCATCAAAAATCATCAGGCCGCCCACGCGCAGCAGGTTAAAGGCCAGCACGGCATCGGCCAGCACATCGGGCGCCTGGTGCGAGCCATCAACATAAATCAGATCAAACGCCTGCTCGCCTCGCGTGGCCATCAGCCGGCAGCACGC
Organism: Alphaproteobacteria bacterium; assembly: GCA_009927055.1. GTDB lineage: Bacteria > Pseudomonadota > Alphaproteobacteria > UBA9219 > RFNS01 > RFNS01. The sequence continues at coordinate 12,826 of RFNS01000276.1, read as the reverse complement.
CGGCACAGAATGCATTTTTATTTTGTTCAGCGTAACAGGGTTTTTGGCGCGCGATTGGGCCAGCGCCACGTTATGATCAAACCGCCGCTCAATCTCCGACATTGCGGTTCCTTTTTGGTGTTCTTCAACACCGCCTTCCCAGCTATCGATGCATGTCACATCAATCGCGTGATGGCTTGAACATTTTTCGATGATGTAACAGGTTGAGCGTCCTTCAAACGATCCGATTTCAAGAATGGTGGCGGGCTTGAACTGGTTCATCAAATAATCCCACGTGGGAATATTCCCGCCAAACCAGTTGTTGGTGAATTGGTATTCGGTCATGCGCGCCTCGGCCCCAGTGTGCAAGGGAAGTGTGCAAAAACAATGCTTAACAACTCCTCTACGTGTTGACGACGCGTGCGAAGCGCTTAGCATAAGCGTCATGAAAATGAAGAAAGCCGAAAAACTGCTGAAACCGGCACGACCACTGGCCGACCACATGCGGTTTGAGGCGCTGACAAAACACGACGGTATTGATTATTTGAATTATACAAAATTTTTTGCGGCCGAGGGCGGGGTGATCACGCCGGCAGGATATCTGACCGACAATAACCAGCTTGTGTATGAATCAACCCAGCTTTCGGCCGGTTATCGAGACCCGGTGGTGGTGACCGAGCATATTGATGTCGCGCGCGAAAGTTTGGCAGGTCACCGAACAATCGACGGGGCCGTCTTTGCCGGAAATTTTGCGTGGGGGAATTATCAGCATTTTCTTGTTGAACATTTTCCGCTGCTTTTTGTGGCCGATAAAGTGCTGGCCGATGATGTGGCCTTTGTCATCAAGGATGTGGGGCATATTGTTGAGATTGCGCGCCTTGCTTTTCCGCATCGACGCCTCATTCCGCTGACGAACAAAGAATCTCTCCTCACAACAGATACGGTGGTGTTCGCGCCGCTTTTTCAAATTAATTTTGGGGATATGCACCCCTTCACGGCCATGGCGCTGGGCGCTTTGCGCAAAATTGTACTGGATCAGATTAAAGACAACCCCGCCACACATGCAAATACCCGCGTTTACTATGGTCGCAACAACACCTCGGCCCTCAATACGGGCAAGACGCGCCGTCTTTTGAATGAGGAGGCGTTGCTGAGTGCGTTGGCCGGCATGGGTTTTGATCATGATTTTTTTGAAGATAAAACCTTGCCCGAAAAAGCCCTCAGCCTTCGCGGGCGCAAAGATATTGTGACGCTGGCCGGCGCCAACATCATGAACCTTTTGTTTGCCGATGGGGAAATATCGCTGCACGTCATCGATCATCCGCATTTCAAAAATCCGGGTCAGTGGATATGCAGCCTGCTGGCGCGGTCGGGCGTATCATTCGGCCCTTTATATTGCTATGCGCAGACGTGGTTGGATCAGCCGGACGAAAAAATTGATAACGCGCCCTATTGGGCCGATGTGCCGACGATTGCGAGATTGATGAAAGGTTATTTGGAGACAACCAACCAAACAGGCGCTTGATGATTATTTCTGCGCGATGCGGCGAAGTTGTTCGCCATTCGCCAGCGTATCCAGCCCTTCGCGGGCCTCTTTCACATAATGGGCGGCCACATCGCGCCCCGCTTGAATAACATCATCCAGCGGCAATGTGCGGTCGATGATCTGTTCGATATAATCAAAAACCTGTTCTGTGCTTTCGCAACGGTGAAAGGGCCAGGGCGTTTTAATGCCTGCGCTTGCTTCGCGCGTGCAGATGATGGGAACATCGTTGCACAACGCCTCAACCGTTTTGATTTTTAATCCCGTGCCGACAGGAATGGGGTTAACCACCACATCGACCTGCGCATAAAAATCTTCAGGACGAGCAACGCCACCCAAAATTTTCAGAATATTCTCATCGCTGCTTGTCGCAATGCATTGTGAAATGGCGCCCGCCAGATGAAATTGAATATTCTGCGAAAGTTTGGGGCGCGTTTGCAGGTTATGAATAATCTCCTTCAGGCACCGTTCGTTCAAATTGTTGCGGTGAGATAAAAAACCAACCTTCAGGCGGCGACCATCAGGATAAGGGGCGTGCGGCCGCTGCGTTAAAGGCACATCAAACCCCACGGTCAGCACAGGCTTGCCCGATGACGCGGCATAATATTCTTCTTCTTCATATTGAATGGGCAGCACAAGATCGGCGCGTTGCAAGGCGCGGCTTTCATCGGCCAGGGAGACAGAAAAATGACTTGACGGAATGCCATGAGATTTAAGCAGAGCGCTTCGCCCGCCCATGCGATCGTGCGTATCGATAATTTTTAAGGTGGTGTGGGGCGCTGACAGCAACGCCTTCGACATCCATATATAATTCACCACCATCACATCTATGGCGTGCGTGCGGCAGATATGGCTCACAGCATCGCTGATTTTTTCATCATACCAATCATCAATATCCCAGTCGGGATATTGCAGGTCTATCGTGGGGTCAGACCGACTTCGCAGGGCCAGTTTTTCGCAGCATTGTTGTGGAAAATCATCATCGGGCACCACCATGAAAAAGTGATCGACCTCGGCTTTCATCTCATCGATATGGTTGTTGTTGATAATGCCCTCAAGCCCGGCGCCAATATCTTGCGCAAAAAACAGCAGCGAAACGGTGTTGCCCGCTGCGCGAATATGCCGCACCACATTCAAGATACGCTGCCTGTTGCCGGCAATGGTAGGAAAAAGTGTGATGGGCGTGAGGATGAGATAGTTCATGGGTGTTGCGCCGCGCGTCGCTGATCAGGGGTGGGCAGAATAAAACCAAGCTCGGCCAGCCTAGCGGCATAGCGTTGTCCGCACGCCTCTGGGCTGAAGTGAGCCACAACATGCTGCTGGCCTTTCTGGCCCAGTTTTTTCCGCAGGGTGGCATCGTCGTAAAGTTTTTTCATGTGCGCGGCGGCGTGATCGATGTTTGGTTCGGCCCACTGCTGGCCATGGCCCCACGATGTAAATTCATGCTGACGCACGGGGATCAGCGTATAATTAACCGGCAAGCCTGTCTGATCGTTCAAAAATTCTTGGGTGCCCGACCAGTTGGTGCCAATCACCGGCACGCCGCTCGCCATCGCTTCGGCCACGGTCAGGCCATAGCCTTCGGCGCGATGCAGCGAGACATAGACATCCAGCTGGCTGATAAAATCACGCGTTTTGTGATATGGCCACGCCTCGGTGATGATGCGTATGCGCCCATCGCGCGCGGCGATGGTGTTCATCTCATCATACAGCGGCTGATCGGCGGGGTGCATCATGTCTGTGCGATGCGTTTTCAAGACAAGACACACATCTTTTTGTGCCGGAAATGCCTGCAAAAAAGCCTTGACCACAGCCAGCGGATTTTTTCGGGTATAGCGCGAGAGGGTATCGAACACAAAGCCAAAAAGGCAGGCATCGTGTGGCAAGACAAAATCGCGGCGGGTGTGCTGGCGTGCGGTGGGGAGAGAGACGGGCAGCGGCTGCCATGATGTGGGAATGTTTGTCTGCTGCTGATACTGCGTTTGCACAAAACGCGAAGGACACCAGATCTCATCATACCATCCCGCTCCGGCCAGATGCGCTGGCGAAAGCTGGGATGTTTCCCACACACACACACCAATATGAAAGCGCGAGATGAAGGGAGAAAGATCGCCCGAAAAAGATTCGATCAGATTATAATCGCTGTTGCAGTGCTGAATAATCACAGGCGCCGATATGTGGCGCACGTGTTTTTGTTGAGATGTTTGGGATGCGTCGGCATTGGTGTCTGAATATATTTCAGTCATCAACCCTTGCGTTTCAAGGGCGTTGGCCATGCCCAGCAACCCCACACCAAAGCCAGAATTGGGCGCGCGTTGGCCATGAAGGGCGACATCGGCGGCTGCGCTGTGGGCCTGCGCCGGGGTGTGCGGCACGTCTGTTTCCATGATGAACGCTGGGGCCGACAGAGGCGAAGGCGTCGCCACAACATGCCTGAGAGAAGGGGGCAGAAGGCGGCGATCGGCCCCGCTTTGGGCGATAAGATGCGGCGCGGCAGTGCTGATATGCGCAAGGTTGATGCCATGTTTTTGGGCCAGCATGTGAAGGCCCAGTGTCAAACCATCGTGCGTTGGTTTTTGAAAAATTTCAAAAAATTCATCGGCCATCATTGCGGCAGGCAGGCGATGCGCGCTTGTCACATCGTGGGCCATGGCAAAAATAAATTGCACTTTGCCCAGCGGGGTCGTTACATCATATTTTTGTTGTTCTTCGGGTTGCATCAGTTCATAAATCAACCCCATCAAGCGCGTGAAGGGGGCAGGAAAGCGCGGATCGCGCGCGTTCAGCCAGCCCAGCAATTCGTGCGTCATAAATAATTTTTCGCGCGATGATGGCAAGCCAACACGGCATAAATAATGGGCCAGAAACATTTCTCCGGCTATGTCTGTGGCGTCTGGCGCGGCATCGTCCATCGCGTGTTCTAAAAACCATTTTTGCGCGATCTGCGCGTGCCAGTGGCCAGGCACCCGAAGTTGAGGGCACAACCTCAGGCTGAGTTTTTGAGGTATCGAGGCAGGGGTCATGATGGCCGCATTCTTAAGCTGTCGCGGCACCGTTTAATTTTTTATTAAGCTTCATGAATGGCGCGCCGACAGCGTTATGAACAATTAACTTTTGCCATTCAAACATAGGTGATGACTGATAAAATCGCCATTATCATCTGCACCGCAAACCGATACGCCCTGTTGGAAAAAGCGGTGGCATCGCTGCAGCAGCAATCGCTGCCGCGCAACCAATATCAGATCATCGTTGTCGATAACTCGGCCACCACGCCAGAGGTTGAGCAGGCGCGGGAAAAATTTGCATCGATGACCGATATTCTTTTTCATGTTGAACCTGTGCAAGGATTATCGCACGCGCGCAATGTGGGCATGGCCTTGGCGCATGATTATCCCATCATCGGTTATATTGATGATGATGCGATGGCGGCGCCCACATGGGCCGAAAGTGCGGTGCTGGCTTTTCAACATTTGCCGCAGGTGGTGGGCGTGGGCGGACCTGTGGCCCCGTTGTGGGAAATTCCACGCCCCACGTGGCTGGCCGATAATTTGCTCTGTTATCTGTCTGTGCTCGAGATGGGTAACCAGCCACGCCTGTTCAGCGTGAACCAGGGAATTCATGGGGCCAGCATGGCCTTTCGGGCCGATGCGCTGAAGGCCGCCGGCGGTTTCCCTGTCAATCTTGGTCGCAAGGGTCATGGTGCCATTCTGCTCAGCAACGATGAAACCGCGCTGGTGAAAACAATGCGGATGAAGGGCGGACAATTTGCCTATGTGCCCGATATGCGCGTGCAGCACTGGACTCCAGCCTCGCGCCTGACACAAGATTGGTTCAGGCAGCGCATCGCCTGGCAAATGATTTCTGATTTGTTGACCGAGGGGAATACGCCCGAACAGCTTCTGGCGTGGTATGCCACCACTTATCACAACTATCTTGAGACATTGCCCGTTGCCGACAGAAATCCAAGCGCGCTCTATGCCGATGTGGCCGAGCCAGAAAAATTTGGCAAGCAGCTGATGGCGTTGTACAGCTTTTTGCTCCTCACCTATCTCGGCAAAAAACCGGTGTAATATGAAGCGCCTTGTGGTCGATCTTGATAACACGTTGACGCAAGGTGAAAAGGGCGATTATGCCAACGCCCTGCCGCGCACCGATGTGATTAACAGCTTACGCGATTATCAACAACAAGGGTTTGAGATTGTCATCGCCTCCAGCCGCAATATGCGCACGCACAACAATAATCTTGGCAAAATTATTGCCGAAACATCGCCCATCATCATTGAATGGTTGAAAAAACACCGCGTGCCTTATGATGAACTTTGGCTGGGCAAACCGTGGTGCGGCGACGAAGGTTTTTATATCGATGATCGCGCCATTCGCCCGCAAGAATTTATCACCATGTCGCATGCCGATATTTTGGCCATGCTTGAGAAGGAGAAGGGGTCGTGAAGGCCCATCAACCCCCGCTCATCATCCTCTCAGGCGCCTATTGCAGCGCCGATATTGCCGCCGAGTTTGGCGAGCTTCCGCCCAGTTTTCTGCCCGTGTGCGGGCAGCGGCTGTATCAGCGACAAATCAAGCTGGCGCAGGGCAGCGCGGTTTTTTTATCTGTGCCGTCTGATTACATTCTCTCGCATAGCGATGTTGATTTTCTGCAGAAAAATAATATGCGCGTGCTGCGCGTGCCGCGACAGCTGAGTTTGGTCACATCCATGCAGCTGGTGCTGGAGATGGCGGCCATTGCGGGGCCGGTAAAAATTCTTTTTGGCGATACGCTGATCGATGGCGAGGAGGCGTGCCCCGATGATAGTTTCGCCACGCAAACAAGCCTTGGCTATTACCGCTGGTCGTATTGCGAGGTGGAGAATGACCGCATCAGTTTTACCGAAGGCATGGGCGATGGGCAGACAAAGCGTGATATTCTGGTGGGATATTTTGTGTTTTCCGATGCTGAATGTTTGCGGCAATCGTTGATTGGAAGCCAGAATTTGCCCGAAGCGTTGGGCCAGTATCATCGATCGAAAAAATTGACGCAGGTGACGATAAAAAACTGGTATGATTTTGGGCATCTGAATCTTTTTTTTCAATCTATCAAAAATCTTGCCGTCAGCCGCGCGTTTAACCACATCACATCCGATGGCATGATGGTGACAAAGTCATCGGAACAAAGCCACAAAATGAAATCAGAAATTTTGTGGTATCGCTATTTGCCTGATGCCTTCAAGCTCTACACGCCGCGCTTTATGGGCGAAATTCAGGCCGAGGAACCGGGCTATAGGCTGGAATATCTTTATTTTCCGCTGGTCAGTGAATTATATGCTTTTGGGACACTTCCCAAACAGCGCTGGCGAAAAATTCTGGCCAGTTGTTTTGATTTTTTATCACTGTGTCATGCCACCAAACCGCGCGCCGGGGCGGTAGAAGCCAACGAAGAATTTTCGGCGCTTTATTTCAAAAATGTTTTGGCCGATAAAACGCGTCATCGCCTGCGCGATTATGCAGCGCAAGCAGCGCTTGATCTTCATCAGCCGCTGAGGAGAACAGGCGGCCGCGATGTATCGCTGCAGCAAGTGTGCGATGATGTGCTGCGCGCCATTCCGCCCACCACGCCCGCAGATATTTGTTTATCGCATGGCGATTTTTTCTTCGGCAATATTTTTTACGATGTCAGAGCCGAACGCGTGCAGGTGATTGATCCGCGTGGGTTTATGGAAGCTGGCCCGCCCACTTTTTACGGCGATGCGCGGTACGATCTTGCCAAGCTGGCGCACTCGGTGATCGGGCAGTATGACCGCATTTTGGCGGGGCGCTGCACGATGGTGGATGGGGTGATTGATCTGCAGGATGAAGACATTCACCCAGATATGGAGAAAGATTTTTGGGCAGAGGTGCAGCGCCGAACGCCCTATCATCCGCGTGATATTCTGGCCATGACGGTGACGTTGTTTTTATCCATGCTGCCATTACACAAGGAAGATCAGCCACGGCAGCAATTGTTGCTGGCCAACGCGCTCAGGCTTTATGAAAAAATGCAGGGCATGCCGGCATGATTGTGATCCCCATGGCTGGCCAAAGCAGGCGTTTTGCCGACGCCGGATACCTGAAGCCAAAATATATGCTGCCCGCACATGGGTTGACGATGTTCGATCATGCAGTGTTGTCGTTCAAACAGTATTTTTCATCACAAAAATTTATCTTTGTTTTTCGCAATGTTTTTGACACTGCGTTGTTTGTGCAGCAACGGTTGCGCGCCCTTGGTCTTCCGAACCATCGTTGTCTTCTTCTTCCCCTTGATGCGCCAACAGAAGGGCAGGCGCACACCGTTTTTATGGGGCTGAACGCACTGTCGGAGGAGGAGAAAAATTCTCCCCTCACCATTTTCAACATCGATACGATCAGGCCGCATTTCACCTACCCCGATTGTGCGGCGACGTTGGATGGTTATTTAGAAGTTTTTGAAGGAGAGGGCGATCATTGGTCGTTTATCGAGGCTGAGGGCGACCGCGTGGTGCGCGTGACAGAAAAAATCCGCATCAGTCATCTTTGTTCAACCGGGTTGTATCACTTTAAGACAGCAGCATTGTTTGAGAAAGCCTATCGTCACCATGCCGCGCACCCGCTGTCTGAATGTGAGGGGGGTGAGAGGTATGTGGCCCCTCTCTATAACGCGCTGGTGGCTGAAGGGTTTGCCATTGGCTATCACACCATCGCGCGTGAGAGCGTTGTTTTCTCTGGCACGCCTGATGAGTATAAAAAATTTTTATTCGCCAAACCGCCCGCATTGACGCCGTGAACAGAGCAATTATGCTGCCGTTCATCGGTCATGCTGCTTAAATATCTTACTCACCCATCGCTGGTTTTTTTTGTGTTGCCATGGATCATGGCGCTGCTGGTGGCGGGTACGGTTGTGCAGCCAGCAATGGGTATTTATCAGGCGCAGAAATTTTTTTTTGAAGGCTTTGTGTTCTGGCTGGGCCCTGTGCCTTTGCCAGGAATGTTTTCGTTGCTTGTGCTGCTGGCCACGTCGCTGTCGGCAAAAATTTTGTTCACATCCACATTCAGCTGGCCGCACAGTGGAACATGGCTGATCCACGCCGGAGCCTTGCTTTTGCTGGTGGGCGGGCTTGTCACCTCTCTCACCCAGCAGGAGGGAAGCATGCTGCTGGCCCCAGAGGAGACAAAAAATATTTTCGACGATTATTATGATAAAGAATTGGTGATTAATAAAAATGGCGATGATGTGGTGCGCATCGCCTTTGCCCGCGCGGCCGCCATGAAGGGTGATGATTTTCGCGCTCTCGTGCCTTTTGACATGTCTGTGACCAAGGCATGCCACAACTGCGATGTTGTTCAAGATCAAAATAACACTGTGCGTTTGGTGGCGAGGCCCCATGAAAAAGATGCCGAGAAAAATCTTGCCGGCGTTCAGCTGCGCGTGCAGGGGCGCGATATGCTGGTGGTTCAGGGCATGCCGGCCCATGTCAGTGCTTATCAGCACGGCGATGATATTTATCATGTCAGCATCCATCGCAAAAAACATGCTTTGCCTTTTTCCATTCGGTTGCTCAGTTTTTCGCCGTCATTTCATCCTGGCACCCATGTGGCGCGCGAGTATGCCTCGGTCATCGAGGTGGCCGATGGTGCCTTGACCTGGCAAACCGCCATACGCATGAACGAGCCGTTGAGGTATAAGGGCTACACCGTCTATCAAGCCTCGTTTGTTGAGGGCGACGGGCCGTCATCCAGCGTGCTCACCATCGTGAAAAATGAAGGCAGGGTGCTGCCATATGTCGCCACAGGTGTGATGCTGATAGGGTTTGTGCTGCATCTGTGGATGAGAAGGCGTGGGCGCGCATGATCCATTGGCTCATCCTGCTTTGGTGTCTTGTCGCCTTGCCTTCTATCGCCGAAACAGACGCGCAGAGAGAGACGCAAAAAATACAACCGCACGATATTCACCTGATGGCCGACATGGCCGTGATGCATGAAGGGCGCATCAAGCCCATGGAAAGTGTGGCCAGAGCCACGTTCAGAAAAGTGGCGGGGCGCTCGGCGCCTGATGATATATCAGCGCTGGAATGGTTTGTGGCTGCGGCCTTTACGCCATCGGTCGCCATGACGCAGGAAGTGATTGCCATGGGCAGCGCGCCGTTAAAAGCGTGGCTGGGTTTTGCCGATGACAAAAGAAAAAATTTCAGTTTTTTGGAGACGGCTTCTGCACTCGATGCGCGGTTGCCTGTTTTGCAGAAGATGATGGATAAACCCGCGGCCGATCAATCATCGCTTGAAAAAGAAATTATCGGGTTATATGCCGCCGTGCAAGATTATTCGCACCTGCTGACCAGCCTGACCCTGATGTTGCCCGATCGTTTTACACTGTCGCCCGCATTGCAAACTCAACTGGGGTTAGAGAAAAAAGATTCTTATACCTATCTTGAGATTTATCGGCATGCCGATTTTTTTATGAATGCGCTTAAAAAAATCAGGGCAAAAAAGAATAATGTGGCATTATACACCGCACAAGAAATGAACATTGCGCAAATTTCTTACGCCCTCTCGGGCATGACCGCGACCGGAGACGGCAACACATTTTTGCGCGTTGTGCCCACGGGGGCTGAGTGGTCATCGCTGTGGCAGTTGGTGAACGATGGCAAAGGCGCCCCGCATTATCGTGCGTTGATGGAACAGTGGAAAAAACTGGCGTGGCTTTATTATCATCACCATCCTCAACAATGGCGCGAGACGTTGGCCAACCTGAAGCGTGAGACAGGAAAACTATCACCGCAGCCTCTCAACACTCTGGCGTTAGAGGTTTTTTATCATCACGCCAATCTTTATGCTTGGGCGGCGGCATTATATGGTGTGGTTTTTGCGCTTATTCTTTTGCCGTTGCCGGCCAACACATCGGCCAACAAGCCCGCCCGCATACCGTTTCACCAATATATTTTTGCGGCGGCTGTTGTGTGTCATGCGCTGTCGATTGTGTTGCGGATGATCATTCTTGGCCGACCGCCTGTCAGCAGTCTTTATGAATCGCTTTTGTTTGTGTCGCTGGTGCTGGCTGTCATCACCTTTGTGGTGGGGCGTCAACGCGCGCTTTATATGGCGGCAGGAAGTTTGTTTTGCGCGTTTCTGCTGCTTATCAGCCCTGTTTATGCGCCCGCGGGCGATAGCATGGGTGTTCTTGTGGCGGTGCTCAACACACGTTTTTGGCTTGCCACGCATGTTGTGTGCATCACGGTGGGTTATGCGGTTGCTTTTCTGGCGGGCATTCTGGCGCATCTGCACCTTTGGAAAAAAGAAACAGTGTTGCCCGAACTGTTACGATCAATGGCCTTGTCGGCGTTGTTATTCACTTCGGTGGGCACCATGCTGGGCGGCATTTGGGCCGATCAATCGTGGGGGCGCTTCTGGGGGTGGGACCCCAAAGAAAACGGCGCGCTGCTGATTGTGCTGTGGCTGATATGGCTGCTGCATGGCCGCATGACCAATATGTTGCAACCCCGCGCGTTTGCGGCTTTTTTGGCGTGTACCAACATCATGGTGGCTGTGGCGTGGCTGGGCGTCAATCTGCTTGGCACAGGTTTGCACAGCTATGGTTTTACCAATGCGGCGGGTGTGGGGTTTGTGGCCTTTTGCGTGGCCGAGATGATCATCATCACCTTTCTTTTTTTCAGGTCGCGTCATCATGCTTCCTAAATTTCTTGTGCTGCTTGTTGTGGGGGCGCTGGTGGCTCTTGCGTGCGGCGTTGATTATTCCCTCTCAACCCACGCATGGGTGCAACAGCGTGTGAGTGCAGAGAGCGCTGAACAAAAAAATACAGCACAAGCGGTGCCCGATTTTTCGTTTGAAGATATTGATCAGAGCCGCGCCCAAAGTTTGAGAGATTTTGCGGGCAGCCCTGTCATCATCAACTTTTGGGCCACATGGTGCGCGCCGTGCGTGGCCGAACTGCCGATGCTGATAGCGCTGGCGGACGCGCAGCGCGATGTGAAACTGCTGCTCATCTCGCAAGACAGCAGCCAGAAAACAATTGATGATTTTTTAGAGAGGTTGAGGCGCAACAACCCATCGCTTCCGGCACTGAAAACAAGCCCAAACATTTTTGTGGTGTGGGATGAAAACAAACGCATCAGCCACAATCTTTTTCAAACCTATAAACTTCCCGAGACCTGGATCATCACCCCCGCACAAACCCTCGGCAAAAAAATTGTGGGCTTAGCAAGCGCGGATGATGTGCGCCGCGCACTTTTGCAAAAATAACCTAAGCGCCAATTTGGCGTGGTGCGGGAGGCTGTTGGGCAGCCTGCGGGGGTTGACCTGGGAGAGGGTGCGCGAACATATCTCTGACCTGTTGGGCTATGCCTTGGGCTTCCATGTGTCTCAACATCTCGTTGATGTTTGTGATGGCAGCAACAGTGACGATACCATGTGCACCTGTTGAGATTGATATCACTTGCCCATTCTCGCGCCGGACATAAGTCACGCCATCAGCAGTGCGAGTAACAACTCTATTTTGGTGATGAGTATGCGCCGTTTCAGCTGAAAGGCTGCCGAAACCACCACTGCCATGGGCTAAATGAGCAGACCCGCTGGCCGGCGCAGTCGCGACAACCGGCACGCCATCTGAAGAAATCAACCGCGCAGGAGGCGCCGCGGCAGCTTTTCCACTTGCGGGTGAAACGCCAACAGGCATGCGATGGTCAGCGGTTGCGGTGACTGTAGATGCTTCACCGGTTCCCGTAGATGTTGCAGGCGCTGATGCCTGTTTTATTACAGGAGCTGTTGCGGGTGGGGCAGAAGCGCGGATAGTCTCGGCGGGCCGCTTATCAGCCTTAGGCGGCGCTGTCATCTCGACAGCTTTGGGGATGTTCAGCGTATCCCAATTGCGAGGGCTGTGCGGCCTTTTATGACCTTGCATTTGTTGTGGTGATGAGAAATTTCCATCCGTTCCCATCACAACACCGAAGCCTTGTTTAACATCAGCCACTTTGCCAAGATACACCACGTCGCCCTTATTCCCAAGGCCAACCCAGTTGTTGTTATGCGGGTGGCGGGCGTTATCTTCACTTAAATTCACCCATTTTTTGCCCATCCATGCCAAAGCGTGGTGGCGACGGCCACCTTCCAGCACAACAGAGCCATCATTATTGATGCGAAGGCCTTCACCATTTTTGATGCGAATAATCCGCTCGCCTTCTTGTGTGTTCAGGTCATATTTGTATTGATATCTAAACTCGGCGTACCAGTCTTTTTGGTCTAAAGTTTTACCATCAGGGCCTGTTGTAATAACCCTGATGTCT